>JBARVN010000228.1:0-3159 GCA_049646285.1 Albidovulum sp. | reverse complement strand
GGTGCTGACCTCGGGTTCCGGCAATGACACTGTCGATATCCTGCTCGACATCGACAATGGAAACTCTGCCGGGTACCGGGCGATTGCCGATATTGATCTTGGGGCGGGCGACGATCAGCTCACACTCAATATCACCGGCCAGTTTCCTGAGGATATGGATGCAACGATCAGGGTCGATCTTGGAAGCGGCACCAACGCGGCGGTCATCAACGACGCTTACGGTGCGGTATACAACATCCACTCCGGCGCAGATGATGACACGGTTGCCCTCTCATGGTCTGGTGCCGATGGATTCAATATGCCCGGATACACCACAAGTTCTGTCATTGACCTGGGCGATGGCAACAACACCTTGAACGTTGATTTTGTCGGAATCGATCAGACCGATACCGGACCATCAGTGCAGGCCACAACCGGGGCTGGCAACGACACGATCAATATCTCTGGCGGGCGCGGCAACACCATCAGTTCCGGCGCTGGGAACGACACGATCACAGCAGGCAGCGGAACTGATACCATCTCCTCCGGGTCCGGGGACGATGCGATCAATATCGACCGATCGGCCTTTGCCAACACCGCTTTTGGCACCCAGCGCCTGACCATCACTGATTTTGATCTGGCAGGAGGCGACAGCCTGAACCTGTCAGGCTGGTCGATCCCGGCCCTCGGCGGCGGCACAATTGACGATGCGGGCGATCTGACTGCCCTTCAATCCGCCGCGGGTGATGTGCTCAGTTTCGTGCAGGTCGGCGCGGACGCGCTGCTGACGCTGGATCTGGGCGGCGGCGAGGTTGGCGAGATCTTGTTTCAGAACCTCGATCTGTCCGCTCCGGTCATCGACCCCCCGATGGTTTTGAATGGCGGTGCTGGCGATGACATCCTGAATGGCGGCAACAACAATGACGTCATTTTTCTGCGCCGTGGCGATGATGTTGCCACCGGCGGCGATGGTGCTGATGTGTTTCGCTTCAACGCGGTCTCGGCCCATAATAATGACGGCGATCATCACGTGATCACTGACCTCGACTTTCTTGAAGGCGATGTGCTGCAGTTCCACAATTTCGGGGCGGCGTGGGCAGACGATGCGACCGATCCGGCCAATGCGCTGACCTATCTGCCGGGGGCGTTCAACACTTGGGTGGCCGACAGCCTTGCCGATCTGCAAGAACTGGCCGCATCCGGTGCGCTTGCCACTTCGGCCCTTGCCGGTGGTGCCGGCACCGAAGTTTCCTATTTGGACAACAGCGGCGATCAGGTCAGCATCGATCTTTGGGGCATTATTGTCTGATTGGGATCTGGCGGCCTGCTGCAACCGGCAGGCCGCAACACAGACTTCCTGGTTCCAAGGGCATTGTCTTGAGACCCAAGGCGCCATCGCATAGGGTGGCGCCAAATCCATGCTCAGAACCCCGGAGCCCGAAATGACCCAGCGCCTGCATCTTGTCTTTGGCGGCGAACTGACCGATCCAACCAAATCGGTGTTCAAAGACCCGTCGAACATCCATGTCGTCGGTATTTTTCCCGATTACCAATCGGCGTACAACGCTTGGAAATCCGAAGCCCACCGCACCGTGGACGACGCCCATACCCGCTATTTCATCGCCCATATCCATCGGCTGCGCGACGAAGGTACCGCCGCCGGTCCCACAGCAGAGCTTGGGTTCTGAGCCTGTAGGCCGATGGCACGCTCATTAGCCCTAGCACTTTACATGATGGCGGCTGGCCGCGGCGGGGTCGAGGCGCACCCGCGCCGTGATCCGCGCCCGGAAGGGCGATTGATCTGGGTGCATGCGGGTCAAGGCAGCGCCATCGCAAGCTTGGCGCAACTGGCACAAAAACTGGCTAACGAACGCCCGGACATTCATCTGCTTGTCACCGCAGACGGTGCCGCCCGGCCTGAACTGCCGGGTTTTCCTGATTGCGCAAAGGCGGATGTACTACCACCCGACCGGACGGCCTCGGTGCGTTCGTTTCTGGATCATTGGCGCCCGGATCTTGTGATACTGACCGGATCAAGCCTGCCTCCTGCGCTGATCGTCGAAACCCATGCACGCGCCGTTCCGCTTGTGTTGGCGGATGTTCGGGTGCCCGCTGCCGCCCTTGCACGCTGGCGTTGGCGTCGGAGTATGGCCGCTGCTTTGCTCAGTAGATTTGCCCGGATCCTCGCTCAAGATGCCGACAGCGCGCTGCGACTGAAATGGCTGGCGCGGAATACTGCCGCCGTTGAAGTGTCGGGCCAGATTGAGGAGACGACCGAGCCATTGATCGGGAATGAAGCGGAACGCGCGGCGCTGGCCGATCTGTTGCAAACCCGCCCGGTCTGGCTGGCTGTGGCCTGTCCGCAGGCGGAAGAGGAAATGGTTCTGGCAGCCCATACATCCGCGATCCGGCTTGCGCACCGGATACTGTTGATCCTTGTGCCTGCCGATCCGGCCAGCGCGCCCGCATTGGCGGACAGAATTGCGCGGGAAGGATGGGTCACCGCATTGCGCACGCGCGATGAGGAGCCGGATCCAAACGTTCAGGTTTTTGTCGCGGATAGCGAGGGTGAGCTGGGGTTGTGGTACCGGCTTGCTCCGGTGACGTATATGGGCGGCACTTTGGTTGAAGGTGCAGCCGGGCGCAATCCGTTCGAACCGGCAGCGCTGGGATCAGCAATCTTGCACGGGCCGCATGCGGGCCCCTACCCGGATGCCTATGATCGGCTGGACGAAGCCAATGCGGCGCGCCGGGTTGAAACACCTGCGGCTTTGGCCGAAGCGGTTGCAGACCTCATCGCCCCGGACAAGGCAGCAACGCTTGCACACAACGCCTGGGCCACATCTTCAGGCGGGGCCGAAGTTGCGGAGCGTGTTATGCAAGTGATCATCGAAACGCTCGACGCAGCACCTGTCGCGGCACCTCCCATGGCGGCGGCCTGATGCGGGCACCTGATTTCTGGTACACGGCACCCGAACGTCCTGCCTGGTGCGCGCGTCTGCTTGAACCGCTTGGCTGGATCTATGCCGCAGCGACAGCACGACGATTGGATGGTGGTCGGAGCAAGGCGTTTCAAGCGGACGCACCGGTGATCTGCATTGGCAACCTGAATGCCGGTGGCACCGGAAAAACGCCTGCGACGGTTGCCCTAGCTCAGAGACTTTTGGCCCGCGGCGTTAC
>JBARVN010000227.1:0-6565 GCA_049646285.1 Albidovulum sp. | reverse complement strand
ACGGCCTTCATCAGGCCGATATTGCCTTCTTGAATAAGATCAAGGAATTGCAAGCCGCGGTTCGTGTACTTTTTGGCAATCGGGATCACCAGACGCAGGTTTGCCTCGACCATTTCCTTCTTGGCCTGCCGCGCTTCTTTCTCGCCTTTTTGCACCTGATTGACGATGCGGCGGAATTCGGAAATATCGACGCCGACATATTGACCGACGGTGGCCATTTCCGCGCGCAGCTCTTCGACTTTCGGTTGGCTTTTCTCGATCAGCGCCTGCCAGCCGCGTCCGGCTTTTTCGGCCATGCGGTCCAGCCAGGTCGGGTCCAGCTCATAGCCGCGATATTCGTCGATGAATTCGCGGCGGTTGATGCGGGCCTGATCGGCCAGTTTGACCATGTTGCTGTCGATCGACATGATCTTGCGGTTGATGCCGTAGAGCTGATCAATCAGGGCTTCGATACGGTTGTTGTGCAGGTGAAGTTCATTCACCAGAACCACAATTTCAGAGCGCAGTTTTTGATACGCACTTTCGTCGATCAGCGAAAAGCTGTCATCTTCGTTCAATGTGGCCGACATGCGCTGGTCCTGCATTTCGGCAAGCGCGATGTAGTGGTGCGCAATCAGGTCCAGCATCTCAAGCACACGCGGCTTAAGGGCGGCCTCCATCGCGGCCAGCGACATGTTGACGCCTTCGTCATCGTCATCGTCGTCATCATCGGCCGCGGCCAGAGGATTGCCATCGGCATCCAAAGATTGCGCCTCGTCACCGCTTTTGGGCTGGGCGGGTGCTGCGCCCCCGACAACCGGCTCCACCGCTTCGCCGTCTTCTTCGACCGAATTTCCAAAGGTGGTTTCAAGGTCGATCACATCGCGCAGAAGAATGTCTTCGGACAAAAGCTCGTCACGCCAGATGGTAATCGCCTGAAAGGTCAGCGGGCTTTCGCAAAGCCCCAAGATCATCGTATTGCGGCCGGCCTCGATGCGTTTGGCGATGGCTATTTCGCCTTCGCGCGACAAAAGCTCAACCGTGCCCATTTCGCGCAGATACATGCGCACCGGAT
The DNA here is from genome assembly GCA_049646285.1 of Albidovulum sp. Classification (GTDB taxonomy): domain Bacteria; phylum Pseudomonadota; class Alphaproteobacteria; order Rhodobacterales; family Rhodobacteraceae; genus Albidovulum. Next base: position 5,511 of record JBARVN010000227.1, on the reverse strand, counting down.
CATCCGTGCGGTCCAGCGCTTCGGCCGTGGTGGTGGACACCGCAACATCGCGGGAGCCTGAAGTCTCGACCAGCGCGTTGGAATTGTCCGCCTCTTCGGCGTCGTCATTTTCAATGACATTGATGCCCATCTCGGAAAGCATCGACATCACGTCTTCGATCTGTTCGGAAGACACCTGTTCGGGCGGAAGCACCTGATTGAGCTGATCATAGGTGATGTAGCCGCGCTCACGCGCATCGGCGATCATCTTCTTGACAGCCGACTGGCTCATATCAAGCGTATGCTCGTTTTCATCTGTCTCGGGCTTCTGGTCGACGGCGTCTTTGGCGGCCATGTGGGCTCCTTCACGAGATCGGGCGAATCACCTGTAGTAGCGAATCGGTTTCCGGGTTGTATCGAATCATTGAACCGAATCACAGGGGGGCGGTTCCGCCGCGCGCCCGGTTCAGCGTTTCTTCTTTTCCCATGCCGCCCCGTCGATCAGCTGTTGAAGCTGGGCGGAAAGGGCTGCGCGGTCTTCGCCCGAGGCGCTGACATCATCCAGTTTCGACCTGCCAGCCTTGTGGCGGGCAGCGGCGGCCTGCGACAGCCGCCAGGTCAGCCCTTCGTCGGCAAGGCCGCCCAGATCTTCGGCGGCGTCTTCAACCTCGGCAGCAGCACCACGTTTGGCATGCAATTTGGCCAATTCTTCGGCCAAACACATCGCCGCCATTTCCGGATCGGTTTCGGAGCGCACCGGGGGTGCAATCTGCACATGGGCAAGCCCCATGAGCTTTTCAAGATCGGGTGCTGCACCGGTTTGAACCTGTGCCATCAGCGTTTCCCGGTCCAGCCCCGGATCATGCCCGTGGTGCAGCAGAAGGTGGCGCAGCCGGTCATGGCCGTCATCGCGCATCTCAACCATTTCAAGCTGGCTTTCAAAGCGCGCGATGCAGGCCGGATGCACAAGGCAAATTGCCAGGATCATCGCTTCGCGCAGATAGTCTTCCACCTCCGGCCCCGCGGCGGTGCCCAAAAGCGACGCGCGCGTTCCGGGCAAAGAGCCTGCGGGCGGCGGCACCCAACGCCCGCCCACACGGGTGCCCGTGCGTGCGCCGATGCGGGGCTGTGTCGGGCTGCGGCCCTTGCCAAACAACTCCCACCGCAGGCGTTTGATCTCTTCGCCGTAATGGGTGCGGATCGACGGATCGGCGATACGTTTGATTGCGGCGCGCAAGGATTTATCAAGGGTGGCTTTACGCTCAGGGCTGTCAAAATCCTTGCCATCGGTCTCGCGTCGCCACAGCAGGTTCACCATCGGCTCGGCTCCGGCGAGGATAGTGGCCATCGCGTCGCGCCCCTGACGGTTCAAGACGTCGTCCGGGTCCATGCCCTCGGGCAAGATCACGAAACGCAGGCCCAACCCGGCCTCAAGCAGCGGCAGCGCCAGATCGACCAGTCTTGTGGCCGCACGAATGCCCGCGGTATCGCCATCCAGCATAATCACCGGCTCTGGGTGGATGCGCCACAACAGCCGCAACTGATCTTCGGTCACGGCGGTGCCAAGAGGGGCCACGGCGGCCTCAAACCCCGCATCGACCAGTGCGATCACATCCATATAGCCTTCGGTCACGATCAGCGGCTGACCCTTGCCTGCCGCTTCGCGCGACGGCGCATGATTGTAAAGGCTGCGCCCCTTGTCAAAAAGCTCGGTCTCGGGCGAATTCAGGTATTTGGCGCGCGCATTGGGGTCCATCGCGCGCCCCCCAAGGCCGATGCAGCGGCCACGGGCATCGCGGATCGGATAAATGATGCGGCCGCGAAAACGGTCATAGGGCGCGCCACCATCATCGGGCTTTGCACAAAGCCCGGCATCCACAATAAGATCGGCGGCGATCCCCTTGGATTGAAGCGCTGAAAACAGCCCCTGACGCTGATCTGGTGCAAAGCCAATCTCGAACCGGTCCTGCGCTGCCTCGCTCAGCTTTCGGCGCGCCAGATAGTCGCGCGCCTCGGCGCCTGCGCTGGTTTTAAGCTGCAAACGGTAGTGGCGCACGGCCTCATCCATCACAGCCGCCAGTTCAGAGCGTCGGTCAGCGCGCTCGGCGGCCTTCGGATCGCGGTCGGGGATCGGCATGCCAGCTTCGCGGGCCAGAACCTCGATCGCTTCCATGAAGGAAAGGTTTTCCGTCTCGCGCAGAAAGGAAATCGCATCCCCTTTCTGATGGCAGCCGAAGCAATAGTAAAAGCCCTTGCGGTCATCGACATGGAACGAGGCGGATTTTTCCTGATGGAAGGGGCAGGGTGCCCACATGTCGCCCTTGGCCTGATTGGATTTGCGATTGTCCCAGATCACCTTACGGCCCACGACGCCCGAAAGGGACACGCGGGTGCGCAGTTCATCAAGGAAACCGGGGGGCAGACTCATGCCCTGAATATCGGCGCTTCGGCCCGCCACGGCAAGAGGGGCTGTGACTGGCGCGGCACCGGACGCACGCCCGGCCCAATATCACCCGGTAAATTATAGGGAAACGCGCCCGCAAGCGGCGGCATCTATGTCTCGACCCAAGGATTTGGCATCTGGACCATCGTCTACGCCGGGCGTATGGCTCGGGGATGACGCACCGCATGACATATCCGGCCCATATGCGCGCCTTGCTGACATTGGGTGTGCCATTGATTGGCTCCAATCTGGCGCAGATGGCACTGCATGTCACCGACACGGTGATGATCGGCTGGTATGGCGTGGTAGAGCTTGCGGCCGTTGTGCTGGGCGCATCCACATTCTTCATTCTGTTTATCCTTGGGTCGGGATTTGCACAGGCCGTCATGCCGATGGTCGCATCGGCATTGGGGCGCGGCGACGAAGCGCAGGTCAGGCGGGACACGCGTATGGGCTTGTGGTTGTCGGCCCTGTACGGCTTGGCGATTTATCCGGTGATGTTCTGGTCGGGGCCGATCTTGCTGGCCCTGGGGCAAGAGGATCAGGTGGCAGCACTCGCGCAGGATTACCTGCGCATCGCAGGCGCTGGCATGATCCCGGCGCTGCTGATCATGGCGCTCAAAAGCTATCTTTCGGCGCTGGAACGTGCAGGCGTCGTGCTTTGGGCGACGCTGGCCGGGGTGGTGGTCAATATCGGGCTGAACTGGGCGCTGATTTTTGGCAATTGGGGCGCGCCGGAACTGGGGTTGCAAGGGGCGGCGATTGCGTCGGTTGGCACGCAGATCCTGACGCTTCTGGTGATGGCGGTTTATGCAGCATGGCATCCGGCGCTGCGGCGGTTCTTGCTGTTTCAACGCGTCTGGCGGCCTGACTGGCACGCCTTTGGGCAGGTCTACCGGCTGGGCTGGCCGATCGGGCTGACAGGCTTGTTTGAGGGCGGGCTTTTTGAGGCCGCAGCCCTGATGATGGGCTGGATCGGCACGATGGAGCTTGCGGCCCACGGTATCGCGCTTGAAATCACCGCAGTGACATTCATGTGCCATCTGGGGCTGTCCAATGCAGCCACAGTGCGCGTTGGGCGCGCCGTCGGGCGGGGTGACCCACAAGGCATGCGCGATGGGGCCAAGGTGGCAATGGCCATGTCGTTTGTCTTTGCGGTTTTGGTCATGATCGGGTTTTTGACCTATGCCGAACCGATGATCGCGCTTTTTCTTGATCAGCAAAATCTTCAGGCTGATGCCATCATTGCATATGGGGCCGCCCTTTTGGCGATGGCGGCGCTGTTTCAGCTGGCGGACAGCGCACAGGTCATGGCGCTGGGCTTCTTGCGCGGGGTGCAAGACACCAAGGTTCCGATGGTGATTGCGGTGGTCAGCTACTGGCTTGTGGGGATCCCTGCCAGCTATCTGCTGGCCTTCCGGTTCGGGATGGGCGGGATCGGGCTTTGGCTGGGGTTGGTGATCGGGCTGAGTGTGGCGGCGGTGTTGCTGATGGCGCGCTTTTGGGGCGGGCGCGGCGCGGTTGGCCAGAGCTGATCCAGCGGAGACGCCTTCGGCGTCAAGACATGTTTTGCACCCGCGCCCGGCCTCAGCCGTCTCGTTGACCCTCATCGGCAGCCTTTGTCAGCCGATCGGATTTCTTGCGCACCAGAACCGTGCGCAGATCATGCATCGCCAAGAGCAGCGCGTCGGTCACTTCCTCCAACTGCGCATCACTGGCCTTTGACTGGGCCCATTGCGTCGTCAGATTAAGATGGTCCACGGCGCGGTGAATGTCATCGACATCACGGGCCGCCAAAAGTGCGATACGCTCGGCCTGCCAAGTGGTGATTGCGGCCATTTCTTCGGGGCTGAGCACCCGGTCCCCATGCGGCCGGATCTCTCCGTTGCGGACATTGACGACGGCGATCTGATCCATCTCGATGCGGCGTTGGCGGTTATCGGTATCCACCCGAAAGACCGCCGCGCCATTCTCGCGGATACGGTAGTAATACTCTGGCAAGTCGCCGGCCATATGCCCCCCTATCGCAGCCCCGCGCAAAATGCCTGTATGCGCTGACAAGCCTCTTCCAGTGCTGCGTCAGACGTAGCGTAGCTGACGCGGAAGTTTGGCGAAAGCCCGAAGGCCGCGCCAAAAACAACCGCCACGCCGGTTTCTTCCAAAAGTGCTGTGGCGAAGATCTCATCATCGACGATGACGGTGCCCGCAGCAGAGGTTTTGCCAATGCATCCGGTAATATCCGGGTAGACGTAAAACGCCCCTTCGGGACGCGGGCAGGTGACGCCCTTGGCCTGACCCAGCATCGACACGACCAGATCGCGACGGCGCTGAAAGGTCTTGCGGTTTTCGGCCAGAAAATCTTGCGTGCCGTTCAGCGCCTCGACCGCAGCATATTGCGCGACCGAGCAGGGGTTTGAGGTGGATTGCGACTGGACCGTGCGCATCGCTTTGATCAGATGGGCTGGCCCCGCCGCATAGCCGATCCGCCAGCCGGTCATCGCATAGGCCTTGGACACGCCGTTGCAGGTCAGCGTGCGGTCATAAAGCCCCGGTTCGATCTGGGCGGGGCTGACAAATTCGAAATCGTCAAAGACCAGATGTTCGTACATGTCATCCGACATGATCCAGACATGCGGATGGCGCATCAGCACATCGGTCAGACCTTTAAGCTCGGCCCGGCTGTAGCCCGCCCCGGTGGGGTTTGAGGGTGAGTTGAAGATGAACCATTTGGTTTGCGGGGTGATTGCGGCTTCCAGCTGCGCGGGCGTCAGTTTGAAATTGCTGTCGATGCCGCATTCCACGGCCACCGGGGTGCCGCCCGCCAGCAAGACCATATCGGGATAGCTTACCCAATAGGGTGCCGGGATGATCACCTCATCGCCCGGATTGAGCGTGGCCATCAGCGCATTGTAAAGCGTTTGCTTGCCGCCGGTGCCGACCGAAACCTGCTGCGGCGTGTAGTCCAGACCATTCTCGCGCTTGAACTTGGCGCAGATGGCCTTCTTCAGCTCTGGGATGCCGTCAACGGCGGTATATTTGGTGCGGCCTTCGCCAATCGCGCGGATCGCGGCATCCTTGATGTTTTGCGG
>JBARVN010000226.1:0-2023 GCA_049646285.1 Albidovulum sp. | reverse complement strand
GGTTCGAGGACGCCTTTATATGATAAATATCCGCATCCACTTGGGAAAAATATCCCCGGGGGTCCGGGGGCAGGCAGCCCCCGGCTGCTGCCACAAAGACCGGAGGGCTGAATGATCGCCCTTCTTCTGCGCGACCTGCGTCTTGCCACGCGTGCCGGCGGTGGCTTTGGGCTGAGCCTTGCGTTTTTTCTGATTGTCACAGTTCTGGTGCCCTTCGGTGTCGGGCCAGAAGGCCAGACCCTCGCGCGCATTGCCCCCGGCATCTTGTGGGTGGGCGCGCTATTGGCTTGCCTCTTGTCGCTTGACCGGATCTTTGCGCTGGACCGTGACGACGGGTCGCTTGATTTGCTGGCCACGGCTCCCATTCCGCTGGAAGGCGTGGTCGCCATCAAAGCGATTGCGCATTGGTTGGTCACGGGGTTGCCGCTGACGCTGGCGGCACCGGTGCTGGCGGTGCTTTTGCATCTGCCCCAGGCAGGGTTCGCCCCGCTCGTGCTGTCACTGGCACTTGGCACACCTGCGCTGTCGGTGATCGGGGCCTTTGGGGCGGCGCTGACCGTGGGTTTGAAGCGGGGGGGGTTACTTTTGTCATTGCTGGTCTTGCCGCTATACATTCCGACACTCATCTACGGTGCGGAAACGGCGCGGCGCGGCGCGGAAGGGTTGGCAGTGGCGACGCCGCTCTTGATGTTGGCAAGCATCACTTTGGGCGTGCTGGCGATCCTGCCCTTCGCCGCGGCTGCGGCAATCCGCGCGGGTTTGCGCTAGCATCGCTCGTGATATGAAAGATTATGTGCCCGAACGAAGGGCCAACAAGGGTGCCATGTCGATCTGGGAATACGCCAATCCGAAGAAATTCATGCAAACCTCAGCCATGGCTTTGCCTTGGGTGACAGGCCTTGCGGTGCTGACACTGTTGATCGGGCTTGTCTGGGGGTTTTTCTTCACACCCGATGATTTTCGCCAAGGATCCACGGTCAAGATCATCTATATCCACGTGCCCTCGGCGATGATGGCGATCAATGCGTGGGCGGCGATGCTTGTGGCGTCGCTGATATGGCTGATCCGGCGGCACCATGTGTCGGCGCTTGTGGCCAAGGCTGCCGCACCGGTTGGCGTCACCATGACCCTGATCGCGCTTTTTACCGGCGCAATTTGGGGGCAGCCGATGTGGGGGACATGGTGGGCGTGGGATCCGCGGCTAACCTCATTCCTGATCCTCTTTATGTTCTACCTTGGCTACATAGCTCTTTGGAACGCGGTGGATGATCCTGACACAGCGGCGGATCTGACCTCGGTCCTGTGTCTGGTCGGATCGGTCTTTGCGCTATTGTCGCGTTATGCGGTGTTGTTTTGGAATCAGGGCCTGCATCAGGGCGCGTCATTGTCGCTGGACCGGGAAGAACATGTGTCGGATGTCTTCGCGTTCCCCTTATGGGTGTCGATGGCGGGATTTGGTCTTTTGTTCCTGACGCTGGTGCTGGTGCGTACCCGAACCGAAATCCGGGCCCGGCGGCTGAGGGCGCTTGAAGCGCGCGAAAGGGTGGAATGATGATTGAGCTTGGCAAATATGCCGGCACGGTGCTGGGGGCATACGGTGTGACGATTGTGCTGCTTGCGGCACTGATCTGGGCCACTCTGCGCCGTGGTGCAAAGATGCGCACCAAGCTTGAGGCGCAAGAAAAAAGGATGGGCCTGAATGGCTAAATTCTCGCCCCTGCTGGCAGTGCCGCCTTTGATCTTTGCGGGCCTCGCTGCGATGTTCGTCTGGGGCATGGGCCGCGACAATCCTGATGCGTTGCCCTCGACCCGTGAAGGGCAATTGGCCCCGCCGGTGGCGATAACGCCCTTGGCAGACCTGCCAGTCTTTTCGGATGCTGATCTACGCGATGGCACGGTCAAGCTGGTGAATTTCTGGGCGTCTTGGTGCGGGCCGTGCCGCGCCGAACATCCGAATCTGGCCCAGTTGGCCAAAGAGGGCGTGACCATCTATGGCGTCAACTACAAGGACAAGCCTGGCCCT
>JBARVN010000225.1:0-4132 GCA_049646285.1 Albidovulum sp. | reverse complement strand
TGCTTGAACCAGCCACAAAGGAAGGCAGGCTCAAGGCCTCGCCGTCAGGGCGATCTCTCTCGTTGCCCTCGTTGACCGAAGACCCGTTTGGCAGCTCTGAGCGCGATTTCTCGTTGTTTTCCGACATTGCGCTGAGCATATTCTTTTACGTCCGATAATGCAAACTTATTGGACATGAGAGAGAGCTGTAAGGTGGGGCGCTTTGTACATTATATGGTAGGCAAAAGCGCCGCGAGAGACTAGTGTTGTAGCATGACATATCTGCCAACTAACATCTCGGACAACTCAAACACTCTACCCAAGCTTCCCGCCTGGGTCACCTCGGGCAGTGCGGAAACCCTTGAAACTGTGGCTTTTCGGTCCGGTGCCGCGCTGACCGTGCTGGATGCGCTGGTGTCTGATCCGGGGCATGGTGTGCCAGTGAAACTGCTTGCCAACCGACTGGCGCTGACTGCGGCCACTGCCACCTCGAAACTGGAAGGACGCATGGCTCGGGAGGCGGATATCCGCGACGCTTATCACCTTTCGCCTCCGGGCGAGGCGCGCGGCCCCGACGGCGATCTCCTGGCGTTTTGGCGCGGGGCAGCGGGTCTGCGATTGACCGGCAGGGATGGGCATGAAGGCCTAAAAGACCTCGTTGGCCCGAATTTTGAAGATGACGTGATGGGCTGTGTAGACGCAGGGGTCGACCGTGCCGAGATGCGGGGACCACTGGCTGGGTGTGTTTCGGTGATGGGGGCAGTCCTCGAGGTCGACGACCGCGCTGAGCGGCATGCCTGTCTGCTCTCAGATATCGTGCTGGCGCGTGCACTGGACTGGAAGGTGGCTTTGCCAATTACTGCGAAGCGCATCTCGAAAGCGATGTTGCGAGACCTCGTCGCAGAGGGGCAAGGGGGTGAGCTGGCAGTTCAGCAACGCCTCCTCGAGTCACTCGAAGATACGATCAGACTGGCGCGCGATCTTGCGAGCCGAGCAGCTGCGTTGCGGGCAGCAGCTCCAAAGTTGCGCGCCAAAGGATCGGACGCTGCCGTTGCGCTATTCCTGTCCGAAGATGCTGTGGCACCCTCAACGATGCTGGCGCCGATGATCCAAGGCACGTACATTCCGATGACCGACCGCGCCGCGCGGCGGTTCTGCGATCGGCTGGCCAATCTCGGGGTCGTGTGTGAGCTGACCGGGCGGCCAACGTTCCGGCTCTACGGGATCGCGCCATGAATGTCGCAGCCAAGAAACGGGAGTCCGCGGACGAGAGCGAGGCCATCTTTGACCGCGAACTCGACGACCTGCCACAGGAGTTGCGCTGGCGGGAATGGATGGGGCGGATCGAGGCGGTACTCTTCGCCAGTGCCTCACCGGTTGGTCGTGAGGATTTGGCACGTGTTGTGGGGCAGGGCGCTTCAATCGACATGCTGATTGATGACATCCAGGCCGAGCTCTCGGGACGTCCTTATGAAATCGCTCGCGTCGCTGACGCCTGGATGTTCCGGACTCGCACACGGTTTGCCGATGCGATCAAAGCCGCGGCCGATCTCGGCGACCGTTCGCTTGATTTCACAGAGACTGAAATGGCTGTGCTTTGCGCGGTCGCGTACCACCAACCGATCGACCGAGCCGGACTGGCAGACATCTTTGGCAAGGAGGTCAGTCGGGATCTGCTTGCACGGCTGCGGTTTAAGGATCTGATTGCGTCTGGTCCAAGGTCACCGCGACCCGGTGCGCCGCATACGTTTGTGACAACAGCAGAGTTTCTCGCGACGTTTGATCTACAGACGCTGAGAGATCTGCCGGAGTTGGAACTGGCGGATGACTGAACTTATAGTGAGTTTATCGGTTCGCCGCATAAACTACCTAGAACTCATGATGATCGGGCAACGGCTATGACGCAGTGGGAATGGATCGTACCTTTCAAGGGGCGGAATCAATCGGGAGCCATCGAGCAAAACTTTCTTTGCCGTTCTGACAACATCTATGTGATGGATAATCATCGGGCCGCGCTGTGGTGCTGGCTCCAAGAGCTTGATTTGAGCAAGCCGCATTCGCTCATACATATAGATCGACATACGGACACCCTTCGGAGTCAGATGGACGAATGGCTCGATAATCTCCCCGATTGGACCGCCGGGATCAACGAACATCTTGGCAAGAATTACGATTGTGGCGGTTTCACGTGCCCGGTCATCCGGTGGGACAATTACCTTTCCATCTACCTGCACGAATTTGGTTCAAATCTGACCACGCTGAGATTTCTTACGCACAACGATGGCGATCCACCCAATTACGAAGGTACGATGTTTAGCCCGATCTGGGATTTGCCTGAAAACATGTCGTACTGGCTCGGCGGAAACGAAGCCCCTTGGATCGTAAACGTCGATCTGGATTACTTTTTCTGTGATGCCGACGACGGTTCAGTCCGGATGATATCCGGCGAATATCTGGAAACAACTTTCAGCGGATTGAAAGATGCTATGGGCCGAGGCGTTGTCGGAGTTGTGACGCTCTGCCTTACGCCAGATTCGTTCACTCCCGGATGGGAAGCGACCGAAGCTCTCGCTGCTCGCATTTTAGCCATCCTTGGTTTGGAGTTCCGACTTCCCGCCACGTGAGTTGTTTTGTTGTCAGCTCCTAAACGTCCTTGAACTTTCAATCAGACGCCTTTTCACTTTCAATTGGTCGGGCGTTGACTTTCAATCGGTCGGAGGTGTACTTTCAATCGGTCGAGAAAGGACACCCTCAAAATGTACCCCAGATTCGCTAAGTCCAGAGTAGAGGACGCCCTGTCGGACACCCGTGTGGTGCTCATCTCTGGCCCTCGCCAATCCGGGAAGACGACGCTCGCGACGGACATCGCCTCTGACAAAATACCCTTCCTCACGTTGGATGACGCGACCGTTCTAAGATCCGCACTCGAAGATCCTGTCGGCTTCGTCCGCGGGTTGGATCGTGTCGTGATCGACGAAATCCAACGCGCACCAGACCTGCTATTGTCAATCAAGAGCGCGGTCGATGAGGATAAAACCCCTGGGAGATTTCTGCTAACCGGATCCGCTAACCTTATGACCATCCCGAAGGTGGCGGACTCGCTCGCGGGCCGGATGGAGGTCATCCGACTACTTCCACTCTCTCAAGCAGAAATTTTCGGCAAGAAGTCCGACTTCATTGATAGAGCATTCGCGGCGCAAAAGCCCAAAGCTGACCATATAGTCTTAGGGGTTGACCTGGTTGAGACAGTCCTTTCGGGCGGGTATCCGGAGGCTCTTGGCAGAAAGAGGTGGGCGCGAAAGCAGGATTGGTATCATGGCTATCTCGAAGCGCTCGTTCAGCGCGATGTCCGAGACGTAGCCCAAATAGACCAACTCGCCATCATGCCAAAACTACTCTCCGTCCTTGCCGAGCATTCCGGTCAGTTGACCAATTACACGGGCATCGGCGCCGCTGTTGATCTAAACCATGTAACCACCCAAAAATATGTGCGGATCTTTGAGAACATCTTTCTGGTGCATACCCTCCAACCATGGTTCACCAATCGGCTGAAGCGATTGACCAAGTCGCCAAAGCTTCACTTCCTCGATGCGGGGCTCCTCGCGGCGATGCGCGATGTCTCACCGGAAACCGTACAGAAGGACAAAACACCGTTTGGTCCAATCCTCGAAACTTTCGTGTTCAGTGAACTGCGTAAGATCGCGTCCTGGAGCGAGCAGCGTTGTTCGTTCTCGCATTACCGGGACAAAGACAAGAACGAGGTCGACATCGTGTTGGAGAACCGCCGCGGGGAGATCGTGGGTGTCGAAGTGAAATCGTCAGCCACCGTTTCCGGTGACGACTTCTCTGGCATGCGCAAACTGGCAGAGGCATGCGGGAAAAAGTTTGTTCAAGGTTTGGTGCTTTACGACCATGATCAGGTCGTTCCGTTCGCGGACAACATGTTTGCAGCTCCACTCTCTTGCTTGTGGGGTGCGCCATGAGCTTGGTAGAGGAACATCCCAATGCGGCGTGGCTTCCTGTATCTGGTGGCAATCATGGATTGGTTCAGTCGCAAAGTCCTGTCCTGGCGGCTATCGAACAGTATGGACGCTGACTTCTGCGTTGAGGCCTTGAAGGAAGCGTTGGCCAAGTACGGCAAGCCAGAAATCTT
>JBARVN010000224.1:0-91278 GCA_049646285.1 Albidovulum sp. | reverse complement strand
GATCCGAACCATCCGCCCGTCCATCACCTTGGTCTGATCCATGTGAAAGATCGAGGAATGGGGGTCATGGTTGAAATCTGACGACACATTCGGCTGGTCGGTAAAGCCAAGGATCCCTTTCAGGTAGCCTTGTGCGGCCGTGCGGATTGCAGCGTTTATCTCATCTACATTGGTTTCACGCGCAGCCTCAAAGATCAGATCAACCGCCGATACGTTGGGGGTGGGGACCCGTATGGCAACCCCGTCCAGCTTTCCGTTCAACTCGGGCAACACCAGCCCGACCGCTTTGGCAGCCCCGGTGGATGTCGGGATCATCGACAATGCAGCCGCGCGGCCACGGTACAGGTCTTTGTGCATTGTATCGAGCGTGGGCTGATCGCCGGTATAGGAATGGATCGTCGTCATGAAGCCCTTGGTGATGCCGATCGCGTCGTTCAGAACCTTCGCCACCGGTGACAGACAGTTTGTCGTGCACGAGGCGTTTGAGACGATCAGATCGTCTTGGGTCAGGGTTTTGTGGTTTACGCCAAAAACGATGGTCTTATCCGCGTCCTTGCCCGGAGCGGAGATCAGAACGCGTTTGGAGCCGTTTTCCAGATGTGCCTGACACGCCTCTTTCGATGTGAACCTGCCAGTGCATTCAAGCACGATGTCAACATGGGTCCAGGGCAGGTCAGCGGGCGTACGGATGGCGGTGACGTCAATCGGGCCGCGCCCGACATCAATCGTCGTTTCGGTTGTGGTTACTTCTGCCGGAAAGCGGCCATGCACCGAATCAAAGCGCAGCAAATGTGCGTTGGTCTCAACCGGCCCAAGATCATTGATTGCGACCACCTCTATATCGGTGCGACCAGATTCAATAATCGCGCGCAGCACGTTGCGGCCAATGCGGCCAAATCCGTTGATTGCGACTTTGACGGCCATGATACGCGCTCCTCATGAAGTGAAACCAACGCCCTTCGACGCCGCGTTACCGCTAACATTTCTGCGCGCAATAAATCAACTACCGTTTGGTCGTTCTACCGCCAAAAGGCTATGAATTCGATGAACTCAATAAACTTGCGCCCAAGAAACACGGATGATGCCTGGTCGAGCCAGACATAGTCTGCGACGAAAAGGCCGACGATGATCAGCGCAAGCGCAATGGCAATCCAGTTGGTCATGGGCCGGGGGCACCCCCCAAACGCTCCTTATTACAGGAGCCGTCCCATCGCACCGGCCACATCGGCCATCCGGCAGGAAAAACCCCATTCGTTGTCATACCACGCCAGAACGCGCACGGTGCGCTTGCCGACGACCTTGGTCTGGTCCGGGGCAAAGATAGACGAATAAGGTGTATGATTGAAGTCGATGGAAACCTTGGGTTCCGGATCATAGGACATGACCATTCCCATATAGCCCGCAACCGCCTCGCGCACGACTTCATTGACGTCGGCCACGGTCACGTCGCGCCCCGCCTGGAAGGTCAGATCAACGGCCGAGACGTTTGGCGTTGGCACGCGGATGGCCGTGCCGTCAAGCTTGCCCGTCAGTTCCGGCAGCACCTCACCCAGCGCCTTAGCGGCCCCAGTCGAGGTTGGAATCATCGCCATCGCCGCGGCACGCGCGCGGTAAAGATCCTTATGACGGCGATCAAGCGTCGGCTGGTCGCCGGTGTAGCTGTGGATCGTGGTCATGATCCCGCTCTCGATGCCGATGGCATCATTCAGCACTTTGGCCAAAGGTGCCAGGCAGTTGGTGGTGCACGATCCGTTCGAGACAACCAGATGGTCTGTCGTCAGGCTGCGATGATTGACACCGTAGACCACTGTCTTGTCGGCATTGGTCGCAGGCGCCGAGATCAGGACCCGTTTGGCCCCGCGCGTCAGATGCACTGCGGCCTGGTCGCGGTCGTTAAACTGGCCGGTACATTCGAGGACCACATCAACACCGTCCCAATCCAGCTCTTGCGGATTGTAGGTGGACATGACTTCGATCGGACCACGACCAAGGTCGATTGTGTTGCCAGAGATCTGGACTGGCCCAGAGAACCGTCCATGAACGCTATCGTATTTCAAGAGATGAGCATTGGTCTCAATCGGGCCGGTGGCGTTGATGCGCACCACCTGCACGTCATTGCGCGCGGCCTCGGCAATATGGGCCAGCGTACAGCGACCGATGCGGCCAAAACCGTTGATGCCGATGGTGACGGTCATGTGCTCATCTCCTGTCTTGAGGGCGCCCGCATACGGTTCACGCATTCCGTGCCTGCTCCAGTTTTCCATACCAAAGCTTTAACTTCAAGAAAACCCGCCCTTTCAACATGTTAGCGAAAACAGGCGCGTGTTAGCGGAAACAACATCCACAATCGGTGATCCGGCGGGCAACTGTGTGTCCAATGGCGACCGGCTTGCTCCCGGGCGCGGATGGGCTAGGGTAGAGGCGCAGGATTGTAAGGATGGGTAAATGAGTGGGTTGTTGGCGCTATTGGATGACGTGGCCGCGATTGCAAAGATTGCGGCGACATCCATTGATGATGTAGCGGCGCAGGCGGCAAAGGCCGGGGCCAAGGCCGCCGGTGCGGTGATCGATGATGCCGCAGTCACGCCGAAATATGTGCACGGGTTTGAGCCGGAACGCGAATTGCCGATCATCTGGAAGATTGCGCGCGGGTCGATATTCAACAAGCTGGTGATTTTGTTACCTGCGGCCCTGTTGCTGGCGTCTTTCGCACCTTGGGCTGTTCAGCCCATATTGATGCTGGGTGGTGCCTATCTTTGTTTTGAGGGGGCAGAGAAGGTGTATCACCTGATCTTCCCTCCCAGTCACGAAGATCAGCCGCTGGATGAAGAGATCTATGAGGCCTCGCATCTGGAACAAAAAAACGTAGCAGGCGCCATCAAAACTGATTTCGTGCTGTCAGCCGAGATCATGACAATCATACTGGCGGCCACGCCTGACGGGTCTATCTGGTTCAAAGCCGCGACGCTGGCGGGCGCAGGGCTTGGGATTACCGCACTGGTTTATGGCGGTGTCGCCCTGATCGTCAAAGCCGATGATTTCGGACTTTTCCTGAGCCGCGAAGGCCGCTTGGGCGCAACACGCAGATTGGGTGGGTTGATTGTGCGGGCCATGCCGGGCTTTTTACGTGGACTGACTGCGGTGGGAACTGCCGCGATGATCTGGGTCGGTGGGTCGATCTTTGTGCACGGGATTGGCGGTTTTGGTCTGCACGCGCCGGCAGACTGGGTCGCACATGCGGCGGAAACGGTTGCACATATTGTGCCCGCTACGCTGTCGGGCTTTGTCGGCTGGGCCGTGACGGCCGGGCTGGACGGAATTTTTGGGCTGATACTTGGGCTTGCACTGCTGCCGCTATGGTCCGGTGTATTGGGCCCTTTGTGGACGCGCATCACCGGCAAACCATCGGGGCATTAAGTACAGCCGGGGCGGTGACCCCGGCTGCCATTCTTTCAAAGCATGGCTTTAACTTTGGCCACGATGTTTTCGGCAGTGATGCCGAATTCGGCGTAAAGCCGCTCTGCGGGGGCTGAGGCCCCAAAGCTATCCATGCCAACGAAGGCGGCCTTGGCCTCGCGCCCGCGTTCGCCCAGCAAGAAGCGGTCCCATGGCTGCCGCACCGCCGCCTCGACGGCGACGCGGACAGGCCCCCCCGGCAAGACGCGCTTGCGGTAGCTTTCTGGCTGGGCGGCGAACAGCTCCATGCAGGGCATAGAGACGACGCGGGTTCCGATGCCTTCGGCTTGCAAAAGGTCGCGGGCCTTCAGCGCGATTTCAACCTCGGAGCCGGTGGCCATCACGATCGCCTGCCGTTTACCCTCGGCGTCGACGAGCACATAGCCGCCCTGCGCGGTCAGGTTCTTTGCCGTATGGGTCTTGCGCACCGTCGGCAGGTTCTGGCGGCTGAGCGCCAGGATTGAAGGGGTCTTTTCCGATGTCAGAGCAAGCTCCCACGCCTCGGCGGTTTCAACCAGATCGGCGGGGCGGAATGTCCAGGTGTTCGGTGTTGCCCGGCAGATCGCCAGATGTTCCACCGGCTGGTGGGTTGGGCCGTCTTCGCCAAGGCCGATGGAATCGTGGGTCATTACATAGACCGCAGGCACGCCCATCAACGCCGACAGCCGCATCGCGCCACGGGCGTAATCGGTAAAGCACATGAACGTGCCGCCATAAGGACGCACGCCGCCGTGCAGCGCCATGCCGTTCATTGCGGCTGCCATGCCATGTTCGCGGATGCCGTAATGAACGTGGCGGCCCGCGCGGTTATCGGGTGTGAAAATACCCAGATCGGCAGTTTTGGTCAGGTTCGATCCCGTGAGGTCAGCCGAACCGCCAATGGTTTCCGGCATCACCGGATTGACCGCCGCCAGAACCATTTCAGAGGCTTTGCGGCTGGCGACCTTGGTCAGGTTTTCGCTTGCCTCTTTTTTCACCGCGCGGATCGCCGCGGCTAGCTTTTTCGGCGCAACCCCGGTCATCTGCCGGGTGAACTCTGCCTGTTTGGCGGGGGAGAGGGCGGCAAGGCGCGCATTCCACTCGCCGCGCGCGGTCGCACCACGTGCACCGATGGCGCGCCAGGATTTCAGGATATCGGCCGGGATGACGAAGGCGTCATGGGGCCAGCCATAAATTTCCTTCGTCACCTTGATCTCATCCGGGCCAAGCGGCGCACCGTGCGCGCCCGCAGTGTCCTGCTTTTTCGGGCTGCCGAACCCGATATGGGTTTTACAATCGACAAAAACCGGCCGGTCGGCGGTTTTCGCCTCGGTCAGCGCACGGTCAATGTCAACCGGGTCATGGCCGTCGCAGGCGATGACCTTCCAGCCAGCGGCGGCAAAGCGCGCACGCTGATCGGTGACGTCGGACATGGAAATCGGGCCGTCGATGGAAATGTTGTTGTTGTCCCAAAGCACGATCAGCTTCGACAGCTTTTGCATGCCAGCAAGACCGATCGCCTCATGGCTGATGCCTTCCATCAGACACCCGTCGCCCGCGATGACCCAGGTGTGGTGATCAACCACTTTGGCGCCGAAGCGCGCGCGCATGGATTCTTCCGCCATCGCAAAGCCCACGGCATTGGCAATGCCTTGGCCAAGCGGGCCGGTGGTGGTCTCGACACCCGCGACATGGCCGTATTCCGGATGGCCTGCGGTGATCGCGCCCCATTGGCGGAAGTTTTTCACCTGTTCAATCGTCATGTCAGCGTAGCCGGTCAGGTGCAGCAATGCGTAGATCAGCATCGATCCGTGACCCGCAGACAAGATGAAGCGATCGCGGTCCGCCCATTTCGGCGCCGATGCATCAAACTTCAGATGCTTTTCAAACAGCACCGTCGCCACATCGGCCATGCCCATCGGCATTCCGGGATGGCCCGAGTTCGCGGCTTGTACCGCATCCATTGCCAAGGCGCGGATTGCGCAGGCCTTCATCCAATGGGCGGCATGATCTTTGCGAAGCGTGGCGATATCCAAAGGGCTGATCCTTCTTATGGCGGTTGGCGGCTTGATAGCAGGCCCGCAGGCAAGTTCAAGCGCAGCGCTTATCCTCATGGCACGAAAGGGGGGAGAATTCCGCCCCGGCTTTGGTCTAAACTGCCATGAATGAGGGGCAGCTGCGATTCGCGCGTTTTTGTAAAGTGGCGCAGTCAGTCTTCAGCGCGTGTTTCGGAGTGGACGGGACACGGGCGTTTAGCAGGCAGGTAACAGCGTAGGGGGCCAATACATATGACCGATATAACCGACTTAGAGCGGCGGATTTCTGCGGCTTTGGAACGGATCGGAGTGGGGCTTGATACGCTTGGGGCGTCCGACCCCGGTGCCGCTTTAACAGGCGCAAGCAACGAGGCTGCAGAATTGCATGACGCATTGGAGGCTGAACGGGCCGCGAATGCGCAATTGACCGAACGTGTGCGTGCGATCAAGGACAAGCAAGAGCAGATGGTTTCCGCTTTGGAAAGCAAAGTTGCGCGTCTGACAGAACAACTGGATACGGCGGCCGTAGAGATACAGCGCCAGAAGCAATTAAATTCCGAGCTGGCAGAGACAACGCGTGCGTTGAGTGAGGCGGCGGAAGCAGGCGTGACAGAACCCGATCTGATCAACCGCTCGATGTTGACCGAACTTGAAGCCCTGCGCGCGGCGCGCGCGGCAGAAATGGCTGAAATGGAAGATATTCTGTCGGAACTGAAACCCCTAATCGGCGAGGTTGCGTGATGCCCGAGATAACCATCGCAATCGGCGGCCGCGACTTTGAAGTGGCCTGCCAGGACGGAGAAGAGCATTTCTTGCGCGCGGCAGCCAAGATGCTGGACAATGAAGCAACCGTATTGGTGAGCCAGATTGGCCGGATACCAGAGGCACGTATGTTGCTGATGGCCGGGCTGATGCTGGCGGACAAGGCCGCGGGGCTGGAGGATCAGCTGCGTGCCACCGAAGAACGCGCCTTGGTGGCTGAACGGGTCGCCGCAAACGCCCGCGCTAATCCAGAACGTGTCGAGGTGATGGTGATCCCGGAGATTGTGACCGAAACCTTCGCCGAAATAGCCGCACGGGCCGAGGCCTTGGCCGACCGGATTGAAGACCGCATTAACTAAGATCAGCGCTTTCTGGCGCAATTTCCAGCAAATCAAAACAAAATCGCCAGCATCAAGTGCTGGCGATTTTGTATTTTAATGGTGGGCAAGTAGACCTTTGCCGATCAACCGTTGGCCGCGCGGATCTGGTCTGCAGCGTCTTTGTTGTACGTAACACCTTTGTCTTCAAAAAGCTGATCCAGCTCACCCGACAAGGTCATTTCGGTGATGATGTCGCAACCGCCGACAAATTCGCCCTTCACATAAAGCTGCGGAACCGTTGGCCAGTCGGAGAAATCCTTGATGCCTTGACGAATTTCAGGATCATCAAGCACGTTCACATCGGAATATTCGATGCCCATGAAATTAAGCACCCCTGCCACACGGCTGGAAAACCCGCATTGCGGCATGGTTTTGGTGCCCTTCATGAAAAGCACGACGTCGTTTTTTGTGACGGTATCGCGGATCTGGTCTGCTGCTGAGCTCATCATATCTACTCCGGTGATTTTGTGGTGAGCGCGAGCGCGTGCAATTCGCCGTTCGCCCCGTCCATTTTTCCTTTGAGTGCGGCATAGACCGCGCGCTGCTGCTGAACACGGTTCATGCCGCGGAAGCTTTCATCGATAACCTCGGCGGCATAGTGGTTCCCGTCGCCGGCAAGATCCGTGATTGTAATTTTCGCATCCGGAAAGGTCGCCCGGATCAGGTGTTCGATGTCTTGCGCTTCCATCGCCATGTGGCGTCCTTTTGGTTTGGTCCTTGAGATCAAATGTAGGCTTGTGCGGCGCGGGCCGCAAGATTGGCGATTTAAGTTGTTTATGTGACGGCGTCAGCGAAGGCAGAGCGATAGAGCGCGGAGAGTTCAGCCAGAGGTGCAGTTGCTGGCCCGAATGTGACCGAAGTTCCACCAAAGCGGCCCACGCGGTCAATTGGCACCTCGGCCAGCATTGCCGCAGCCATCAGCGCATCGGCCCGATCTGGGGGGCAGGCAACCAAGTAGCGGGCCTGATCCTCGCCAAAGAGCAGAGCTGTATCGCCCGTATCCAGCACGACACCCATCCCGGCGGCTTCGGCCATCTCGAAAGCCGCCAGCGCAAGGCCGCCATCAGACAGATCGGTTGCCGACGATACAAGCTTGCGGTTGGAGCGGAGAAACTCGCCGTGCTTTCGCTCAGCGGTCAGATCCACATGCGGCGCATCGCCCTCTTCGCGGCCAAAGGCCTCGGCGAGAAGGGCGGACTGGCCCAAATGGCCCATGCCCTTGCCGATAACCACGGCGACATCGCCCTCTGACGGTAGACCGGCAATAAGCTCATCCATCGAGGCGAGCAGCCCCACGGCACCGATCGTGGGCGTGGGCAAGATACCTGTCCCATCCGTCTCATTGTAAAGAGACACGTTGCCGGACACGATGGGCATGTCGAGCGCCAGACACGCCTCGCCGATACCTTTGATGGCGCCGACGAACTGGCCCATGATCTCAGGCTTTTCAGGATTGCCGAAGTTGAGGTTATCCGTCGTTGCAAGGGGCAGGGCGCCACAAGCGGTCAGGTTGCGGTAGGCTTCGGCAACAGCTTGTTTGCCGCCTTCATAGGGGTTGGCTTTGACATAGCGCGGTGTCACGTCTGACGTGAAAGCCAACGCCTTGCCTGTCCCGTGCACCCGCACCACACCTGCGCCAAGCCCCGGTGCGCGCACCGTGTCGGCCATCACGCTTGTATCATATTGTTCATAGACCCAACCTTTGTGGGCATAGTTGGGGCTACCGATCAGGGCTTTGAGGCCTTCAATCGGGTCGATTTTCGGGCTGTCGGGCAGGGCGGCGGCTTTTGGTGTCTCAATCCAAGGCCGGTCATATTCCGGCGCGCTGGATGACAGCTTGGACAGCGTCAGATCGGCCTTAACTTCATTGCCGTGCAGGATCAAAAAGCGATCCTCGGCGATGGTTTCGCCGACCAGCGCGAAATCCAGATCCCATTTTTCAAATATCTCCCGCGCTTCGGCCTCTTTTTCGGGCTTCAGTACCATCAGCATCCGCTCTTGGGATTCCGACAGCATCATCTCATAGGCGGTCATGTTCTTTTCGCGGCACGGCACCCGGTCAAGGTCAAGCCGGATGCCCAGCCCGCCCTTGTCGCCCATCTCAACCGCCGAACAGGTCAGGCCTGCAGCCCCCATATCCTGAATCGAGATGACCGAACCAGAAGCCATGAGTTCAAGACAGGCTTCCAGCAAACGCTTTTCGGTGAACGGATCGCCGACCTGAACGGTGGGGCGCTTTTCTTCAATCGTATCGTCAAACTCGGCCGAGGCCATGGTGGCGCCGCCGACGCCGTCGCGCCCGGTCTTGGCGCCAAGATATACAACCGGCATGCCAACGCCCGAGGCGGCGGAATAAAAAATCTTGTCCGCATCGGCGAGGCCTGCCGCAAAGGCGTTCACCAAACAATTGCCATTGTAAGCCGCGTGAAAGCGCACTTCGCCGCCGACATTCGGCACACCGAAGCAGTTGCCATAAGAGCCGACACCCTCGACCACGCCTTTGACCAGATGCGCGGTCTTGGCATGCGAAGGCAGACCGAAAGAAAGCGAATCCATCGCTGCGATGGGCCGCGCGCCCATGGTGAAGACATCGCGCAATATGCCACCGACGCCGGTCGCAGCACCCTGATGCGGTTCGATATACGAGGGGTGGTTGTGGCTTTCCATCTTGAAGATCACCGCCTGACCGTCGCCGATATCCACAACACCGGCATTCTCGCCGGGGCCGCAGATGACTTGCGGGCCTGATGTGGGCAAGGTGCGCAGCCATTTCTTCGACGATTTGTACGAGCAATGCTCATTCCACATGGCTGAGAAGATACCAAGTTCCGTGAAGCTCGGCGCACGCCCGATGATTTCAAGTATGCGCGCATATTCGTCAGGTTTCAGCCCGTGGGCGGCAATCAGCTCTTCGGTGATGTTCGGCTCTTGCATCCTGTCCCCCAAGGCTCCGATGGCCGTTCTCTTATGGCATGTGGGCGGGAGGGAAAAGGGCATGCACCACCGCTGGGCATGAAAAATCTGCGCTGCTTGTCGAAATTCGCCAAGCCCGTTCGTCCTATGACTGTAACAGATCAAGGAGAGCTACATGACATTCCCGTTGACCGGTCTTTATACGGGCCTGCTGGGGCTGGTGATGATCGTCCTGCAAATGCTGGTCGTGATTGCCCGCGCGCGTCACGACACGTTGTTTGGCGACGGCGGCAAGATGGAGGTGATGTTGCCGATGCGCAGGCATGGCAATTTCATTGAAACCGTGCCGATTGCGCTGATTGCTATGGCATTGGCAGAGACACAAGGGTTGGGCGCACCGTGGCTGCATGGCGCGGGCGCGCTGTTGCTTGTCTCGCGCCTGATCCACCCCTTTGGACTGACGGTTTCCAAAGCAGCCCTTGCGCTGCGTGTTGCGGGAACCACCGGCACCTGGATCGCCACGCTGATCCCGGTTCTTGCGCTGCTGCGGCACGCTGTCATGCCGTGACGCTTGCCAGACCACCATTCCACCCCCACACTTAACCCCAAACAGGAGATCCTGACATGCAATATATCGCACTGATCTACACAGACCCCGATCTGCAACCGCAATACGGTACACCCGAATCCGATGAGATGATGAAAGGCTATTTCGCTGCCAATGATGTCTACAAGCGCGACGGTGTCTTTGTGGCCGGTGAACCCTTGCAAGGGGTCGAGACTGCGACCAGTCTGCGGATCCGCGGTGGCAAGACCGAAACCATGGATGGACCCTTTGCCGAAACCAAAGAGCGTCTTGGTGGCTTTTACATCTTTGACTGTGCTGATCTGGATGCCGCACTGAAATACGCGGCACTGATCCCGGGTGCCCGGTACGGAACCGTCGAGGTCCGGCCGATCATGCAGCTTGGTTGAATGACGGCCGCCCCCGGAATATCCGAAACCATTGAAAGCGTGGTGCGGGCCGACCGGGGGCGGCTTTTGTCCGCATTGATCGCGGGCTTGCGGGATTTCCAGCTGGCCGAAGACAGTCTGCAAGAGGCGTTGGAGGCCGCGGTTGTCCATTGGACGCGCTCCGGCCTGCCGTCTGAGCCAAGGGCCTGGCTGCTTAGGGTCGCGCGCCGCAAGGCCATCGACCGTATCCGCCGCGCGGGTCGCTGGCGCGAACGGGTTGCCGATATAGCCGCCATGGCCGAGGCGGATCAGGCTGCGGCGGCTGATCCTCCGCCCGATATTCCCGACGAACGGCTGCGCCTGATCTTTACCTGCTGTCACCCCGCCCTTGACCCCAAAAGCCGTGTGGCTTTGACATTGCGCACTTTGGGTGGGTTGAGCACGGCGGAGATTGCGCGCGTGTTTCTTGACCGCGAACCCACGATGGGTCAGCGCCTGTCGCGGGCCCGCTCCAAGATTTTTCGGGCGGGCATTCCCTATGCGGTTCCCGGCCCTGCGGATTGGAGTGCGCGGCTGAACTCGGTGCTGACCGTGATCTACCTTATCTTCACACGAGGGCATGCGGTAACCTCAGGCGAAGCCAGCACAGGTGCGGATCTTTGCCACGAGGCGCTGTGGCTAGGACGCATGCTAAACGAGCTACAACCCGGTGAGGCCGAGGTCTTGGGTCTTTTGTCATTGATGTTGACCACCGATGCCCGACGCCAGGCCCGGTTTGATGATACGGGGCGCATGGTTTCGCTTGACGATCAGAATCGACAGCATTGGGATGGTTCGATGATCGATGAAGGGCTTGCCTGTCTGGATCAGGCTATAGCGCTGCGCATACCCGGACCATTTCAGATCAAAGCGGCGATTTCGGCACTGCACGCGCAGGCCATCACTCCTGACGCAACTGATTGGCGGCAAATGATCTTGCTCTATGATGCGCTTTTGGCCCATGAGCCGACAGCCGTTGTGGCGCTAAACCGCGCGGTTGCTTTGGCCGAAGCCGGCGCGGAGGCCGCCGCCATGACTGCAATTGACGGGCTGGCTGGCGCGCTTGATGACTATCAACCATTTCATGCAGCAAGAGCATCCCTTTTGGAAAAGGCCGGCCGTATTGAAGAGGCGCATCAGGCATATGACCGGGCTTGCGGCTTGTCGCAGAGCCGGTCGGAGTGCGCATTTTTGAAAAAGCGACAGAAGGGTTTGAAGACGCTTGAGACCTAACCAGCGAACGCACATTGCCACTTCTTAGCATCCCGATTCGGCAGAAATGTCATTAGAAATAGTCAAGCGGAATTAAAAAAAAGGCCGAGCAAAGCTCGGCCCAAGTCCAACAGGGAGGTAGAAGGTGCTGAGAGTTTCCTCAACCATCACCTTCAATCCCGATTTATGTGCAGCATACGATCTGTTCAAGATAAATCATGCCTTGACTGCGTCATGGCCGCTATGCGTTGCCGACATGCCTCAGTGCAATCTCAGATTGCAGCCTCTTCCACGCGGCGTTTTCGATAGACCATAATCTCTTGCATCACAAAATCCCGGAATGCGGAAATGCGTTTGGAATGGCGCAATTCTTCCGGGTAGGCGAGGAAAACCGGCACATCACCGGATTCGACATCCGGCAATACGCGCACCAGATTTGGGAAGTCTTCGGCAAGATAATCCGGCAACACACCAATCCCAAGATTGTGTAAAACAGCCTGCAACACGCCATAATAGCTGTTCACGGTGAGCGTGGAGCGGATGTTGTGTGATAGCAGCCTTTGACCCAGCGTCGCACCGGCGCCCACCTGCGGCGAGGCCGGGCTTTGATTGACCAGCCGGTGCGTGGCCATATCTTCGATGACTTCGGGGGTGCCCGCAGCCTCCAGATACTCCGACGTTGCGTAAAGGCACATGCGGATGTTCATCAAACGCCGCCGGATCAGATCGGCCTGGCTGGGTTCTTTCATCCGGATCGCCACGTCGGCTTCGCGCATGGGCAAATCCAGAACCCGCTCTTCCAGCATCAGCTCGATCTTCAGATCGGGATATTGCTCATAAAGCTTGCCAAGACGGGGGGCGAGCCACAGGGTGCCGAACGCCGTCGTTGTTGTGACCTTGAGTTCTCCGAAAGCCTCATCTTCGCTGTCGCGTATGCGCGCTGCGGCGGTTTCAAGACGCTTGTTCATGGCCGAGGTGGCATCGAACAACAGTTCGCCCTGTTCGGTCAGAATCAGCCCGCGTGCATGACGATGAAAAAGTGTGGCGTCCAGGCTGTCTTCCAGCGCGCGGATCTGGCGACTGACGGCGGATTGCGACAGATGCAGCGTTTCTCCGGCATGCGTAAGGGAACCCGCATCCGCGACAGCGTGAAATATTCTAAGCTTGTCCCAATCCATCGCGTGGCTTTCTGTCGGTTTATGAGTGAATTCGGCTCGCAAAGTTACATAGGCGACAAATGCCAAATTAAAAAGACGGATGAGCAATTCAAACGAAAAGCGGGCAAGATTTTACTTTGTAGGTCAGCAATTTTGACCTATAATGCCCCAGAGATATGCCGGGGAGGGCGAGATGAGCAATCAGCAGGTATCCTTGAATGACCGTTACGATCTGGACCGGTCACAGGTTTTGCTGAATGGCACACAGGCCCTTGTGAGGCTGATGCTGATGCAAAAGGCGCGTGACCGGCAAGCGGGTTTGAACACGGCGGGTTATGTCTCGGGCTATCGCGGTTCACCGCTTGGCGGTGTTGACGTGAATATGTCGCGCTCAAAAACGCTGCTCGACGCCAATGACATCCGGTTTGAACCTGGGCTGAATGAAGACCTGGCCGCGACAGCCGTTTGGGGTACGCAGCAAGCGGAATTGCGCGGCGAAGGGCGTTTCGACGGCGTGTTCGCGCTGTGGTACGGCAAGGGGCCGGGCGTGGACCGGTCTGGCGATGTGATGCGCCATGCGAATATGGCCGGAACGTCACCAAATGGTGGGGTGCTGATGGCGATGGGGGATGATCACACCGGCGAAAGCTCGACCACGCTGCACCAGTCGGACTGGGCCGTGATTGATGCCTACATGCCGATTGTCAGCCCCGCAGGTGTGCAAGAAATTCTGGACTACGGGCTTTACGGCTGGGCGCTGTCGCGGTTTGCCGGTGTTTGGGTTGGTCTGAAAACCATGAAGGACACGGTTGAAGCCACGGCTGTTGTTGACGGCGATCCAGACCGCATGGCCTTTGTGCGCCCAGATTTCAAACTGCCCCAAGGCGGCTTGAGCATACGCCTTGGGGATACGCCTGTGGCCCAAGAAGCGCGCATGATCGACTATAAGCGGTTCGCCGCAGAAGCTTTTGCGCATGCGAATAAAATTGACCGGCGTGTCTGGGGGCGTGCGGGGGCCAAGATTGGCTTTGTCGCGGCTGGAAAAAACTGGCTTGATCTGACGCATGCGCTGTCGTTGTTGGGCATTGATGCGGCTGAGGCAGAGCGGCTTGGCATCACCACATACAAAATAGGGCAGGTCTTTCCCCTTGATATGAAAGGGTTTCATGATTGGGCGGACGGGCTTGATCTGATTGTCGTGGTGGAAGAAAAGCGCAAATTGATCGAGGTGCAGGTTAAGGAAGCCATTTTCAATGACCGCGAAGGGCGCCGGGTTTACGGATGGAAACATGCGCTGACGGGGGACGAACTTTTCCCGACCCGCTATGCGCTGGATCCGACCTATATCGCCGAAAAGCTTGGCGCGATCTTGATCGAGGAGGGGCGTGGAAGCGAGCGTTTGAAGGCGCTGCTTGCGGGAGTTATAGAAGCACGCAAAGCCGACAACGCGCCCGAGATCGCAGCGCGGCTTCCGTATTTTTGCTCAGGCTGCCCGCATAACAGCTCAACCAAGGTGCCCGAGGGCAGCCGCGCTTACGCAGGCATTGGCTGCCACTACATGGTGCAGTGGATGGACCGGGAGACAAGCGGCTTTACGCATATGGGCGGCGAAGGCGCGAACTGGATCGGCGAAGCGCCGTTTTCAAAACGCGGCCACGTGTTTCAAAACCTCGGCGACGGCACTTATAACCATTCGGGCGTACAAGCGATCCGGGCGGCGTTGGCTGCAGGTACGACGATCACCTACAAAATCTTGTTCAACGATGCTGTCGCCATGACCGGTGGGCAGACCAACGAAGGTGGTCTTACCGCCGAACGGATTGCGCGCGAAGTTCAAGCAATGGGCGTCGAGCATATCGCGCTGGTCTATGATCAAAAGGAAGATGTGGATCTGTCTGCCTTCCCCGCCGGGATCGAAAAGCACGAACGGATTTCTCTGCCGGATGTTCAGCAGAAATTTAAAGATATCAAAGGTGTATCCGTCATTCTTTATGTCCAGACCTGTGCCGCCGAAAAGCGCCGTCGGCGCAAACGCGGCACCTTCCCCGATATCGACAAACGGGTTTTCATCAACACCGATGTCTGCGAGGGCTGCGGAGATTGCGGGGTGCAATCCAACTGCGTGTCAATCGTGCCGGTGGAGACGGAGCTTGGGCGCAAACGCGCCATTGACCAATCTTCCTGCAACAAGGATTTTTCATGTCTGCAGGGGTTTTGCCCGTCGTTTGTCACGCTGAAAGGGGCCGAAGTAAAACGGGCGGCTCCCACAGAGTTTACGTTGCCGTCCTTGCCGCTGCCAAAGCTGCCCGCGATCAACGGCACCTTTAATGTCGTGATCACCGGTGTCGGTGGCACGGGCGTCGTCACTATCGGTGCGGTATTGGCGCAGGCCGCACATCTTGACGGCATGGGGGCCGGGATGATGGAAATGGCGGGTCTGGCGCAAAAGGGCGGCGCGGTGAACATCCACCTGCGGCTCGCCCACACACCCGGCGATATCAGTGCGATCCGTGTGGCAGCAGGCGAAGCCGATTGCGTGATCGGCGGCGATCTGGTGGTCACGGGCGGCGCGAAAACGCTGGGGCTGATGAAAACCGGGCGCACCGGCGCTGTGGTCAATGCGCATGAGATTATGACCGGTGACTTCACGCGCGATCGTGATTTTCAATTGCCGGTTCAGGGGTTGAAGCTTTCTCTTGAAGCAAGACTGAAGGACCGTGTCAGCTTTTTCGATGCGTCGGAACTGGCCCGTAAACTCATGGGCGATTCAATCTATTCCAACATGCTTATGTTGGGGGCCGCGTGGCAAAGGGGTCTCGTGCCGCTGTCCGATCAGGCGATCCGGCAAGCGATTGAGCTGAACGGTGCGGCTGTGACGGGCAACCTGCGCGCCTTTGAAATTGGCCGTTGGGCTGCAGAGCATCCGGCAGACGTTGCGGGCCACCTCGAAGTTAAGTCCGAAGCGCCGCTGACGCTTGCTGAAAAGATTACCTTCCGCGAAGACCATCTGACCCGGTATCAGAATGCGGCCTATGCTCAGCGCTACCGCAAACTGGTGGACGCGGCCCCAACTGACATGCGTGAGGCGGTTGCCAGCGGCTACCACAAGCTTTTGGCCTACAAAGACGAATATGAGGTGGCCCGACTGCATCTGGAAACCGCCGAGAAGGCAATGGCTGAATTCGGTGATGGGTTTTCAATGACCTTCCATCTTGCCCCGCCGCTACTGTCGCGCAAGGGCCCTGATGGCCGACCAATGAAGCGGGCGTTTGGCCCGTGGGTTCTGATCGCATTTCGCGTATTGGCGCGGTTAAAGCCCCTGCGCGGCACGGCGTTTGACCCATTTGGGCGGACAGCCGAGCGGCGGATGGAACGTGCGCTGATTGCGCAATATGAAACCGACATGTCTGCGGTCATGTCAACGCTGACACCCGCTACGAACGAGGCGGCCAAAGCGCTGGCCTTACTGCCGCTCGACATTCGGGGGTTTGGACCCGTCAAAGAGGCCGCCGCAGAAAAGGCAATGAAGCGGCGCGAAGAATTACTGGCTGTGATCCGTGCGGGTGGTGCCCCTTTGAAACAGGCGGCTGAATAGGCGTAAGACGAAAAGATCCCGATGCGATGATGGATTTTTGGCATAAAGCCACGTATGTCTTGCCCCCGACACCCATTACCAATAAAAGGCTATGGGTTTGAATTTTAATAGAAATACCGCGCAAGCATCGCGGGTTTGGGGGCGCAGATGGCGATCGGGATATTCGATTCGGGGATCGGCGGGCTGACGGTTTATGACGCCGCGACCAACGCCTTGCCAGAGGTACCGTTTGTCTATTACGGGGACAATGCTCATGCGCCCTACGGCGTGCGCGACGGCGATGACATTTACGACCTGACCTGCGCCGGGGTTGAACGACTATGGGATGAAGGCTGCGATCTCGTGATCCTTGCGTGCAACACCGCCTCTGCGGCGGCGTTGCGGCGTATGCAGGAAAGCTGGGTGCCCGAAGACAAGCGCGTTCTTGGCGTGTTCGTGCCCCTGATCGAGGCGCTGACCGAACGGCAGTGGGGTGACAATTCTCCGCCCCGCGAAGTTGCGATCAAACATGTTGCATTGTTCGCCACGCCGGCCACCGTCGCCTCGCGCGCCTTTCAGCGCGAACTCGCGTTTCGCGCCATCGGCGTTGATGTCGAGGCACAGCCTTGCGGCGGAGTGGTTGATGCGATCGAAGAGGGCGATGAAATACTGGCCGAGGCGCTGGTAAGATCCCATGTCGAAGCGCTTAAACGGCGGATGCCGCATCCCCAGGCGGCGGTTCTGGGCTGCACCCATTACCCGTTGATGGCCAAGTCTTTCCAGGATGCCTTGGGCCCCGATGTCACGGTCTATTCGCAGGCCAATCTGGTCGCGGCCAGCCTGACAGATTATCTTATCCGCCGACCGGAATTTGCAGGGGCGGGGACCGAGACCAAATTTCTGACCACGGGCGATCCGGCGCGTGTGTCGAACAAGGCCACACAATTTTTGCGCAAACGGATAACATTCGAAGCGGCCTGACCTTGCAAGATATGGCCGCGCCCGAACCGGTTGGCAGCGCCTATGCCCCTCAGATACTGTCTGAAACGCTGACGCGTTTGCGTTGACGCAGGAACGTAAAAAGCCCGAAGGGACGGCGCGCTTCCAGTCCGATGACATCAAGCGTGTCAGCCCCAAGAACGCGCGACATCTCAAAATCCGAATGCCAGCCAATCACATTTGCAAATGGCGCAAAGATCTGCTCGATCCAACCCAGCATGCCACCGTTCCGGGCAAAGTGGCTGACAATCAGCACTTCTCCGCCCGGTTTGCAGACACGGGCCATTTCAGCAATCACTTTTTCGGGCTCTGGCACAACAGACACCAGATGCATTGCGATGACAGTGTCAAAATGATCGTCTGCAAAGGCCAGCGTCCGTGCATCCATTTCTGAAATGCGAACAACATGGCTCAGCCCCTTTTCGGCAACTTTCTGGCGTGCCTTATCCAGCATATCGGGCGACACATCGATGCCCGTTACTTCCATATGAGAGGCGTAGCGATCCAGCGACAGGCCGGTGCCGACGCCAATTTCCAGAACCCGGCCACCGCGCTGATTGATGTAATCGACCGTTTTTTGCCGCCCTGCATTGGTGATCAGGCCAAATGTGTAATCATAAACCGGAGCCCAATAGCGGTATGAGGTTTTGACAGCGGCTAGTTCCAAAGTAGTGTCCTTTCAAAAGGCGGCCGTGCTTATGGGCGGTTGCGTCTTAGATGCTTGATGAATGAGTAAAAAAGAGATGCGGAATAAAGCATGATAATTGCGATTAGGGACGCCCAGAATTCAGCCAACATAATTCCTACGATCAATGCCAACGCGATCATCAGCCAGCCGGCATGTTTGCGTGGCACCCGGATCGACTTTGGCGAGAATGTCGGCATCCGGCTGACCATCAAAAACCCGATCAGCGCCAGATAAAGCTCAACCAAAACCGTAAATTTGGTTAAATCCAGTCCGGTTTCAAAGGCGATGAACACTGGCAAAAGCACCATCAACGCCCCGGCCGGTGCGGGCACGCCGATAAAATGTGCAGGCGCTTTGGTGCCTGTGGTTACGGCAAGGTTTTGGGCCACGTTGAAACGCGCAAGGCGCATGCAGCAACAGCTTGCATAGAGCAAAACAAAGATCCACCCGCCGGCCTTTTCGCTTTGCGCCAGTGCGAACTGATAGACAAGCAAACCCGGCGCCACGCCGAAATTCAGAAAATCTGAAAGCGAATCCAGTTGCGCACCAATTTCGCTGGTGGCCTGAAGCCGCCGCGCGAGTAGCCCGTCAAGCCCGTCTACCACCGCCGCGACCAACAACAGCCCAACCGCCAGCTGGTAGTGCCCAGACATGACAAAACGAATTGCCGTCAACCCAGCGCACAGCCCCAGCATCGTCACCATATTCGGGACAAGCGTTAAAAACGGCAGGCTGTCGCTGTCTTGATCGGTGGATTTGCGCGGCGTTCTGGTCATGGCTTTATCGCGTGGCCCCAAGGCGCGGTGCCTCATCGGACATGAGATCGGCCAAAACCGTCTCGCCTGCGATCATACCCTGACCGACGGTCACCAAGGGTGAAACACCTTCGGGCAGATAAACATCCAGACGCGATCCAAAGCGGATCATCCCAAAGCGTTGACCGGTTTGCAGTGCGACGCCGTCCTTGACCTCGCACACGATGCGCCGGGCGACGAGCCCTGCAATCTGCACAACGGCCAGCGCCCGCCCGTCATCCATGCGGATTGTCAGGCCATTGCGCTCATTGTCGACGCTGGCTTTGTCCAATGAGGCATTGAAAAACTTGCCGGGCCGATAGGCGATCGTCTCGACCCGCCCTGCGATGGGCGCGCGGTTTACGTGGCAGTTAAACACATTCATGAAAATCGCAATCCGGGTGACCGGCGCGGCTCCAAGGCCAAGTTCCTCGGGCGGGGCTGCCGGGCCGATCATCGACACAACCCCGTCGGCGGGGCTGATGACCAGGCCTTCGCGCACCGGTGTCACCCGGTCTGGATCGCGAAAGAAATAATAGCACCAGACGGTCAGGCAAACACCGATCCAGCCAAGCGGGTCGGCAATCCAAAACAAAACCAGCGTGACCGCCGCAAAGATGCCGATAAACCGATACCCTTCCCGGTGGACGGGCTTGATGAACGTCGAGAGCATGGTCATTTTGCAGTTCCTGATTTGTCGCCGGCTGGTGCCGATTGCCCCTTTTGGCGGCAAACCGTCGCTGACGCAACATGTGGTTGCGTCTATTCAGCGGTGTGCCAAGAAGATGAGGTCCGGTATTGGCGCCATACAAGCAATGCTGCCCTGGCGATCAATCATCATCCAGCAATATCCGCGCGGCGTTGCCGTCAGTGTCTTCATATTGTTCGTGTCGGACAGTCCAGAGGAAGGCGACAAGGCCCAGCCCGCCGAGGATGAGAGAAACGGGGATCAATACGACAAGGATGTTCATGTGACGCTCCGAACTCTAAGTGCGTTGAGAAGCACAGTAATGG
Source organism: Albidovulum sp. (assembly GCA_049646285.1). Taxonomy (GTDB): domain Bacteria; phylum Pseudomonadota; class Alphaproteobacteria; order Rhodobacterales; family Rhodobacteraceae; genus Albidovulum. The sequence continues at coordinate 71,321 of JBARVN010000224.1, read as the reverse complement.
ATGACGCGGACATAGCCAATGCGGCGACGAGCGGGGTTGCATGACCAAGAAGCGCGATCGGAATGGCGACGCTGTTATAAAGGGCGGCAATTGCGAAGTTCTGTTTGTATAAACGCGTGGCCATCTTGGAAACTTTCAACACAACCGGCAACGTTTCAAAGCTGTCCAACAGTATCACAATATCAGCAGCATTGCGCGACGCATCCAATGCCGACGACGGGGCAATGCCAACATGAGCCGCAGCCAGCGAGGCTGCATCGTTCAACCCATCGCCGATCATCAAGACACGGTGGTTCTGGGCGGCCAGTTCTTCTAGTCGGCTATGCTTTTCTTCCGCGCTCAGATCCCAGGACGCAGCTTTGATCCCAAGCGTCGAAGCCACAGCTTTTACGGCTCTGTCTTTGTCGCCACTCATCAGCCGGACATCATACCCTGCGTGTTGCAATTGGCGGACTGCTTCAACCGCGCCGTTGCGCAGTTTTTCTGTCAGCCGGAGTTTCTTCGCAGGGCGCGATCCCAAACTGAGACCCGTCCCGTCAAAACCCGCCCCCAGCCACGCGGCTTTGCCAAGCCGCACATGCTGCCCCAAATAATCCGCTTCAACACCACATCCAGCCACTTCTTTGATGTTGGTCAAAGGCGCGGGTGTCTGATGTTTCAAGGCCGCGGCAATAACGCGTGAAACCGCATGGTCAGACACCTGCGCCAGACCGCGCGCCACGGACCTTTCCGTTTCGGTCAGGTCGGAAAGGCTTAGATCAAACCCGGGGACGGTCAACGTGCCGGTCTTGTCAAACACGATTGTGTCGACCTCTGCCAGCCGCTCCAGCGCCGTTCCGTTCTTAACGAGAATGCCTTGGGAATAAAGCTTGCCGGTGGCTGCCGTTGCCACGGCGGGCACCGCCAGCCCCAAGGCGCAAGGACAGGTGATGATCAAAACCGCTATCGCGATGTTCAACGCATGGCGGATGTCGCCCGTTGCCCAGACCCAGCCGATAAATGCCGCCAGCGCCAAAAGATGTACCGCAGGGGCGTAGATACGCGCGGCCTTATCGGCAAGGGCAGTGTATGTGTTGCGGCTGTTCTCGGCCGTCTCGACCAGCGCCGAGACGCGGCGCAGCGTCGTGTCATTGCCAACCGCTGTGGCTGTAAACGTGAATGGGGCGCCAAGATTGACCACGCCGGCCTGCACCATGTCGCCCGTCTCGATCGTTGCAGGCGCGCTTTCACCGGTCAGAAAGGACCGATCCAGCGTTGCATGGGTGCTGGCCAATCTGCCGTCAGCCGGAACCCGCATCCCGGTTGGGATCAAGATCGTGTCGCCAATGCGAAGGTCGGCAACGGCGGTCGGAATGGATTGGCCATCGGTGATCTTATATGCGGTTTGAACTTCCAACGCGGTCAGTTCTTTAGCAGCGGATCGTGCAGCACTGCGCGTTTTTTGGTCAAGAAACCGGCCGATTAACAAGAAGAACGTCAAAGACAGTGCGGCATCGAAATAGGCGTGCTGGCCGCCATTCAAGGTCTCAAACAGGGACATTCCAGCGGCGAGGACAATCGCCAGAGAAATCGGCACATCCATGTTCAGCGATCGCGCCTTTACGGCTGTCCAGGCGCTGCGAAAGAATGGCTGGCCCGCATAGCTGACCACGGGCAGGGCGATGGCGGCCGAAATCAAGTGGAATATGTCCCGTGTGGCATCAGCCGCGCCGGACCAGACAGCAACGGATAAAAGCATGACATTCATCATGGCAAAGCCCGCAACCGCAAGGCGGGTCAGCAGGTCACGCGATTGATCGTCTTTGGTCGTGCCCAGAACTGCCGCATCCAGAGGGTAGGCTTCAAATCCTATGCTATCCAGAGTGGCCACGATATCGTTCACCCGAATGTCTGGCTCAGCTGTGATCGCCACCCGTTTCAGGGACAGATTTACGCGTGCCTCTGTGACGCCGGGATATGCCGACAACGTCCGCTCGATCTTACCAATACACGCAGCGCAATGTATCGTCGGCACGGACAGGAACATGTTGGCCGTGGCGCGGGGCATGGCTGTCGCTTCGGCCAATGGTGCGGCGGCGCAACCGGGGCAGGCAGACATCGCTGTCATTGCTCGCCTCGCACGATAATGCGTTGCTGGAACAGCGTGCCATCATCGGCGCGCAGCTTTAACCGCAGGTTCCAATTACCCTCTTTGGCGTCAACGGCTGCGACATATGCTGTCCCGTCAAATGTGAAATCCGGGGTCTGATCGGCGGCGACACTTGTTGCCCGACCAAAGATGGCGCTTTCGATCCTGGGGGCGATGGATGTGCCGTCTTGCAAGATCTTCACGCGGAGCTGGCCGTTCTGAACACGAGCCGATACGTCCCAGCTCAGTCGTACCTGAGCGGCACGATCAGCATCAAAGCTTTGGCTGGCCACATATGAATTCTTGACTTCCAATCCCGGAAACGTCCGCACCGCGTTATACGCAAGTATCAGGTTTACGGACAAGATTGTGGCAAAGGCCAAGGTAAATCCGGTCGCAACGTGCCAGCCTTTGATCTCTTGTGGCATCACTTACCCTTTCCGTTGAAGGTGGTCGCCTTGGACGCGCGGGTGCCCTTGGAGCTGTCTTCCACCCAAAGGCGCAAGGCGGTCGCGGGAGCATTTGCGGCGGGGCTGTCGGGCGGTGCGGTTACGTAGACGCGCTGTAGATATGTACTGTCCGCAGCAACAGTCACGTTCGAACCATCGCCGATACCCTCAATATCGATCAAGAGCGGGCTGTCGCTGGTCAGGCTAAGGTGAAAAACACGGTCTTCGCCCAGCTTGTTGCGCAGTCGCACATCATAAATGTTGCGGATGGAACCATCGGATTGGGTGACAAAGGTTGGATTGCGGATGGGGGAGACAGTCAATTCAATATCTGACCGAATGAAGAGGGCGTAGAGCAGCCCGACACCCACCAAAGACCAAAGCGCGGTGTATAGGATCGTTCGGGGGCGCAAAATGTGCTTGAGGATCGGCTTTGGCAAATCGCCTGCGCGTTCGGCTGGTTCGTCGGCCAAAGCCAGATAATCAATCAGCCCCCGTGGCTTACCGATTTTGGTCATCACGTCATCGCACGCGTCAATGCACAAAGCGCAGGTGATGCATTCCATCTGCTGCCCGTCGCGGATGTCGATGCCCATCGGGCAGACCGCCACACAGGCATTACAGTCGATACAGTCCCCCAAGGGTTCTGCGTGTTCTTGTTTGCGGTGTTTGCCCCGTGGCTCTCCCCGCCAATCGCGGTAGGCTACGGTGATGGTGTCCGAATCCATCATCGCCGCCTGAATGCGCGGCCAAGGGCACATATAAATACAGACCTGCTCGCGTGCGATGCCGCCGAAAAGGAACGTCGTTGCCGTTAGCACCGCAATTGTTGCGTATGCTATTGGATGCGCCGAGAAGTTGGTCAGGTCTACAGCCAGAGTTGGCGCGTCCGTAAAGTAAAACACCCATGCGCCACCCGTTGCCACAGATATGACCATCCAGATGGTCCATTTGGTCAGTCTCAGCCGCCATTTACGAATATCCCACTTGGCGTTCCACAGGCGCACGCGGGCGTTGCGGTCCCCCTCGATCCATCGCTCGACAAGAATGAAGAGATCGGTCCAGACGGTCTGAGGGCAGGTGTACCCACACCACACGCGGCCAAGCGCCGAGGTGAACAGAAACAACCCCAGACCCGCCATGACCAAAAGACCTGCGACGAAGTAAAATTCGTGCGGCCAGATTTCGATCCAGAAAAAATAGAACCGGCGGTTTGCCATATCGACCAGCACGGCCTGATCGGGCAGATTGATGCCCCGGTCCCATCGCAACCAAGGTGTCAGATAGTAAATCCCCAGCGTCACCGCCATGATCCACCACTTCAGCCGGCGAAATGCCCCCGACACACGTCGGGGGAACACCGGCTCTCGTGCCTTATAAAGAGAGGGGGGCGTCTGAGATGTCATTTATCAGTTTCCTGTTCGCAGCTTGCAGATAGCACTCTTGGAAGCGGAAAGCCTTGATTCAAATCAAAAGGCCCCGAAGCAGGTCGTTTTGCGAACAGGGCTGCTTCGGGGCCGACCGCCACGCGCGGTCTAACCGCCGCTACTCACCCCCGCCGAGGGAATGAACATAGGCGGATACGGCACGAACATCGGCTTCTGACAACCGCTGGCCCCAAGCAGGCATGATCCCGAAACGGGAGTCAGAAACTGTGGCCGTCAGTGCATCGCGGTCGCCGCCGTAAAGCCAGATCGCATCCGTCAGATCCGGTGCACCTTGTTCGCGATCACCGACGGCAGTGTCGCCGTGGCAGGCTGCACAGTTATCGGCAAAAACAATGGCCCCGGTCTCAGCCAATGCCGCGTCAAATTCGGTGCTGCTCAGCGACACCACATATTCAACGACGGCGTCAATCTCGGGCGCTTCAATCAGGTCTTTGAATGCAGGCATCTGCGAATAGCGTGCGTCCGCATCTGTTTCATTTCTGATGCCATGACGGACCGTCAGAACGATGTCCTCGATTGAACCGCCCCACAGCCAGTCATCGTCCAGCAAGTTTGGATAGCCCTTGGCCCCGGCGGCACCCGAGCCATGGCATTGTGAGCATTGCGCCCTAAATACCGACCCGCCCCGCGCAATTGCATAACGGTGTAGATCGGCGTTTTGCGGTAAGGTGGTGACGTCGGCGTCAAGCAGTGACGCAACCAATCCCGCATTCTTACCCTCATGCTCGGCAATGTCTGCCGCCACATTCGCCCGTGTTGACCAGCCCAGAACCCCGGTGGTCGCACCTGAAATCATCGGCCAGGCAGGATAGGCAATGGCGTAGCCGATCGCCCAGATGATCGTCGCATAAAGTGTCCAAAGCCACCAACGCGGCAACGGGTTGTTCAACTCTTCAATGCCGTCCCAGCTATGGCCGGTGGTTTCCACACCGGTATGTGCATCGGATTTTTTCTTCTCAGACATCGCCGATCCCTTCCAGTGATTTTACCGCTGTTGCAGAAGTGCATGACGCACATGTACCGGTGCAGGTTTTGGCTGTGGAACTGATCGTTTCATTGCGAAGGGGTATCTGGCTGACATCTTTGTAGGTGGCGGTGCTGCCGGGGCGAAACGCCCACAGGATCGCGCCGACAAAGAAGCCGAACATGGCAAGCAGAACCCAGCTGTCAGCGATCTCACGAAGTATAGAATAGGTTTGCATGATTGGCTCCTATCGGCTGGCGTCTGGGGTGAACGTTGAAAAATCGACCATGACGCCAAGGACTTGCAGATAGGCAATAAGGGCGTCCATTTCCGTCAGCGCGGCTTGGCCATCGAAATTGGCGATGGCTGCATTGGGGTAGCGTTCCAGCATGGCGTCATAGTCGCTGTCAGGATCAGCTTGCGCAGCAAAGTCTGCCTTGGCGGCCTCGATCTGTTCGTCGGAATATGGCACACCCACCATGCGATGCGTCTTCAGCAGCGCTTCGATGTGCGTTGGCTCGATCTGCGTTGTGGCCAGAAAGGCGTATTTGGGCATGATGGATTCAGGCACCACAGACTGCGGATCCATCAGGTGGTCAACGTGCCATGCATCCGAGTAACGCCCACCCACGCGCGCCAGGTCCGGGCCGGTGCGTTTTGACCCCCACTGAAACGGGTGGTCATACATGCTTTCGGCGGCAAGGCTGTAATGGCCGTAACGTTCCACCTCGTCGCGCATCGGACGGATCATCTGGCTGTGGCACACGTAGCAGCCTTCGCGCACATAGATATCGCGACCCGTCAGCTCCAGTGGTGAGTAGGGGCGCACGCCTTCTACCTCTTCGATGGTGTTTTCCAACCAGAACAGCGGCGCGATTTCGACGATCCCACCGATGGTTACCACCAGCAAGGAAAAGACCAAAAGCAGCGTTGGGCTTTTTTCAAGAACGGCGTGTTTATCGAGAATTGCCATTGTCCGTTCTCCTTATTCAGCCGGTGTTGCGTGGGGTACATGGGTCACCGCAGGTTTCGCCCCGCGAATGGTCATCCACATGTTCCAGCACATGATGACGGCGCCCGAGAGGAACAGCACCCCACCCAGACCACGTACGACATACATCGGGAACTTGGCGGCAACAGTGTCGGCGAATGAGTTCACAAGGAAACCCTGATCATCCACTTCTCGCCACATCAGACCTTCCATAATCCCCGTTACCCACATTGACGCCGCGTATAGAACGATGCCGATTGTCGCGAGCCAGAAGTGCCAGTTGATCGCGGACATGGAATACATTTCCTTGCGCCCCCAAAGGCGCGGCGTCAGGAAATAGAGAACCGCGAATGTAATCATCCCGTTCCAACCCAGCGCGCCTGAGTGAACATGGCCGATGGTCCAGTCTGTGTAGTGTGACAGGGAGTTTACGGCCCGGATCGACATCATTGGCCCCTCAAATGTGGACATGCCGTAAAACCCGAGGCTGAGCACGAACATACGCATGATCGGGTCAGTGCGCAGCTTGTCCCATGCGCCTTGCAAGGTCATCAGACCGTTGATCATACCGCCCCAGCTGGGCATCCAAAGGACAATGGAAAAGACCATTCCAAGGGTCGAAGCCCAGTCGGGCAGGGCGGTGTAATGCAAGTGATGCGGACCGGCCCAGATATAGAGAAAGATCAGCGCCCAGAAGTGGATGATCGAGAGCTTGTAGCTATAGACCGGCCGTCCCGCCTGTTTCGGCACGAAATAGTACATCATGCCCAAAAACCCGGCTGTCAGGAAGAAGCCAACCGCATTGTGGCCATACCACCACTGGGTCATGGCATCTTGAACGCCCGCAAAGACCTGTACCGATTTGCTGCCAAAAATGCTGACGGGGATCGACAAGTTGTTGATCAGGTGCAGCATCGCAACCGTCACAATAAAGCTGAGATAGAACCAGTTTGCGACGTAGATATGCTTTTCACGGCGCTTGAAAATGGTGCCAAGGAAGACGACCAGATAGCTGACCCACACGATCGTCAGCCAGATGTCGGTGTACCATTCCGGTTCGGCATATTCCTTGGATTGGGTCGCACCCAAAAGGTAGCCGGTGGCGGCCAGCACGATGAAGAGCTGATACCCCCAAAACACGAACCAAGCTAAGTTGCCGCCAAAAAGCCGGGCACTGCTGGTGCGTTGCACGACATAGAACGACGAGGCGATCAAGGCATTGCCGCCAAATGCGAAAATCACTGCCGATGTATGCAGCGGGCGCAATCGTCCAAAGTTGGTGAAGGGCTGGCCCCAGTCGAAATTCAGTTCAGGAAAGGCCAGCTGAAACGCTATTAAGGTTCCAACCAGAAACCCCGTAACTCCCCAAAACGCCGTCGCGATAACCCCCGCCCGGATCACTCCGTCACTGTAGCCGGTCTGCGGATCGGCAATTGGCTTGGGTTCGTCTGTGTTTCGCAGCACCCAGATAAACATACCAAATGCGACGACCATGATGATCAGTGCGTGCACTTGATAGGCCAGATCGTGGGCCCAGTTTGCGGCCATGGCGGCAAACAAAGAAATCAGTCCAAGCAAAATCAGTTTGATATAGTTCATTTGATACCCTCGACATCACTGGCTCTGCCACAGCAGACACGCCCGTTCGCACCCTTTGGATAAGCATCAATCGCTTCGCAGACTTTGATCTGGGTCAATTTGCAAAGAGAGAATGCGGGGGCACTACCGGACGACGTGAACCGCGCATTTTGCGTGCCGGACAACCTGATGCGCGGTTGAGCCAAGCAAATAATCCGACATCACCGGTTCATGGGAGGCGATGATGATACAGTCGCACCCGTTTTCATCAGCCCATCGCAAGATACGCGCGCCAGGTTTGCCGTCAGCAATGAACACACTGGCATTTGGCAGCGTGGCCGCAAGGCCTTCAAGTTCGGTTTTAATCTCGTCCCGATTGGTCTCTATGGCCACAACCGGGATATATCCAACGGCATAAACCGGCACGGTTTCAACCACATGGATCAACGTGAAGTGCGCGCCTTTGTCAGCCAGCGCTGTTGCCACTTTCAATGATGAGGCGATGTCTCGTGACGGGTCTCTTGAGACGGGGATCAGAATGTTCTTGTACATTTCGCTGCCTCCTTTGTGCAAAGGAAGTAGACGTTGCGGCGCGATTTCGTGCCTTGATGTGGATCAATACCTAGGAAATGGGGCCGCCATCCGCGTCGTCGCCGGTGGCATCATGCAATGCAGAGAAATTGTTGACCTCAAAGCGGCGTCGATCGTTGAAACGCAAGACGCCGTCCCTTTTTAGCGCCGAAAGCTGTCGGCTTACGGTTTCCAATGTCAGCCCAAGGTAGTTGGCCATCTCGGCGCGGGTCAGCGGCAAGGTGAGATCTGGCATAACCCCTTTTTGAGTGTCAATGTTTTGCCGACGCACCAACATTTCGATAAATGTTGCTATCTTCTCGCGGGCAGTTTTGCGGCCCAGCAACAGCATCCAATCACGCGCGGCATCCAACTCATCCAGCGCGATTTCCATAAGCCGCTGTGCGATGTGTGGCGTTGTTTCGATCAAGCGCTCAAACGGGCGGCGCTCGAAACAACAAAGCGTCACATCAGTTGCTGCGGTGACATCAAATTCGATTTCCGTGCGGCCAGGTCGACCGATGAAGTCCGATGGCAGAAGCAAGCCCAGCATCTGGGTGCGGCCGTCTTCCAGCGTCTTGCCAAGGGTGGCCACGCCTTTGACCACTGAAGCGACGTAAGTTAATTCGTCGCCACGCCACAATATCGGGTCACCTGCTGAAAAGGACCGATACCGCTTTATCTTCTCCAACAAATCCAATTCGGAATCGTCGCAACGGGAGCAAACGGCACGATGACGGATCGGGCAGTCACTGCATTTGATCCGAACCGAGGGGGCCACATTCATAAAATTTGATCCACATCAAAGTGAAAGCATCAGCACGTCGGCACGGTATCGGCATGAACAGGTATCCGCAACTGAATCGCCACGGACTTTTTGACGCAAAGGTCCCGCGTTATACAAGCTATCCACCGGCCAACCACTTTTTGCCGAATGCCGGGCACCTTCATCAACGGCAATGGTTGTCTGAGATACCGGAAGGAGCGGCGGTTTCGCTCTACCTCCATGTCCCTTTCTGCCGGCGCCTATGTTGGTTTTGCGCATGCAGGACACAAGGCACGCAAAGCCAGAAACCGGTTGAGGAATATGTCAGAACCCTGATTTCAGAGATCGGGCTTGTGCGCTCATATCTGCCCGAAAACGTCACAATCTCACGCCTTCATATCGGGGGCGGCACGCCAACAATCATGACCCCAACAACAATGTCAGGGCTTTTGGACCGGCTGTTTGAAACATTCGGCCCAGTGGGGTCGGCCGAGTTTTCTGTTGAATTGGATCCGACAGATACGACAGAGGAAATGCTGCGTACCTTGGCGCGATATGGGATGAACCGCGCCAGCGTTGGCGTCCAGGACTTTGCCCCACGCGTTCAACAGGCGATTGGGCGCCTGCAATCATATGAACAAACCCGGACCGTGGTTGAGATATTGCGACAATGCAACGTCACCAGTCTGAACATGGATTTGCTTTATGGCCTGCCGTTCCAAACCGAGGCGAGCTTGAGCAGCAGCTTGGATCAGGTTTTAACGCTGAACCCTGACCGGATCGCACTTTATGGCTATGCCCATGTCCCGTGGATGTCCAAACGGCAAGTGATGATCGATACCGCAATGCTGCCATCGTCTGTCGCACGGTATGAGTTGTCAGAGCTTGCCCGACACACACTATTGATGGCGGGCTTCGAGGCCGTTGGCATCGATCATTTTGCGCGTCCGGGTGACAGCCTTGCAGTGGCGGCCAAGACCGGCGATCTGAGACGAAACTTTCAAGGCTACACGGATGATACATCCGACATCTTGATTGGTCTGGGTGCATCAGCGATTTCAAAGTTTCCGCAAGGCTATTCGCAAAATATCTCGGCAACATCCGCATATACCAATGCCATTCGTCAAAGCTCGCTGGCCGGGAAAAGGGGATATCCGTTAACGCCAAAAGACAAGCTTTGTGCCAGACTGATTGAAGAGTTGATGTGCACGTTTCAACTGGATGAAGTCGCGCTGCAATGCGAGTTTCCCGAAAATCGAATGGACATCTCACAATCGATTCTGCGCCTCATCGGAGCATATCCGGATTTGTTTGATCGTGAGCGGGGAATTCTACGACTTAAGGCCTCAGCGGTTCCACTCGCACGGATCATCGCCCACAGCATTGATCAGTTCGTGTCAGCGAAGCAGGCGCATAGCGCTGCAATTTAGGCGCGTAGTGGTTTCTCGGCAGCCGGATCCATATCTTGCGGATCGTATCCCGGTGCAGGGTGGCCGGTTGCGTGCATAGAAACTGTAGCGGCTCGCTCTGACCACTCTACCGCCTGCCGCAAATGAAAAAACCGCGCCGGGATCACCCGCCGCGGTTTAAGCTTGGTTTCGATGTCCGACGGTGGATCAGAGGTCTTCACCGTCCTCGTTGGCAGCGCCCATTTCGTCGAACAGTTCGGCGATTTCGAATTCTGCCTCAGCTTCCGCTTCTGCAGCCAGTTCCTGGATGGATTTACCGGCGGCCTGAAGTTCTGCTTCCTCGGGTGAGCGCGCAACGTTCATGGTGATCGTCGCGGACACTTCGGGATGAAGAATAACTTCAACAGCGTGCAGACCCAGATCTTTGATCGGGCGGGTCAGCACGACCTGCTTGCGGTCAACAGAGAAGCCTTCGGCGGTTGCCGCTTCGGCGGCATCGCGTGGGCTGACAGAACCGTAAAGCGCACCCGAATCAGAGGCAGACCGGATAACGATGAAGCTTTGGCCGTCGAGTTTGGCGGCAATTGCTTCGGCTTCGGTGCGGGTTTCAAGGTTTTGCGTCTCAAGCTGGGCCTTGCGGGCTTCAAAGCCCTTGATGTTATCCGCAGAGGCGCGCAACGCCTTGCCCTGAGGCAAAAGGAAATTGCGGGCATAGCCGTCTTTTACTTTGACGACTTCGCCCATCTGACCAAGTTTGGCCACGCGTTCAAGAAGGATGACTTGCATGTGTTTGTCTCCTTACTTCACAGCATAGGGCAACAGGGCGAGAAAGCGGGCGCGTTTGATCGCACGGGCAAGTTCACGCTGCTTTTTTGCCGAGACGGCGGTGATACGGGCGGGCACGATCTTGCCGCGCTCGGAGATGTAGCGCTGCAAAAGCCGTACATCTTTATAGTCAATCTTCGGCGCATTGTCGCCCGAGAACGGGCAGACCTTGCGGCGACGGAAAAATGGTTTGTTCGCCATAGTTTAGGTTCCTTTCCTCAAGCCTTGATCAACGCCGGTCGCCACGATCGGGACGGTCGCCACGGTCACGACGGTCGCCGCGGTCACCACGATCTCCGCGGTCGCTGCGTTCGTCACGCTTTTGCATCTGGACGGAGGGACCTTCCTCATGCGCGTCGACCTTGATGGTCATCAGGCGCATCACGTCATCATGCAAACGGGCAAGGCGTTCCATTTCCTGCACAGCGGCCGAAGGCGAATCTGTGCGCAAAAAGGCATAGTGGCCCTTGCGGTTTTTGTTGATCTTGTAGGCCATCGTTTTGACGCCCCAGTACTCATGCTCAACGACTTTGCCGCCGTTGTCTGCGAGAACTGTGGAGAAGTGTTCAATAAGGCCTTCGGCTTGCGTGCTGGAAAGGTCCTGGCGCGCAATTAGGACATGCTCATAAAGTGGCATGTATGCTCCTGTCTTGTCGGGCGGCTTCATAGGCGGGTCTAGACCTTCCGCTGCCCGCCACGAGAGGCTTCGCCAATTTCGTGAATACGGAAGGAAGCGGCCTTATATCGCCTTTTGCCCAGGACGCAAGCCGTAGCGTGCGTGTTTGCCTGCGAACAGGCAATGTGTAAGCACGCGGAGTTGTGCAGGCGGTGGGCATGCGTAAGTCATACGCCGGATTGATAACAACACAGGACCACTCACATGAAAACGCTACTCTTGGCCGGTCTGATCGGCGCATCGGTGTCGCCGGCATTTGCCGCCCCAGAAACATACACACTGGATCCCAGCCATAGCCAGATTGTATTCAGCTACAGCCATCTGGGGTTTTCAACCACCTATGGCATGTTTTCGGGCTTTGACGGCACGATCATGTTCGATGCCGAAGAACCGGTAAATTCCAGCGTTTCAGTGTCTTTCCCGGTCCGGACCATGTTGACGGGCTGGCAAGAACGGTTTGATCATTTCATGTCGCCCGAATTTTTTGACGCAGCCGAGGGTGAGATGGTGACATTCACCTCAACCTCAATTGAGGTCACAGGTGAGACGACGGCAAATATCACCGGCGATCTGACGCTGAATGGCGTGACCAAATCGGTGGTATTGGATGCGGTGCTTAACCAAGCAGGGCAGAATCCGATGATTGAAAAGCCGTGGCTTGGCTTTGATGCAACGGCCACTTTGGTGCGCAGCGACTTCAACCTGGGCCTTTTTGCGCCATTCGTGGGCGACGAAGTGCCACTGGTGATCTCAATCGAAGCTGGCAAAGCTGAGTAACGCATTCGCGCTATGACCAAATGGCCGCCGGAGTGATCCGGCGGCCATTTTCAGCTCATCTATTGCCGTGACGCGCGGAGTTCGACGTCGACAACCACTCCAAAGCCCACAGTGCTTTCATCCGGGTAGCTTGGCCCCATGCCAAAATCGCGCCGGTCGAGCGTGATCTGCCCGGACATGGCCGCCGTATCGCCGTCAATCGCCAAGGTGAAGGGCAGGGTCATCGGCACGTCTTGCCCCTTAAGCGATAGGGTGCCCGCTGCCACCAGCTGGCCGTCCTGATCATCGATACCGGCGTTGAAAATTGCGGTAGGGTGGGCACCAACGTCGAAAAACTCGGGCCCTGCTGCTTGTGTGGTGACCGCGCCAAGGGTCATGCCTGAAAGCGGGATGGTCACATTGGTGGTGCCAGTCTTTGTGCCTTCATCATAGATGATGGTTGCCTGCCACCCGGCAAAGTTGCCGGTCACCTCCTGGCCCATTTGCCGGACGGTGAAGCTGAGCGTGCCGTCGGTTACTGCCCAATTGCCATTTTCAGCATTCGTCATGGCAGGTGGCACCACGTTCGCAGGTTGTGGGGAAAGGGCAACGCCGACACCGAGGATGGCCCCCCAGGCCAGTAACGCGGCCAAAGCCGGATAGAGTGCGCTGTGACTGACGCTTTCGGGCATAATCTCCCGACCCGTCAGCATCCGTGCGACGGTTCCGTCCCGGTCAATCACCAGATGTTTCAAAGCCCCTGCAATGTGCAACGCCAGTGACAAAAACAGCAGTTTGACCGCGGCCCCATGAATGGACTTGAACGTCAGCGCCAGCATTTCGGATTTTGGCACGAAGGGCAGGGATTGCCCAAAGGGCCACAAGATCGGCGCGAACCCCGTGGTGGCGGCATGGTGGACCCAGCCGGATGCAGGCACCAGCAAGATTGCCGCATAAAGCGACCAGTGCACCGCCTCAGCCGCAAAGGTTTCCAGCCGTCTGTCTGGATGCAGGGCGTGCGGTTTGATCTGGCTTAGCGCCCATAGCACCCGGATCAGCGCCAGAAAGAAGGCCGCAACGCCGATGGTTTTATGAGCAGAATAAATCTGCGCCACCCAGGCCACTTCGGCATCAGATCCACGCGGCATATCCTCGGCCAAAAGGCCCAATCCGAAATTGCTGAGGATCAGCAGCGCCATGAGCCAATGCAATGAACGCGCGATGCTGCCGTATGACCCGGTTGTATTCGAAAATGCCATGCTCTGCCTCTCGCGTTGACGCCGTCACCATAAAATGCTGCGGCGGATGTGCAATCAGCCCGTTTCATATCGGTTCGCACATTGGATGTGCACGTTGCAGCCATGGCGCGGGCGGGTTATGCCTTCAAAAAATGACGGGGAGTGAAAATGGCACGAGCATTCGTATTTCCGGGGCAGGGCGCGCAGGTCATTGGCATGGGCAAGGCGCTGGCCGAGGCCTATCCGGCCGCAATGGCGGCATTCGATGAAGTTGATGCAGCCCTTGGCCAAAAGCTGTCAGCATTGATGTGGGACGGCGCCCAAGACGATCTGACGCTGACCGAAAACGCCCAGCCCGCCTTGATGGCGACATCCATCGCCGTGATGCGGGCGCTGGAGGCGGAAGGCATTCCTGTGACCTCGGCGGCCTATGTTGCGGGCCATTCCTTGGGGGAATATTCAGCACTATGCGCAGCTGGCGCGCTTAGTTTGGCCGATACGGCACGTCTGTTGCGTTTGCGCGGCCGCGCGATGCAAGAGGCGGTTCCGGTGGGCGTGGGTGCGATGGCTGCGCTTCTGGGGCTGGATTTTGAGACAGCCTCGGCTGTGGCCGCAGAGGCGGCTGAGGGCGAGGTCTGTCAGGCCGCCAACGATAATGACCCGGCGCAGGTTGTGGTGTCAGGCCACAAAGCCGCCGTTGAACGCGCACTTGAGATTGCGAAGGCCAAAGGCGCCAAACGCGCGATCTTGTTGCCGGTCTCGGCGCCCTTTCATTGCGCCTTGATGGAACCTGCAGCGCGCGCCATGGCACAGGCTTTGAGCGATGTGCAGATCAACGAACCAAGCGTGCCACTGGTCGCCAATGTCAGGGCAGAACCCGTCGCCGCGCCTGATCTGATCCGCCAGCTTTTGGTGGAACAGGTCACCGGTGCGGTTCGCTGGCGCGAATCCATCATGTGGATGGCTGCAAATGGCGTGACCGAGTTTTGGGAAATTGGTGCTGGCAAAGCCTTGTCGGGAATGATCCGGCGCATTGCCAAAGAGACGGAATGCCGTGCGGTGGGCACGCCGGAAGATGTCGCTGCGGTGATTGTGCGCTAAGGGCGTTGCCCTTTTTTGCACGCAAAGCGCAAATTTGAACAAAAACATAAGGGAGCGAGCGATGTTCGATCTGACAGGAAAATCAGCACTGGTGACAGGCGCATCGGGCGGCATTGGTGGCGAGATTGCCCGCGTATTGCACGGCGCAGGGGCGGTTGTGGCGTTGTCGGGCACACGCGAAGCCCCGTTGCAGGCGCTGGCGGCAGAATTGGGCGCACGGGCGCATGTATTGCCCTGCAATCTGTCGGATGCCGATGCTGTTGAAGCACTGCCAAAGGCGGCCATTGCCGAGATGGGGGCCGTTGATATTTTGGTGAACAATGCCGGTATCACCCGCGACAACCTCTTCATGCGTATGTCGGATGAGGAATGGCTGTCGGTTTTGAACGTGAACCTGACATCCACGTTCCGCCTTTGTCGCGGGGTATTGCGGCCGATGATGAAAGCCCGCTGGGGGCGCATCATCAACGTAACCTCTATCGTTGGCACGACGGGCAATCCCGGACAGGGCAATTATGCAGCCGCCAAGGCCGGGCTGACGGGCATGTCGAAATCGCTGGCCCATGAAGTTGCAAGCCGCGGCATCACCGTCAACTGCATAGCCCCGGGATTCATCGCGACTGCTATGACCGATAAGCTGACGGATGAGCAAAAGGGCAAGATTTCCGCGCAGATCCCAGCGGGCAGGATGGGGGCGCCGGAAGAGATTGCAGCGGCCGCCCTTTATCTCGCAAGTGCCGAGGCCGCCTATGTGACTGGTGCGACGCTGCATGTGAATGGCGGTATGGATATGGTCTGATCTGTGCATGCAGCGCGACGAAGACAGCCGTTGCGAAAGCATTTGCGTCATGATTAGACTGTGCTATAGGCGGCGCTGACGTGCCGGGGCTGGTCATTCGACCTATCCGGCGGCCTTCGCTTGATTGCGGGGCCTGAGCCGCTCTGATAGAGCAACGGACCAGGATGCGGGAGAACCCGCGAATATGAGGAATTGACATGAGCGACATCGCAGATCGCGTTAAGAAAATTGTCGTCGAGCATCTGGGCGTCGAAGAAGACAAGGTGACCGAGGGCGCCTCCTTCATCGATGATCTGGGCGCCGACAGCCTCGACACAGTCGAGCTGGTGATGGCATTTGAAGAAGAGTTCGGCATCGAAATCCCCGATGACGCGGCTGAAACCATCCAGACGTTCGGCGATGCTGTGAAGTTCATCACCGAAGCAGCCTGATCCGTTTCACATCAGACTTTGCGCGGCGCCCCATTCGGGCGCCGTTTGCATTTCTTCGGGCAGCCGCGGCACTGCGGCCAGCAACGCTTGTGCAAAAATAGGTGTTGTAAGACGGCGCCGTCTCCGACATCACCGGTCCAACCCTGCGAGGAGATCGACATGTCTCATAAGATCGCCATTCTTGGTGCGTCCGGTTACACCGGGGCCGAACTTGTGCGCCTGATTGCCACGCATCCGGACATGAAGGTCACTGCCCTGTCTGGCGACCGCAAGGCCGGTATGGCCATGTCAGAGGTCTTTCCACATCTGCGCCACCTGGCGTTGCCGCAGCTGGAAAAAATCGATGACATCGACTTCTCAGGCATTGATCTGGCCTTTTGTGCTTTGCCGCATGCCACGTCGCAGGCGGTGATATCTGCCCTGCCACGGGATCTCAAAATTGTGGATTTGTCTGCGGATTTCCGGCTGCGAGACCCGCAGGCATATGAAAAGTGGTACGGCAAGCCGCATGCGGCGATCGAACTGCAAAAGGAAGCGGTGTACGGCCTGACCGAATTTTACCGCGATGACATTCGCACTGCGCGGCTGACGGCTGGCACCGGTTGCAACGCAGCCGCAGGCCAATTCGCGATCCGACCGCTGATCGAGGCCGGGGTTATTGATCTTGATGAGATCATTCTGGATCTCAAGGCGGGTGTCAGCGGTGCAGGGCGCGCGCTGAAGGAAAACCTGTTGCATGCAGAGCTTTCGGGCGGCACGCATCCCTATGCGGCCGGCGGCACCCATCGGCATTTGGGAGAGTTTGATCAGGAGTTTTCAAAGATCGCAGGGCGGCCGGTGCAGATTCAGTTTACGCCGCATCTGATGCCCTTCAATCGCGGCATTCTGGCGACGGTATATCTGCGCGGTGACGCGCAGGCGATCCACGCAGCCCATGCCGGGCGCTACGCGGATGAGCCATTCATAGAGGTGCTTCCCTTCGGTGAGCTGCCCTCGACCCGGGCGGTTGCCGGGTCAAACTTTGCCCATATCGGCGTGGTGGCCGACCGGATTTCTGGCCGCGCCATCGTTGTCGCGGCACTAGACAACCTGACCAAGGGTTCTTCAGGTCAGGCCATTCAAAACGCAAATTTGATGCTGGGGCTGGAAGAAACCGCTGGCCTTATGCTTGCGCCCGTGTTCCCGTGAAGGCGACATGAAAGGGTTAAAGAAACAGCGCCGAATACAGGTTATCGCCCTTGCCAGCGTGGCATTGGTGGCCAGTTTCGGCGCGTTCTACTTTGCCGCTGGGGACTCGCTGCAATATTTCCGCTCCCCGTCAGAAGTGGCTGAAAACGCGCCGGGCCCGAGTGAGACGTTTCGCATCGGTGGGCTTGTCGAAACGGGCAGTCTGGTGCGGGGGCAGGGGGCTGCTATCACCTTTGCGGTGACCGACACCAATGCCACAATTCCGGTGCGCTACGAAGGCGTATTGCCGGATCTTTTCGACGAAGGCGGCGGTGTCGTGGCCACCGGAAAGCTGATCGATGGCACGTTTGTGGCCCATGAAATTCTTGCCAAACATGATGAAACCTATATGCCGTCAGAGGTCATTGATGCCTTGAAAGCGCAAGGTGTCTATGTCGACCCATCCGATGCAGCGAACGCTGCAGATGCGACGAATTAACCGGTAAAGCGCAGCTTGGTCCCCGCCAAAGGGGATACTGCCATGCCAGACGTCACTGAAATCGCCAAAGAGATTGTCGCCCGTGAAGGCGGCTATGTAAACGATCCTGATGATCCGGGCGGGGCCACCAAATATGGCGTCACACTTGGCACGCTCAGGCGTCTTGGTCTGGATCTGACCGGGGACGGCAAGGTGACCGTGGCGGATGTCCGGGTTTTGACGCGCGATCAGGCCACCCGGATCTTTCTGGATCACTATTTTGAAAAGCCGCGTATCGCTGATCTGCCAGACGTGCTGCAGGCATCGGTTTTCGATATGTATGTCAATTCCGGCTCCAATGCGGTCAAGATATTGCAGCGGCTGCTGATCGAGATGGGTCAAGATGTCACCGTCGACGGGGCCATCGGTCCGCTGACGGCAGCCGCTGCGCACCGTGCCACGAAAGACGCGCCTGATCTGATTGCGGATGCTTACGGCATTGCGCGGCGAAACTATTACTACGCTTTGGGCGATGCGCGGCCCGCCAGCCGCAAATATGCGCGCCGCCGCAATGGCGGCAAGGGCGGCTGGATCTTGCGCGCCGAAACCTTCATCGCGCCCCGGTTTCACATCAGTGAGGCCGCACATCGGGAAAGGACTGCAAAATGGGCATGATCGGACGCATCCTGGGAACCCCGTCTGCCACTGCGGCGATAGGAGAGGCCGCTACATCCGTGGCCGAAGTGTTCACGCCCAATGCCACGAAAAAGATGCAAGCCGCGCAAGAGGCTTATCTGGCAGCACTTGAAGAGCATGGCGCCGAGTTTCAATACGCCCGCACCGGCGCGTTTGACCGGTTCGTGAACGGGTTAAACAGATTGCCTCGGCCTTTGCTGGCCATGGGCACACTTGGACTGTTCACCTATGCGATGATCGACCCCGACAGCTTTACCCGGCGCATGGTTGGCCTGAACTATGTGCCGGAACCGCTTTGGTGGCTTCTGGCAGCCATTGTCGGCTTTTATTTTGGAGCGCGCGAGGCGCATTATTTTCGCTCGGGCGCACAAGGGCAAAGCATTCGGCCAGCTGAAAAGCCTGCCACACCGGCCGATGACAACCCGGCACTGGCCGAATGGCAGCGCAGGCACAGCACCTAAACCCCTTTACGATCCGGTTTGGGCGCGACATGAGCGCACGGGGCCATTGGCGGCGGCGGCACGACGCAGTATGCTTTGGGCATGATCGTAGAACTTGGCCATTTTGCGCTGATCCTTGCCCTGATTCTGGCCGTCGTTCAGGCCGTAATTCCCATGGCCGGGGCGGCAACTGACCGCAGAGACTGGATGGCACTGGCTGGTCCGGCGGCGACAGCTCAGTTCGTCTGTATCGCTCTGTCCTTCGCGGCACTGACCTGGGCTTTTGTCACCTCGGATTTTTCGCTGAGGCTGGTCGTCAACAATTCCCATACGCTGAAGCCTATGCTTTATAAGGTTTCGGGCGTGTGGGGGAACCACGAAGGCTCAATGCTGCTTTGGGTGTTGATCCTGGCCGGGTTTGGCGCATCAGCGGCATGGTTCGGCGGCAATCTTCCAGAAAAGCTTAAGGCCCGCGTCTTGAGCGTTCAGGCGATGATCGGTGTGGCCTTTATTGCCTTTATCCTTTTCACGTCGAACCCGTTTGTGCGGCTAGCGGAACCACCGTTCAACGGGCAGGATCTGAACCCGCTGCTGCAAGATCCTGGCTTGGCCTTTCATCCACCGTTTCTCTATCTTGGCTATGTGGGCCTATCGATGGCGTTTTCTTTCGCCGTGGCAGCACTGATCGAAGGAAAAGTTGATGCGGCTTGGGCGCGCTGGGTGCGGCCATGGACGCTGGCCGCTTGGATGTTCCTGACTGTCGGCATCGCGCTCGGCAGTTGGTGGGCTTATTACGAACTCGGCTGGGGCGGCTTTTGGTTTTGGGACCCGGTAGAGAATGCCAGCTTTATGCCGTGGTTGGTGGCAACCGCATTGCTGCATTCGGCCATCGTGGTTGAAAAACGCGAGGCGTTGAAGGCCTGGACCATTCTTTTGGCAATCCTGGCGTTCGGGTTTTCACTGATTGGGACGTTCTTGGTGCGCTCAGGTGTCATCACCTCGGTCCACGCCTTTGCCAATGACCCGGAACGCGGCGTGTTTATCTTGCTGATCCTGGCCATAGCCATCGGAGGGGCGCTGACACTTTATGCCGCGCGGGCCGGGGCGATGGAGGCCAAGGGTGTTTTTTCGATGGTCAGCCGCGAATCTGCGCTGGTGCTGAATAACGTGCTGTTGGCCGTCGCGGCATTCGTGGTGTTTTTGGGGACCGTTTGGCCACTGATCGCCGAAATGGCGTTTGAACGGAAGCTGTCCGTAGGCGCGCCATTCTTTAATCAGGCCTTCACGCCGTTCATGGTGATCCTTGCGGTGATCTTACCGTTGGGGGCGATCTTGCCATGGAAGCGTGCGCGGCTGCGGCGCAGTGCCAAACCACTTGCGGGCGCGGTGATCCTGGCTCTGGCGCTGGGGGGGCTGGCATATGCGATCGGCACCGGCGGGTCGGTTCTGGCGCCGATTGGCGTGGCCCTTGGGGGCTGGCTGGTCCTTGGTGTGCTGACGGAGCTTTGGTTGCGGGCGGGGCGCAAGTTCGGCCGCCTGACGCGTTTGCCGCGGGCCGATTGGGGCAAGGCGCTGGCCCATGGCGGGCTTGGTATTACCTTCATCGGCATCGCGTGCATGATGGCATGGGATGTGGAAGATATCCGCGTGGCCCAAACCGGCACTCCTTATGATGTTGCAGGCTACGAGGTGACGCTGGAGACCGTCGAGCGCATTGAAGGTCCGAATTATTTTTCTACGCAGGCCACGATTTTGATGACCCTCCCCGGCAAATCGCCGGTGCGGCTCCACCCCGAAAAGCGGGTCTATCCGGTGGCCGGAATGCCCACGACAGAAGCCGGGATCGACAATGGTCTTTGGCGTGATCTCTATGTCGTGATCGGTGACGCACAGGCAGATGGCGGCTGGACGGTCAGGGTCTATATCAAACCCTTCGCGGGCTGGATCTGGGCTGGGGCAATTTTCATGGCAATCGGCGGTCTGGTCAGCCTGACGGACCGACGCTACCGCGTCGCGGCAGGGGCAGCAAAATCCGCACCCGCAATGGCCGCCCCGGCGGAGTAGGGCTTATGCGCACCCTCCTTATGGCCATGACGCTGCTTTTGACGCAGATCACACCCGTCCGGGCCGTTCAGCCAGATGAAATTCTACCCGATCCGGCCCTTGAGGCGCGCGCGCGCGCGCTAAGCACCGGGCTGCGCTGTCTTGTGTGCCGCAATGAAAATATCGACGAATCGAACGCCGATCTGGCCCGTGACCTCAGGCTTTTGGTGCGAGAGCGTCTTGTGGCGGGGGACAGCGACACAGAAGTCATCGCCTTTTTGGTCGAACGCTTCGGTGAATATGTGTTGCTGACGCCAACCTCTGGCGGGGCCAATCTGATCCTCTGGCTGGCTGGGCCGGGCATGCTGGCATTGGGCGTCGCCGGCGCGCTGATATATCTGCGTGGCCGCAAGGGAACCGGCGCCGACCAAGGCCCCACGCCGCTGACACCGGATGAAAAGGCACGGCTGGACAATATTCTGGGCGGGTGACGCACCGTATTTGTTTTTCCCACCGGTTTGCTGACTATGGTCTTTGCTGAGACAAAGCGAAAGGTCATGGCATGCCCTATCAGACAATCACCTATGATCATACGGACGGTATGGCGCTGATCACGCTGAACCGCCCCGAAGTGATGAATGCGTTCAACACGGTGATGCGCCGCGAACTTGCCGAGGCAGTGACGCTGGCTGGCCAATCTGCGCGCGTGGTTGTGTTGACGGGCGCTGGAAGGGGGTTTTGTTCTGGCCACGATTTGGCCAACGTGGCGGACGCGGCCAGCCTTGATTTCGAGAGAATTCTGGCCGACGAATATGAGCCGATGCTGCGGGCAATCCTTGCGGTGCGTGTGCCTGTGATCGCGGCGGTGAACGGCGTGGCTGCGGGTGCTGGTGCCAATCTTGCGCTGGCAGCGGATGTGGTGATCGCCACTGAGAGTGCTAGTTTCATTCAGGCCTTCACGCGCATCGGCCTGATCCCCGATGCGGGTGGCACCTATTGCCTTCCGCGCCAGATGGGAATGGCCAAGGCCATGGGGGCGGTGCTTTTCGGTGACAAGATCACAGCCCGGCAGGCTGCCGATTGGGGCATGATATGGGAAGCGGTGCCAGACGCAGAGTTTGACGCCCATTGGCGCGCGCGGGCGCACGCTCTCGCAAACGGCCCGACCAAGGCCATTGAGCGCGCCAAGCAAGCGCTCCGGGCCAGCTTGGAGAATGACATCGACACCCAGCTTGCCCTTGAAGCGCAGTTGCAGGGAGAATGCGGGCGGACATCAGACTGCAATGAAGGCATTCAGGCCTTTCTTGAAAAGCGCCCGGCACGGTTTGTCGGACGTTAAAGCGCGCTTTGCCAAGCCGGGCTGGACGTGCGAACGATCGGATCGTGAGACCAGTGTAATTTTGCCAAGACATATCGAGCCTGAGCAAGATGCTTGACCGACGGGGCCTTGCAGCCGAGACTTGACCCATAGGGGCGCATGGCCCGACGGCACCGGGCCCCGCGATAAAACGCGCCCTCTCCACGTGCCACATGGGGGAATGTCATGCGCTGCATCACTGTACTTGGGCCGTCACAATCTGGGAAAACCGAACTTGTCCGTGCGCTTAGCTCGCTTGAGGATGGGCCGGTTCAGTCAGAGACGGCCGGACATCTGACCATCAGTCAGTTCCACTTTATGGGAGAGCCTTGGTGTGCGCTCGACATGGCGGGCGGGCCGGATTTCGCGCGCATGGGTGGGGCCGCACTGGTGGCCGCTGATATTGCGGTTCTATGTGTGTCGTCCGACCCGGAAGAAGCGGTGCTGGCGGCCCCTTGGCTGCGCGCAGTTGAGGCGGCGAATATCCCCTGTTTGATATTCATCAACCGTATTGACCAGCCCAAGGGCCGTGTGCGCGATATAGTGGCTGCCCTTCAGGCCTATTCAGGTCATCCCATCGTATTGCGCCAGATCCCGATCCGCGAGGGCGGCCAGATCGTGGGCGCCGTCGATCTGATATCTGAACGCGCCTGGCGCTACCGCGAAGGACAGACATCGCAACTGGTCGAAATGCCCAACGACACGGCCGAACGTGAACACGCAGCGCGCGCAGAGTTGCTGGAACAAATGTCGGACTATGACGACGCGTTGCTTGAAGAACTGATTGAGGACCGTGAACCGGCAACGGCGGCTCTTTTTTCTATTGCCCGCCGCGAAACCGCAGACCGGGTGATGATCCCGGCGTTCTTGGGGTCAGCCTCGCACCGAAACGGTATTTTGCGCCTGATGAAGGCGTTGCGACATGAGGCGCCGGACGTCTCGGTGCTGCGCCAAAGGCTGGGCGTGGACGTGGCCCTGGCCGTTGGTTTCCATGCGCAGATCCGCAAGCATCTGGGAAAATGCGTTATGCTGCGCGCGCTTAGCGGAGGGGTGGCGCAAGGTGCTGCACTGGCAGGGGCAGGCTTGGGCGGCCTGACGCCCATCGGTGCCAAGGGCGGTGTTGATCATCTTGAAGCGGGCGAAGTGGGTCTGTCGGTCAAATCCGATCAGTTGGATGCAGGCCATGTTTTCACCACCACCGCAGGCCTGCCTGTGCCCGATTGGGGGCGTGGTTGCCCGCCCGCACTGGCCCGCATTGTCACACCTGTGCATGAGCGTGATGACGTCAGGCTGTCATCGGCACTGTCGCGGCTGGCCGAAGCCGATCCGATGCTGCGTATCGGGCAAGATGATGCGACGGGCCATGCGCTTGTGCATCTGCAAGGCCTGATGCATGAGCGGCAAGTGCTGGCCATTTTGTCAGACGATTTCGGGGTGGACGTGACGACCCGCGCACCCGACCCGCGCTATCTGGAAACCATTTCGGCGCAGGTTGATCAGCACTATCGGCACCGAAAGCAATCTGGCGGTGCCGGGCAATTCGCTGACATCGCGATCACACTGCGCCCGGGGGCACGCGGCGCTGGATTTCACTTCAACGATGTCGTCAAAGGCGGGGTCGTGCCTAAAAATTACATCCCGGCCGTCGAGGATGGTGCGCGCGAAGCGCTGCAAGAGGGGCCGCTTGGCTTTCCGGTCACGGATGTGGCGGTGACATTGAATGACGGCAAATGCCATGCGGTGGACAGTTCGGACCATGCCTTTCGCATCGCTGGCCGCATGGCGTTGCGCGATGCGTTGGGCAAAGCCGGGCCGGTGCTTTTACAGCCGATCCATCGGATCGAAATCCACGTGCCGTCGGTCTATTCCGGTGCAATGGTGTCGATGGTGTCGACGCTGAAAGGGCAGGTTCTGGGATTTGACCGCGATCCGATGTGCCGGGGATGGGACATATTCCGCGCGCTCCTGCCTGCCGCAGCAAGTGAAGAGATGGTTATGGCGCTTGGATCTGCAACCCAAGGGACCGCCTGGCACGAAACTGAGTTTGACCACTATGAAGAGATTTATGGGCGAGAGGCTGACCGTATCGCAAAAACCCATGCGGCGGCGTGAGGAAGGTTTTCGATGTCCTTGCCGCATCGTCGGGACCGCCATGACAGGCGACCCCGATTGATCAGGCACGCGTATCAGCGGCCGTCGACATCCACATATTGCCGTGCCGGTTTGCCGATATAAAGCTGGCGCGGCCGGCCGATTTTCTGGGTCGGATCTGCAATCATTTCGCGCCACTGCGAGATCCAGCCAATGGTACGGCTGACCGCAAAGATCGGCGTGAACATTGACGTCGGAAAGCCCATCGCTTCGAGAATGATGCCCGAATAGAAATCGACGTTCGGATAGAGCTTTTTCTCGATAAAATACTCGTCCTCAAGGGCGATGCGTTCCAGCTCCTTGGCGACTTTCAGGGTTTCATTGTCATGGATCCCCAGAAGATCCAGCACCTCATCGGCACTTTCCTTCATCACCTTTGCGCGCGGGTCAAAGTTCTTGTAGACCCGGTGGCCAAAGCCCATCAGGCGGAACGGATCATTCTTATCCTTCGCACGGCGGATGGCATCTGGGATATTGTCAACCGTGCCGATTTCGCGCAGCATTTCCAGACAGGCCTGATTGGCCCCGCCATGCGCCGGACCCCAAAGACAGGCAATGCCAGCCGCAATACAGGCAAAGGGATTGGCCCCAGATGAACCCGCCAGCCGCACCGTAGAGGTCGAGGCATTTTGCTCATGATCGGCATGCAGCATCATGATCCGGTCCATCGCCTTGGCCAGAATCGGGTTTACCACATAGTCTTCGCAAGGGACGGCAAAGCACATGTGCAGGAAGTTCGATGGATAATCGAGCGAGTTCTTCGGGTAGGTGAAGGGCTGGCCGATGGAATATTTATAGGCCATCGCCGCCACGGTTGGCATTTTGGCGATCATGCGGATCGCGGCCACTTCGCGCTGCCACGGGTCGTTGATATCGGTACTGTCATGATAAAAGGCGGACATTGCGCCCACAACACCGACCATGGTCGCCATGGGGTGGCTGTCGCGCCGGAAGCCCCGGAAGAAATAGTGCATCTGTTCATGCACCATGGTGTGATTGGTCACACGGCTTTCAAAGTCGACCATTTGTGTCGCATCGGGCAACTCACCGTACAGCAACAGATAGCACACTTCCAAAAAGTGTGATTTCTCGGCCAGCTGCTCAATCGGATAGCCACGATAAAGCAACTCGCCCTTGTCGCCATCAATATAGGTGATGGCGCTGTCGGTGGCTGCGGTCGAGGTAAAGCCAGGGTCGTATGTGAACACGTCGGCCTGAGCGTAAAGCTTGCGAATATCGATCACGTCGGGGCCGGATGTTGGCTGCATGATCGGCAACTCAATGCTTTTGCCGTCAAAATTCAGCGTCGCGGTTCTTATTCTTTTATCCATCACAGCCTCCCTTTCCAGTCAACTGAGCGGAAATCTCCGTTCAGTGTGTGAAGATCAAATGAAGGGCGCGCGGATCGGCGCCCTCAGGTCGTTGCATCCGTCAGTCGGGCGAGGGTTTCCTCGCGCCCGATAACGAGCATCATGTCAAATACACTCGGGCTGACCGTGCGCCCGGTAAGAGCAGCCCTGATCGGCCCTGCAATCTTGCCCAACCCGATCCCGTGCGCTTGGGCAACCTCGGTTACGGTGGCTTCAAGCGTGTCGCGATCCCAGCTAGCATTTTGCAGCTGCGGCGTCAATTCCGACAGTATACCACGGGATACTGGGTCAAGCGATTTCGCCGCTTTCTCATCCGCAACAAAGGGCCGCGATCCCAATATAAACCATGCTTTATCAATAAGTTCCGGAAATGTCTTGGCGCGGTCTTTCAGGCAGTAAAGACCACGTGATAATAATTCTTTCTGCGTGTGCAAAAGGATTGGCTGCTGCGCAGCATTCAGATACGCCTCAATTTCTGGCAAAAGATCCGCATCCGTCATGGCGCTGATATGCTGTCCGGAAAGGTTTTCAAGCTTTTTGAAGTCGAGCCGGGCCGGCGCACGCCCGATTCCCTTCAGATCAAACCACTGCAACGCCTCAGCGTCGCTGAAAAATTCCGCATCCCCATGCGCCCAGCCAAGCCGTGTCAGGTAATTTCGCATGCCCGCCGCCGGATAGCCCATGGCCTGATATTCTTCCAAACCAACAGCGCCGTGGCGTTTGGACAGCTTCTTGCCATCTGGCCCATGGATCAGCGGGATATGCGCCCAGACAGGCTCCGCCCACTCCATGGCGCGGTAAATCTGTGTCTGGCGTGCAGCGTTGTTCAGGTGGTCATCCCCGCGGATCACATGCGTGACGCCCATATCGTGGTCATCCACCACAACGGCCAGCATGTAGGTGGGTGTACCATCGGACCGTAAACAAACCATGTCATCCAGCTGGTCGTTGCCGAATGTGACCGTGCCCTGAACCTCATCCGTGATCACCGTATGGCCTTCACGCGGGGCTTTCAGGCGGATCACATAGGCCGTATTCGGATAGCTTGACGGATCAGCATCGCGCCAAGGTGACTGAAAGAGGGTTGAGCGGCCATCCGCACGCGCGGCTTCGCGGAAGGCTTCAATCTCGTCCTGGGTCGAGAAGCATTTGTAGGCATGCCCGCGTGCCAGCATCGCATGCGCGACCTCTGCATGGCGGGCGCGGGCTTCAAACTGGCTGACCGGCTCACCGTCCCAGTCCAGCCCAAGCCATGTCAGACCGCGCAAGATCGCGTCCGTCGCCTGAGGGGTCGAGCGTTCGCGGTCAGTGTCTTCGATGCGCAACAAGAACTTGCCACCGCGTCCGCGTGCATAAAGCCAGTTGAACAATGCTGTCCGTGCACCGCCGATGTGCAGATAGCCGGTGGGCGAGGGGGCAAAACGGGTCACAACTTGCGAAGCGGGCACGGACATGGGGGCGTTAACCTTTCGGAAACCATAAGTGTTCAGGCTGGCAGAAGATCATTAGGCAATGCCGGACAGGGACACAAGAGTGCGGCGGTTCCGAACCATATTCACAACTCTGGCGGCTGAACGGGGCAGGCTTTTGCCATGGGCACCTGTTTGCCTGTCGGTGGGGATCGGGGCCTATTTCAGCTTGCTGGCGGAACCTTCTGCCCTACACTTGCTTTCGCTGGGGCTTTTATGTGCCGTTGCCGCACTTGTTGGATGGCAGGGGCCTGATCTTTGCCGCGTGCCGGCCACCGGGGTTGCATTGGTGGCTGCCGGGTTGCTCTTGGGGGCCGCGCGGGCGCATCAGGTGTCTGCTCCGGTTCTGAGCTTTCGCTACTACGGCCCTGTGGAAGGGCGGATTGTTCATATTGACCGGTCCTTCTCAGATCAGTTGCGGGTGACGCTGGACCGGGTGGTGCTGGAAGACATGGCCCCTGATCGCACGCCCGAACGGGTGCGCGTGGCGTTGCACGGCGAGCAGGGCCAAACAGAGCTGATCCCCGGTGTCACGGTGATCTTGACGGCGCATCTGTCGCCCCCGGAAGGCCCGGTTGAACCGGGCGGCTTTGACTTTCAGCGCCTTGCGTGGTTTTCGAGGCTTGGGGCGGTTGGATACACGCGCGTCCCGGTATTGGCACTAGAGGCAGCTGAAGGGGGCGTGGCGCTCTTCGCATTTCGGATGCGCATGACCATTTCGACGGCAATGCAATCACGAATGCCGGGCCAGGCTGGCGCTTTTGCAGCCGCCTTGATGACCGGGGACCGCTCGGGTGTGGAGGCGGCAACAACGAACGCGCTGCGCGGTTCAAACCTGTCGCATCTGATTTCAATTTCCGGTCTCCATATGGGGCTTTTGACCGGATTTGTATTCGGTGCCTGCCGCTACGGGCTTGCCCTGATGCCGGTCCTGGCGCTTAGGATCAACTCGAAAAAGCTGGCGGCCATCGTGGCGCTGGGTGCGGCGATGTTTTACCTGATGCTGGCGGGGCCCAGTGTTGCGACACGGCGCGCTTTTGTTATGGCCGCTGTGATGCTGGTGGCGGTTTTGGTCGACAGGCGCGCTATATCGTTGCGGTCCGTGGCGATAGCGGCGCTGATCGTCTTATTTCTTGAACCTGAAAGTCTGGTCGAGCCGGGGTTTCAGATGTCGTTTGGGGCGACGGTGGCGTTGATCGTGGCGTTTCAGCCATGGCAAAAGCTTCAACATCACGTGCCGTCGCTTCTGCGCCCGGTTGCAATGCTGATCTTGTCGTCAATGGCCGCAGGCATCGCCACGGCCCCCATAGCCGCTGCGCATTTCAACCGGATCGCAGAATACGGGCTATTGGCCAATCTGCTGGCGGTGCCGCTTATGGGGCTTGTCGTGATGCCGATGGGGGTGGTCGCGGCGATACTGTCCGCCGTCGGGCTGGAAGGGCCCGCGCTTTGGGTGATGGGGCAGGGAACCGGATTTATATTGGCCGTGGCGCACGGGGTTACCGGGTTAAAAGGGGCCGTCATCGCTGTGCCAGCCCCGCCTGAAGCGGTTATGCCCCTGCTGGCGCTTGGGGGGATTGCCGCGTTGATCGCCCGGGCCGTCTGGCTGCGCGGGGTTGGAATGGCGGCTCTGGCCGCATCGCTCTTTCTTTGGGCGGGCGCAGAGCGCCCGATGCTGCTGGTATCCGGGGATGGCGGCATCATCGGCATGAGCGGTCCCGAAGGGCGGGCGTTGTCCAAGCCGAAAGGATCGGGGTTTATTGCCAAAAGCTGGCTTGAGGATGATGGTGATATGGCAGCGCAAGCCGACGCCTCTGCGCGGTCGGGCCTGTTGGGGGAGAAAGGGTTTATCATAGCGCAGATCGGCGAAAACCAGACGCTTCACATGACGGGGAAGGGCGCGCAGGCCCGTGCGCAAGCCGCGTGCAAGGGCGGAGTTCTGGTGATCTTGTCTGTGGTTTGGGACGGGCCGCAGCCCGAAGGCTGCGAAATTTATGACGTCGCCAAACTCCGGAAAACGGGAGCGCTGGCCATCCATCTTGAAGACGGTGCATTAAAGATCGTGACGGCCCGCGAAAGCGCAGGCGAGCGGCTGTGGAACAGCCGCCCCAGATATGCGCGTCGCTGGGCTGCGGCTCAGTAGCTGCGGATCAGCCCCACAAGCTTGCCTTGCACCTTGACCTGATCCTCAGGCAGCACCCGGGTTTCATAGGCGGGGTTCGCGGCTTCCAGCGCGATCATGCCGCCACGACGGCGAAACCGCTTCAATGTTGCCTCAAGCCCGTCGACCAGTGCCACAACGATATCGCCATTGTCGGCCGTCACCTGTTCGCGGATCACAACGACATCGCCATCGTTGATCCCGGCGTCGATCATTGAATCGCCCTTAACTTCCAAAGCGTAGTGCTGACCTTTGCCCGAGACCATTCCGCCAGGCACCGCCACGTGATGGGATACTTCTGAAATCGCCTCGATCGGCACACCGGCCGCGATACGTCCCATCACCGGGATTTCCATCGCATGCACGGCGCTGACCTGCATCGCGCCTTTTGGCGGATCGGTCCGATCGCCTTCAATAACCCTTGGGTTAAATCCGGATCGTTCCATCGCCTCGGGTAGCTTAACAATCTCAATCGCGCGGGCCCTGTGGGCGAGCCTGCGAATAAAGCCACGCTCCTCCAAAGCGGTGATCAATCGATGAATTCCGGACTTGGAGCGCAGGTCCAGCGCGTCCTTCATTTCATCGAAAGACGGGGGTACACCATCACGCGCCATGCGCTTTTGGATGAAATCGAGTAGTTCCAGTTGCTTGCGGGTCAGCATGATGCCTGTTTTCCTTTGCTTTTGCCCAAGCCGTTCTTTTCCTGTTCTACGCGTGTTCCCGGTTTGTGTCAATAATTTCGACGCAATATTCAAAGCGGAATGTAGGACACCGCGGCACCTGTCGGTAAAGCCGGGTCGTCGACAGGCCGGACCAACAGTGCATTTGCGTCGGCAAGAACCGATAAAAGGGCGCTGTCCTGGCGATCAAACGGATCAAGATAATCCACGCCGTCCCGGTCCGCGACGCGAGCACGCATATAATGCGCGCGCACCCCGTTTGCAGCTACCGGGCGGGCCAGAAGTGCGCGCTTTACCGGCGCGGGCGCTGCGGGAAGGCCCTGCATCGCGCGCAATAGAGGTAACATAAAGATGTGGCCGCAAACCATTGATGATACGGGATTACCCGGGAGCCCCAACAACAGTGATTTACCCAGTCGTCCCGCCATCAATGGCTTGCCCGGGCGCATGGCGATCTTGTAAAACGATCTCTCCATGCCCATCGCTTCGGTCACATGCGCAACAAGATCATGGTCACCGACGGACGCCCCGCCACTGGTCACGATCAGATCTGCACCGGTGGCCAGACCGAGTGTAAATTGCAGCGATGCCTCGGTATCGCGGGCAATCGGCAGCATCCGCACGTCGGCGCCCGCGGCCTCGGCCAAGGCGGCCAGTGCAAAACTGTTGGATGCGATAATCTGGTCCGGGCCGGGCGCTTCGCCGGGCATGCCAAGTTCATTCCCGGTGGCAATAACGGCCACGATCGGGCGGCGCGCAACGGATACTTCCGCCACGTTCATGGCCGCAATCAGGCCCAGATCAGCGCAGGATAACTGGCGAGGGGCCAAGATTTGCGCACCTGCGCGAAAATCCTGACCGGCGGGTCGCATATGGGTGCCGCTGTCCAGCCGGTCCCCCAGAGTGATGTTGTCGCCGTCGCGGTGCACGTCTTCTTGGATGACCACGCGCGCAGCCCCGACGGGGATCGGCGCACCGGTAAAGATCCGCACCGCGTGGCCGGGGCTAACTTCTCCAGAAAATCTAAGCCCCGCAGCGGCTTCTCCGATGATCCTAATGCACGATCCGGGTCGATCGTCTGCCGCGTGTATTGCATAGCCATCCATAGCCGAAGCGGCAAAGGGCGGCTGATCGCGGCGCGCCACAACCGGTGCGGCCAGAATGCGGCCCGCAGCCCGGCGCAATGGGACGGTTTCGGGGCCCAGAGGGGCGCAGAGCGCGAAGAGACGGCTTAACGCCTCATCAACCGAAATCATCGTCCGGTGCCCGAATGAGACCTAATCTGCAGCATATCGCCCCGACTTTCCGCCGTCCTTTAAAATCACGCGCAAGCCTTCGATTACCATGGATTTTTCGGCGGCTTTCAGCATGTCGTAAACGGTCAAAGCGGCGACGGACGCGGCGGTCAGTGCTTCCATTTCCACGCCGGTCTGGCCGGTGGTTTTCACAGTGGCTTCGATCCGAATGCCAGGCAGGGCGGGATCAGGGATCAGATCCATCGCCACGCGGGTGATCGGCAAGGGGTGACATAGCGGGATCAGATCAGACGTGCGTTTTGCGGCCATGATCCCGGCCAAACGGGCCACGCCCAGAACATCGCCTTTCTTCGCGCGACCTTGGGTGACCAATGCCAAAGTCTCGGGGCGCATCAGCACGCGGGCCTCGGCCACCGCAACCCGGTCGGTTACGGCCTTGTCCGAAACATCGACCATATGTGCGTGACCCTCGGCATCAAAATGCGTCAGTGGCATGCAGTGCTCTCCCCTTGGCGTGACAAGATTGCACGGGTCGCCGCCGTGACGTCGGGCTGTCGCATCAAGCTTTCGCCAATCAAGAAGGTCCGCGCGCCAACCTTTGCCATGTCAGCCAGATCATCGGGGCTGAAGAGGCCACTTTCGCAGACCAGCATCCGGTCCTTGGGCAGCATCGGTGCCAGATGACGTGTTGTGTCAAGAGTGACGTCGAAGGTTTTGAGATTGCGGTTATTTACGCCGATCATCGGTGACCGGAGCCGCAAGGCGCGTTCCATCTCAGACGCGTCATGAACCTCGATCAGCGCATCCATGCCCCAATGGAACGCGGCATCTTCAAGCTCGGCTGCCAGAGTGTCATCGACCGAGGCCATGATGATCAAGATGCAATCCGCGCCCCAGGCGCGCGCTTCGGCGACCTGATAGGGATCGTAAAGGAAATCTTTGCGCAATGCTGGCAGATCGGTGGCAGCGCGCGCCGCCATCAGGAATTCTGGCGCGCCTTGAAAGGACGGGGCGTCGGTCAGAACAGACAGACAGGTCGCACCGCCGGCCTCATAGGCACGTGCCAAGGCGGGCGGATCGAAATCTGGGCGGATCAACCCTTTTGAGGGGCTGGCCTTCTTGATTTCGGCAATCAATCCGTAGCCGGTCTGGCTTGCCGTCTGCAAAGCGCGGTGGAACCCGCGCACCGGCGTTTGGGCGCGCGCGTCGGCCTCAAGATCGCCAAGCGAACGTTTGGCTTTCGCTGCCGCGATCTCATCGAGCTTGTAGGCCCTGATTTTCTCAAGAATATCCATGGGATCTTCATAACCAAGCATGAGGGCCGCGAAAAGACCCTGATCTCTTGATCATTGTGGAAATAGCGGGCGTCACATCCCTGCCTGCTTTGAAATCAGCCGTCGCCCCAGTTGATCGGATCCGCGCCGCGCCCGTCGAGCCAGCTGTTGACCCGGCTGAACGGCCGCGAGCCGAAAAAGCCGCGATAGGCCGACAAGGGCGAGGGGTGCGCGGTTTCGATTCTCAGGTGCGCCGGGTTGTGCAGGTGGCTGCGCGCCACCTTATGCGCCGGGGCACCCCATAGCAAAAAGGCGCGCGGCTGCGCATCGATGTCGGCCAGCACTTCGGCAACCAGCCTGTCCCAGCCAAGCTTGGCATGTGCCTTTGGCCGCCCGTCCGGAACCGTCAGCGCAGTGTTGAGCAGCAAGACACCCTGTTTTGCCCAATCGGCAAGGTCGGTTCGGGTTCTAGTGACAGCAATATCGGCCTGCAACTCTTTGAAAATATTTCCAAGACTGTCGAGGCGACCGGGAAAATCCTGCGGGATTGAAAAGGCCAACCCGTCGGCCTTACCTGCCGTGTGATAGGGATCCTGACCCAGGATGACGACGCGGATGTTACTTGGGGCGCAGGCGTCAAGTGCTGCAAATATCCGGTCACGGGGCGGATAGATCGGGCCGGAGTCGGCGGCAAGTTTGGCGTCGATCCGCGGCCAGTCGCGTGTGAAAAACGGCAGATGTGTCCAGTGGGCGGGGATCATTGAGCTTGCGTTGCGCGGGCCAACGCCTCGATCTTTTGGCGGGCCTTGCCGCTGTCGATGCTTTCAGCCGCCATGGCCACACCGGCTTTCAGATCCGGGGCATGCTCTGCGATAACCAAAGCCGCGGCCGAATTCAGCAACACCGCATCGCGATAGGCACCAGCCATACCGTCCAGAAGGGCATGGAACGCCTTTGCATTCTCTTCGGGGCTGCCCCCCATGATGGCCTCAAAGGGATGAACGGGCAGGCCCGCATCCTCGGGATGCAGTTCAAATTCGTGCACAGCGCCGTTTTCAAGCGCCGCAACCCAGCTGAGCCCGGCAATTGAAAGCTCATCCGTCCCGTCAGAGCCATGCACCAGCCACGCCCGTTCAGAGCCGAGTTCTGCCAATGTGTCTGCCATGGGCCGGATCCAGTCGCGTGAAAACGCACCGGTCAGTTGCCGCTTGACCCCGGCGGGGTTGGTCAGCGGTCCCAGAAGGTTGAAAACCGTGCGGGTTCCAAGTTCGGCCCGCGTGGGCATCACATGGCGGATGGCCGGGTGATGCATCGGCGCCATCATGAAAGCGATACCGCAAGATTTCAGTGCATGTTCAACAGGTTCAACGCCGATCATCACGTTGATGCCCATCTGGGTAAGCGCATCCGCCGCCCCGGATTTGGACGAAAGATTGCGGTTGCCGTGCTTGGCCACGATAACGCCAGCCCCCGCCACCACGAAGGCGGTTGCGGTGGAAATGTTCAACGTGCCCTTGCCGTCGCCGCCGGTGCCGACGATATCCATGGCGCCCTCGGGGGCCTTCACCGCGTGGCACTTGGCACGCATGACCCGTGCAGCGGCGGCGATTTCGCCAACAGTTTCACCGCGCGTGCGCAGCGCCATCAGCAACCCGCCCATCTGGCTGGGGGTGGCCGCGCCATCAAAGAGCGCTTCAAAAGCGGTTTCAGCCTCGGCTCGGGTCAGCGGGCGTTCGGCGGCAAGGCCGATCAGTGGGCGCAGCGCGTCGCTCATGCGGGGACCGTCAGGGGCACGCCTGCGCCCTCCAAAAAGGTCTGCAACATGCGGTGCCCATGTTCAGAGGCAATTGATTCGGGATGGAACTGCACGCCTTCAATCGGCAGCGTCTTGTGACGCAGCCCCATGATGGTGCCATCTTCCAGCCAGGCGGTGATCTCAAGGCAATCAGGCAGGCTGGCGCGGTCCACAACCAGCGAATGATAGCGGGTCGCATCGAAGGGCGACGGAAGCCCGGAAAACACGCCTTTTCCGGCATGGTGCATCGCGCCCATCTTTCCGTGCACAATTTCATGGCAGCGCACGACCTTTCCGCCAAAAGCCTGACCAATCGTCTGATGCCCCAGACATACGCCCAAAAGTGGGGTTTTTGTCTCGGCTGCGGCCTCGGTCAGCGCCAGACAGATGCCCGCCTGATCCGGGTCGCAAGGCCCCGGCGACAAAACGATCGCGGATGGGTTCAACGCCATCGCCTCTTGCACATTCAGCGCATCGTTACGGTGAACCACGACATCGGCCCCGAGCGCGCCCAAGTAATGCACCAGATTATAGGTGAAACTGTCGTAATTATCGATCAGGAGCAGCATGAGTTTGCTTTCGTCACGTGGGTGCGCAATCGGGGGGTGAATCCCTGCGCGTGTCGGGTTATACATGGTCAGAGCCACGCGGCCGGGTCAAGGCGTCAAGCGGGCCAATAAAGTAATCGGCGTCGGAGGCAGACGTGGGCAGAGGCTATTTTTTTGGATTGCTGGTTGGCGGATTGGTTTCGCTGACGAGCCTTGTATGCGTGTCATTGGCTCTGCCGCTGGCGCCTTTTTCGTCAGGCAAGCAGGTGGTCACTGCCCCCGTTTCGGAGCCTGAGGTGGCCGCTACGGCGGAAGCTGAAACTGCGAGCGTTGCGGATGCGGTGCCGGACGTGGCCGCACCCGAAGCCATAACGCCCGAGGCAACAATCGCCTCCGCGCCGGAACCCGCGCCGGAACCCGCGACCTCGGCCACACCCGAGGTCACGATCGTTGACGTACCTGTGGGATCGGAATTTGCGCGTGTAAAACCAGACGTGGCGCTTTCGCTCCCTGCGCCGGCACAGGCCCCGGTCGCCTCGGACGCCCCAAGCGTGTCGGTGCCTCAGGCCGAACCTGCGCCCGATCTGGCTGAAGTCGGCACCGCGTCAGCCCCGGAAGGCACGTCAGACGTGCCCGTGGTCATGGCCGCGCCTGTGGATCCATCACCTGAAATGCCTTCGATTATCGCAAGTGCTGTGGACGCGGATGGCGCATTGTCTGGATTGGCCCTGCCGGATCTTGGTGTGCAGATCTCCCCCGATACCGCTGCGACACCGGATGTTGCGGCGGCACCTCTGCCGGAAGTGACTGTTCCCCAGGCAGAGGATATCGTGGTGACAGAGCCGGTTTCCCCAACCGTGCCAGATGCGGCGCCCGAACCCGAGCCAGAAACCGTAGTGGAAACACCTGCGCCTGAACCGACCCCAGAGCCGGAACCTGAAACCATACCCGCGCCAGCGACTGAAATCATCGTGGCGGAGCCTTCGGCACCCGCCGCTGAGGTCGCCGTGCAAGAGCCGGAAAACACTTCGCCCGCTGACACGGCGATTGTGGATGAGGCCGCCGCAGAGACCGAAAAAAATGCGCCTACCTTCCCAACCGTATCTGGTTTTGCCAGACAGCCCGCGATTGGCCTTGAAACCACGACCGAGCCCGGATTTTCGCAATCCGTACCCGGCGTCAAGATAAACCGCCTGCCGCGCATCGGCGACGCCGCCGAAGACGCGCCTGATTCTACAGATGGGGGTGTGGCAGATGCCACACTGCTGTTGCCCGGAGACGAAACGAGCGCGGCTTTCGAGCGGTTCGCGGCACCGTTTGCGAATGAGGAAGACAAGCCTTTGGTTGCAGTTGTCTTGATTGATCAGGGCGAAGCGGCTGGTGGATTGGATCCTGCGGCACTGGCGGCCATCGGCCAGCCGATCACCATTGCGATTGATCCTGAACGCCCCGATGCCAGTGCACGTGCCGCGGTTTACCGGCTGGCGGGTCATGAAGTGGTCATTCTGGCCCCGGAAATGCCGCGCGGTGCGACGGCAAGTGATCTGGAAGTGGCCTATCAAAGCTACACCCGCGCCTTGCCCGAAGCGGTGGCGTTGATTGGAACCCCGGTTTCGGTCTTTCAAAG
Source organism: Albidovulum sp. (assembly GCA_049646285.1). Lineage (GTDB taxonomy): Bacteria > Pseudomonadota > Alphaproteobacteria > Rhodobacterales > Rhodobacteraceae > Albidovulum. Next base: position 34,680 of record JBARVN010000224.1, on the reverse strand, counting down.
CGACCGGCGCGTTGCCCAACATATGGTAGCACTTCTGGCGACAGACGGGCGCGGGCTGGTCACCTATAACCGGGGGCTGAACCCGGCCCGACAGGCCGCGACTGGCGCTGAACTGCCCCATGCCGGTGTGTTCAGAGCGCTTGATGCAGAAGGGGAGTCCGGTAACACGATCCGGCGCTATCTGGACCGGGCTGCGTTTGAGGCGGCGCGCGCCGGCACTGTCCTTGTGGTCGGCAGTTCATCTTCAGAAACCGTGGCTGCGCTCAAGGACTGGATTGCCGATGGAGGCAAAGGCAGCGTGGTTGGTCCTGCCTCTGCGGCAATGTCGGAATAGGGCACGAAAACCAAAAACTCTGGCTTGCTTGCAATTTACGTATTGCCGCGACGGATGAACATGCCTGCGTTTTCGGCTGCGGCCTTCAACGCACGGGATTTATTGACGGTTTCTTGAAACTCCGCCTCCGGGTCGCTGTCAAACACCACGCCGCCCCCGGCCTGAATATAGAGCTTTTGATCTTTCACCACGGCAGTGCGCAGCGCGATACACATGTCCATCTCGCCGTTGGCCGCAAAATAACCGACCCCACCGCCATAGATGCCGCGCTTTTCCGGCTCCAGCTCGTCGATGATCTCCATTGCCCGGACCTTCGGCGCACCCGAAACTGTGCCCGCAGGCAGACCCGCAAGCAGGGCTGACAGCGCGTCTTCGCCGTCACGGATCTCACCCACGACGTTGGAGACGATGTGCATCACGTGGCTGTAGCGTTCGATGATGAACTGTTCAGTGGGGCGCACGGTGCCGATCTTGGCAACCCGGCCCACGTCGTTTCGGCCAAGATCCAGAAGCATAAGATGCTCGGCCAGTTCTTTTTGATCGGCCAGAAGATCGGCTTCATAGGCGCGGTCCGCTTCCGGTGTGGCGCCGCGTGGCCGGGTGCCTGCAATCGGGCGCACAGTCACTTCGCCGTCGCGCAGACGCACAAGTATTTCCGGCGATGCGCCGACGATGTGAAAGCCGCCAAAGTTGAAGTAGGTCAGGAAGGGCGACGGATTTGTGCGCCGCAAAGACCGGTAGAGCGCAAAGGGTGGCAAGGTGAAATCCGCGGTCCAGCGCTGCGAGGGGACAACCTGAAAGATGTCGCCAGCGCGGATATAATCCTTGGCCGTCTCAACCGCGGCCTTATAGGCCTCGGGCGTGAAATTCGACTGCATCTCGCCCAGATGGGCCGCGTCCCCCAGCGCGCGGCTCTCGCCTGATGCAGCGCGCTCAAGATCGCGCACCGCGTCCATCACACGCTCGGCGGCTTGCGCATAGGCAGCCCGCGCCGACAGGCCGGACCCCGCCCAGACCGGAGAGCAGACGGTCACCTCGCCTTTGACCCCATCAAGCACAGCCACAATCGTCGGGCGCGTCAAAACCGCATCAGGCACATTGATCGGATCCGGCTTGATATTGGGCAGATGCTCGACCAGGCGGATCATGTCATAGCCAAGATAGCCAAAAAGACCCGCCGCGATGGGGGGCAGATCCACTGGCATCTCGATCCGGCTTTCGGCGATCAAGGCGCGCAGCATCTCCAAAGGGGGCCCGTCTTGGCGTTCAAACGCATCATTGTCAAAACGCGCCTGCCGGTTGATGCGGCTTTTCGTGCCCCGACACTCCCAGATCACATCCGGCTTTAGCCCGACAACAGAATAGCGCCCGCGCACTTCGCCGCCGGTCACGGATTCCAGCATGAAGCTCATCGGCTGCGCATCCGCAAGCTTCAGCATCAACGAGACCGGCGTATCAAGATCGGCCGCCAGACGCGTATAGACGATCTGATTGCGGCCCGCGGCCCAGTCGGCCTCGAAGGCCTCGAATGAAGGGGTCAAACTCACGTCGATATCGTCCCTCAGTTCATCTGCGCATGGACGGCATTCACTGCCGACTGGTTCAGGGCAATACCCGCCTCGGCCTCGATGGCCTGCGTGTAAAGCTGGAACATATCTTGCGCGATTGACTGGCCAAGCTGTGCGGAGAGCGCGTCACGCGCATTTGTGACCTCGGGACTGGTCGGATCTGCGCTGTGAATGTCGGTCAAAGCCGCGACCAAAACCTTGCCATCCGCTGAGACAACCGCAGTCTTTCCCGAGGCCAGATCAAAAATCTGTTCTGTCGTATCCTGAGGTGCGCCGTCGATATAGCCGTTGCGCGCAAAGCCATCGTAGCGCGTGATCACATAGCCAGAGGCGCTCAGCTCTGAGCCTGCGTCCACCCCGGCGGCAATCTCGGCGCCCAGCGCTTCAAGCCGTGTGCGGGTTTCTGCAGCGGTCCATTCGGCCGCCACAGCGTCACGAACTTCGTCAAGGGGGCGTACCGTGGGCGGGTCAATGCCGTCCAGTCGCAGTGCGAAAATGCCGCCGTCATCCAATGCGATGATCGTGGGGAAATCTGCCTCGGTCACGGAACGCGCGGTCTCGCGAAAGGCCGTGTAAGCGGCGATGCCGTCGGCGGTGTCGGGCTCCATCTCGATCTGGCCCAGTTCCATTCCGGTTTCTGCGGCGGCCTCTTCAAGCGAGGCGCCGCCTGCCAGAATGTCTTCGATGCCTTCCGCCTCATCGGCGACAAGCCGGCGGGCACGATCAAACGCCGCTTCTTCCGACAGATCCGCGCGGGCGTCTTCGAAGGTGATTTCACGGGCCTCCAGAATGCCGTTCATGGCGTATAGGGCAGGGCCCAGATCCGACGGTTCTGGCCCAACCACACCGGGCGATGTCAGTGCAAAGACGGCGGCGCCGGCTGATCCAAGCGCGTCTTGTCCGACCTCGCCCAGATCAATATCGGCAAGGCTAAGCCCCCGCTCGGCGGCCAATGCCTCAAAGCTGGCCTCACCGGCATCAAACCGGGCCTTTGCGGCGGCCGCACTTTCGGTGTCGGGATACACAAGCCGTTCCACAAGGCGGCGCTCGGGGGTTACAAAGTCGGCGATCCGTTCATCGTAGACGGCGCGCAGGGAGGCTTCGTCCAGCTCGACCGTGTCGGTCAGCATATCGGGCGACAACCAGACATAGGTAATGCGGCGGGTTTCGGGTTTGGTGAAAGGGGCGGGGTTGGCCGTGTAATAGTCGTTAAGCTGCGCCTCGTCCGGTGCAGGAACCGGCTCGGACAGATCTGCAGCGCTGAGTTCCGCCACCGTAAAGCTGCGGGTTTCGGTCAGCCATGCTGCAATCTCGTCAACCATCAGATCCGGAGCAACGGTGCCCCCCAGAACCGCGCCTTGCAAGAGCGTGCGCGCATTCTCGTCACGGATTTTTGCCTCGAACTCCGCCTCGCTCAACCCTTCCTGACGCAGTGTCAGCGCATAGGATTCGCGGTCAAATGAGCCGTCCAGCCCGGCGAATGCCTGCATGGCCAAAATGCGCTTGCGCACTTCGGCGTCGCCTACAGACAGGCCGATCTGGTCAGCTTCGTTGTCAAGTGCTGTCGAGGCAATGACCCGGGACAAAACGGATTTGTCGATGTCCAGGGACTGGGCTTGTGCAAAGCTGATCGGCTGGCCGATCTGGGCCGAGACGGCAGAGATTTCACGCTGCAACGTGCGGGCATAGTCATTCACGTCGATATCGCGGTCACCGACCGATCCCATACTGCGCGCATTCCCACTGAAATTGCTGGCGCCGAAGCCGCCAAGGCCCAGGATCAGCATTGCCATCAGGATCCACACAATGATGTTTCCACGCTTCTTGCTGCGCAGTGGGTTCGACATGGTTTATCCCCTCCCGATAGGCTTGTTGCTAAGGTGTTTAGGACAGCGGCCCGGGCGGGGCAAGGCCGTCGTCAGAGGCCGAACGCCCGAAGCCGATCAATCAAGGTGCCAATGCCGCTTGTATCAATATTCGCGAAGGCGATCCGCAGCTGACGCGCGCCCATTGCATCGCCTTGAGGCATGAACATTGTGCCCGGCAGCAACAGCACGCCTGCGTCGCGCACCAATCGCTGCGCGAGTTCGGGCGAGGAGAGGGCAAAGGGGTGTTCGACATAGGCAAAGAACGCGCCGCATCCCCGCAGCGTCCACTCTGGCAGTGTCGCAAAGCCCGCAACCATAGCGGCGCGGCGGGCCAAAGTTTCAAGACGTTCGCCCGCAACCCACTCGCCCAAGTTCCGCATGCCCCAAAGAGCCGCAATCTGGCCAAGCTGGCCGGGACAGATGGCCACGGTATCAAGAAACTTCTCACATTCGGCCATGCGGGATCTGTCGGCAATCAGGGCGCCGACACGGTGGCCGGTCAACCGGTACGCTTTTGAGAAGGAATAAAGATGGATCAGAGTGCCGCGCCAGTCAGGATCGGTAAAGAGGTCATGCGGCGCACCTTCGCGGCTGTCAAAGTCGCGGTAGGTCTCATCGACGATCAGGGCAATGTTTCTAGATTTGGCCAGATTAAAAAACGCGCGCAGTACGTCGGCCGGGTATTCCACGCCACCGGGATTGTTGGGTGAAACCAACACAATTGCCCGAGTTTTGTCGGTGATCAGGCGCGCGGCCTCAGCCGCGTCAGGGATCAGATCCGTCCCTGTGGCCAATGGCACGGCGCGGACCCCTTGCATGTCACACCACATTTTATGGTTGAAATACCAAGGGGTTGGAAGAATAATTTCATCTCCAGATGTGGCCAGTGTCGCCATGGCGGTACAAAAGGCTTGGTTGCAGCCTTGGGTGATGGCCACCTCATCTGCCAAGATATTGCCGCCATAAGCTGTCGACCACTGCGCGGCCACTTCGGCGCGCAATTCGGGCAAGCCCAGAACCGGGCCGTAAAGATGGGCTGCCGGATCGTTCAGCGCGGCTTCGGCCACGGCTTGGCGCAAGGCCAAAGGCGGTGCTTCCATCGGGGCGGCCTGGCTTACGTTGATCAACGGTCGGTCCGGGGGGAACACCACACCGTCCAACCAGCGCCGCGCCTCCATCACCGGGGGCGCAAACGTGGCGGCCATCGCGTGGGTCAGGGGCATGGACATCAGGTTCACCTCATTCGCGCGCAGCACATCATCGTGGCGCAGATACCTCTGTCGGAGGCATCCGACGCCGGTAACCCACTATGATGGTCAGTCTGATCCGCGATAGGGCTGCACGTATTGCAGCGCCATATCCCAAGGAAAAAAGATCCACGTGTCTTGACTGACCTCGGTGATAAAACTGTCGACCATCGCGCGCCCTTCGGGTTTTGCGTAGACGGTTGCAAAATGCGCTTTGGGGTAGAGGTTGCGGACCAGTTCAAGCGTGCGGCCCGTATCGACCAGATCATCGACAATCAGCACGCCGTCGCCATCCGCGCCCATGATATCGGCTTGCGGCGCCTTGATGATGCGCGCCATGGTCTGTTCCTGGTGGTTGTAGGACTTGACCGAGATTGTATCGACGACGCGGATATCAAGCTCTCGGCTCACGATCATTGCCGGGGCCATGCCGCCGCGCGTGATCGCCACGACGGCGCGCCACGCTCCGTCATCGGGGCCTTTTCCATCCAGCCGCCATGCCAGTGCACGGGAATCGCGGTGGATCTGATCCCAAGAAACGTGAAAGCCTTTTTCATGCGGCAGCCGGTCGTTCATGATGTTACTCCTTTCGGCCGGTCGCGGTATCGATATCTGGCGCATCGACGGCCTTCATCCCCACAACATGATATCCACAATCAACATGGTGCGTTTCGCCGGTCACGCCTGAACCCAGATCTGACAAAAGATAGAGCGCCGATTTTCCGACATCCTCTTGATTGACATTGCGACGAAGCGGCGAATTCAGTTCGTTCCACTTCAGGATATAACGAAAATCGCCGATGCCCGAGGCCGCCAGAGTCTTGATTGGGCCAGCCGATATCGCATTGCATCGGATCCCGTCTTTGCCGAGGTCTTCGGCGATATAGCGCACAGACGCCTCAAGCGCCGCCTTGGCCACGCCCATCACGTTGTAGTGTGGCATCACGCGCTCTGCGCCATAATAGGTCAGTGTCAGCAAGCTGCCACCATCTGGCATCATTGCTGCTGCGCGTTTGCACACTGCGGTAAAGGAATAGACCGAGATGTCCATCGTCATGCGGAAGTTTTCAAGCCCGGTATCAACATAGCGCCCACGCAGCTCAGTCTTGTCGGAAAAGCCGATGGCATGCACCAAAAAGTCCAGCTTTCCCCATATCTTACTCAGATGATCGAACAGCGCATCAAGTGATGCAGGGTCCGACACATCGCATTCGACAAGCTCGGTTGCGCCGATGGATGCCGCCAATGGCTCCACCCGTTTCTTCAGGGCCTCGCCTTGGTAAGAGAACGCCATCTCTGCCCCTTGATCAGCGCAAGCTTTCGCGATGCCCCAGGCGATAGACTTATCATTCGCCAGCCCCATTATCAGGCCGCGCTTGCCCGCCATCAATTTGCTTGCCATATCTGTTCCCGCACCGCTTTAATCTCAGCTGTGGAAGCATTAGGCTAAGTTCCCATGTGCTTCAAGGGTGGCGCTAGGGCGCGCAAGGGACACACGGGTGTGCAGCGGCGCAGTCAAAGCAACAATTGGATTGGAACGAACAGGAATGGCAGAGCGCAACGGCATCTTTGCCGGAGATGACCCCTTCGTAATCGCGCGCGACTGGTTGGCCGAAGCGGAACGCCACGAACCGAATGATCCGAACGCGATCGCGTTGGCGACGGTCGATGACCAAGGAATGCCAAATGCGCGTATGGTTCTTTTGAAAGAGATTGAGCCTGACGCATTTCTCTTTTACACAAACTTCGGTTCGGCGAAGGGGCGGGAAATAGCATCAAGTGGCAATGCCGCGTTTGTGCTGCACTGGAAATCATTGCGCCGGCAAATCAGGGTCAGGGGTGTGACAAGTCTGGAAGAGGGGGCGAAGGCGGATGCCTATTTCGCGTCGCGATCGCTTCAGAGTCGTTTGGGGGCTTGGGCCTCGAAGCAATCTGAACCTCTTGAGTCCAGAGGTGCGTTGATGACCGGAGTTGCGCGTGTTACTGCGTCACACGGAATGGCAACCGAGCGCCCACCTTTTTGGGGCGGCATTCGGATAAAGCCATTAGAGATTGAATTTTGGGCCGATGGCGCGTTTCGTCTTCACGACCGGTTCCAATGGCGACGCGATGCAATTGTAGGCGAGTGGAGCGTGGTAAGGCTCAGCCCCTAGGTGTTTCGTTCGGTCGTACGAGTACAGGTAGTTCCTTAACACACTTGAATCCGCAGGCTTCATCGTCAAAGTGCGATGTGGGGGCGGGATTGGGAATGACGGAAGATGACAGAAGAACAACAGGACCAGCACGAGGTTACGGGCCGCGTGAAATGGTTCGACCCGGCTAAAGGCTTTGGGTTTATCGTCGCCGATGATACGGGCGGGGATATCCTTTTGCATGCCAATGTCTTGCGAAATTTCGGGCAAAGCTCGGTGGCCGATAATGCGCGGATCACGGTGCTGGTGCAGCAAACCGCCCGGGGCGCACAGGCCGTCGAAGTGTGTGCAATATTGCCACCAGAATTCGAAGATTCCTTACCTATTGAGGATCTGGGTGAAAGCGACGCAGCCGAGATTGCGGCTTTGCCACTTGAGCCTTCAAGAGTGAAATGGTTCGATAAAACAAAGGGCTTTGGCTTTGCCAACGTCTATAGCCGCCCTGAAGATGTGTTTATTCACGTCGAGGTGCTGCGCCGATCAGGATTTGCTGATCTGCAGCCGGGTGAGGCGGTTTGTTTGCGTGTGATCGACGGAAAGCGCGGCCGCATGGCAGCGCAGGTTGTTTCTTGGGAAGCGGCCTTGCGGGATCAGAAATGATCGCGAAGCCCGGCGCTGTTGCGGCGGCCATTTGGGTCGCTTTGGCGGGGGCGGGCCACGCGGCCTGTGACATGGCTGCCGCCGAGTTTCGCTGGTCTGGCGGTGGCGGTGCTCGATTCGCAATTGAGGTTGCGGACGAGCAGCATGAGCGCGAACGCGGGCTAATGTTCCGTGACAATCTGTCCACGAGCGCAGGGATGCTGTTCATTTATGCACAGCCCCAGCGCATTTCTTTTTGGATGCGAAATACACTTATCCCGCTGGACATGATTTTTATCGGGGCCGATGGGCGTGTGAATGCCGTGCATTCGATGGCGATACCGGGGGATGAGACGCCAATTCCGGGCCCAGACAATACTTTGATGGTCCTGGAGATTCGCGGCGGGCTGTCCGAGCGGCTTGGACTGGGCGAAGGTGCAGAGTTGCGCCACCCCGCCTTGGATCAAGAAACCGCTCTTTGGTCATGTAGCGCAGGTTAGGTCTTTTCCTCGCCGCGCAGAGTCGCTAGAGACAGGTTGTCGGGGCGTAGCGCAGCCTGGTAGCGCGGCGGTTTTGGGAACCGTAGGTCGTAGGTTCGAATCCTATCGCCCCGACCACTTTCACACACAGACAGGCAAATCCTTTGCAGCAATTTTGTTGAAGGCGCGACGATGCCCTTTCGCGCCGCAGGATTGCCGCGACTGTGGATAATTTTCATGTAATCTATGATCAATATGCCCCAACACACTCGTAGATAAGCACTTTCCATTCCTGTGCTGTGCGCTCTGGTTCTGTGCATGAATCAATGGCTGGCAGACCCGTATCGCTATGCGCGAAAGGTCAACAAAAATCTCGTCGCAAAAACGTGAAAAATCGGTTGACCCGACCCCTAATTATACGTCAGTTTGTATGAGCCGACGAATTGGCCACAAGATTTAGTGGCTGGCGCAACGGGGACAGACCAAGAAAAGCATCTGCCGCAACGAACGGCAATACCGCTGAGGGCGCATCCTTGGCGACATGTTTGGTATGTCCTTCTTGCACCTTAGTCGGGATAGGCCTGCGGTACTACGCTCCTCCAGAGGGCGCGCCGTGAGACGATAATAAAGCGACCAAGGATGGGGCAGATATGAAGATTGAACGTAAATTCACCAAAGCTGGCGCCGATGCCTATACAGGTATGGGATTCGCCACGACGGTGTCTGAAATACGCAATCCAGACGGCAAGATCGTTTTCCGCAATGACAGCGTAGAAGTGCCCGAAGGGTGGAGTCAGGTTGCATCTGACGTGCTTGCGCAGAAATACTTCCGCAAAGCTGGCGTTGCAGCCCGGTTGAAGAAGGTCAAGGAAAAGGGCATGCCCGAATTCCTTTGGCGTTCGGTCCCGGATGATGCGGCCCTGTCGAAATTGCCGGTAGAACAGCGCTATGTTGGCGAAACGTCAGGCAAGCAGGTGTTTGACCGTCTGGCCGGCGCCTGGGCTTATTGGGGCTGGAAGGGTGGCTATTTCACTACCGAAGCCGACGCTCAGGCCTATTACGACGAAATGCGTTTTATGCTGGCCGGACAGATGGCCGCGCCAAACAGCCCACAATGGTTCAACACCGGGCTGCACTGGGCCTACGGCATCGATGGGCCGGGGCAGGGCCACTACTATGTGGATTTCAAGACCGGAGAATTGACCAAATCTGCAAGCGCGTATGAGCATCCGCAGCCCCATGCCTGTTTCATCCAGTCGGTCAAGGATGATCTGGTGTCGGACGGCGGCATCATGGACCTGTGGGTGCGTGAAGCGCGGCTCTTTAAATACGGCTCTGGCACTGGCACCAATTTCTCATCACTGCGGGGCGCGAGCGAACCACTGTCGGGCGGTGGTAAATCCTCGGGCCTTATGGGGTTCCTCAAGATCGGCGACCGTGCGGCAGGGGCCATCAAGTCGGGCGGCACTACGCGGCGCGCGGCCAAGATGGTGATCTGCGATATGGATCACCCGGATATTGAAGACTTCATCAACTGGAAGGTCATCGAAGAGCAGAAGGTCGCCGCATTGGTGGCCGGTTCAAAGATGCATGAGCGCCAGTTGAATGAGATTTTCACGGCGATCCGTCTTTGGGATGGCTCAACCGAGGATGCGGTTGATCCGGCCAAGAACGAGGCCCTGAAAGCGGCGATCAAATCGGCCAAAAAGGTCGCGATCCCCGAGACTTACGTTAAGCGCGTGCTGGACTATGCCAAGCAGGGCTATTCCAGCATTGAGTTCCCGACCTATGACACCGATTGGGACTCGGAGGCCTATGCGTCGGTTTCCGGGCAGAACTCCAACAACTCGGTGCGTGTGACCGATGCCTTCCTTCAGGCGGTGAAAGACGATGCCGATTGGGAACTGATCCGCCGCACCGACGGGAAAGTCGCGAAAACCATCAAGGCGCGCGATCTTTGGGCGCAGATTGGCCACGCGGCCTGGGCCTGTGCCGATCCCGGCATTCAGTTTCACGACACGGTAAATGCCTGGCACACCTGCCCGGAAGATGGGGCGATCCGCGGATCAAACCCATGTTCGGAATACATGTTTCTGGACGATACCGCCTGCAATCTGGCCTCGATGAACCTGCTGACCTTCCAGAAAAACGGTGCGTTTGATTCGGATGCTTACGTGCATGCCACGCGTCTTTGGACCGTGACCCTGGAAATCTCGGTTGCGATGGCGCAATTCCCGTCCAAGGAAATTGCCCAACGCTCATATGATTTCCGCACCCTGGGGCTGGGCTACGCCAATATCGGCGGGCTGTTGATGACGATGGGCCTTGGCTATGACAGCGACAAGGGCCGCGCCCTGTGCGGCGCGCTGACCGCGGTCATGACCGGTGTGGCCTATGCCACTTCGGCGGAAATGGCGGGCGAGCTGGGGGCATTCCCGGGGCATGCCAAAAATGCTGACCATATGCTGCGCGTGATCCGCAACCACCGCAATGCGGCCTACGGCGCCAGCGATGGGTATGAGGATCTTGCGGTGAAGCCGGTGCCGCTGGATCACGCGAACTGCCCCGATCAAACGCTTGTTTCTCTTGCGAAATCTGCTTGGGATGAGGCGCTGCGGCTGGGTGAAAAGCACGGCTACCGCAATGCCCAGACCTCGGTGATTGCCCCCACAGGCACGATCGGTCTGGTGATGGATTGCGACACCACAGGAATCGAGCCGGACTTTGCTTTGGTGAAGTTCAAAAAGCTTGCCGGTGGCGGGTATTTCAAGATCATCAACCGGTCGGTTCCGGCGGCGCTTGAAACACTTGGCTACGGCTCTGCGCAAATCGAAGAGATCATCGCCTATGCGGTTGGCCATGCGAGCCTTGGCAATTGCCCCGGTATCAACCACACATCGCTGATCGGCCACGGCTTTGGCCAGGCGGAACTGGATAAGATCGAAGCGGCTTTGCCTTCGGCCTTTGACATCCGCTTTGTCTTCAACCAGTGGACGCTGGGCGAGAAGTTTTGTCAGCAAACTCTTGGAATTCCAGCAGAAAAGCTGAATGATCCGACCTTCGATATCTTGCGTCACCTCGGGTATACCCGGGCGCAGATCGATGCGGCCAACGATCATGTCTGCGGCACCATGACGCTGGAAGACGCACCGCATCTGAAGGCAGAGCACTATTCTGTCTTTGATTGCGCCAATGCATGCGGCAAGAAGGGCAAGCGCTTCTTGGGGGTCGACAGCCACATCTACATGATGGCCGCGGCGCAAAGCTTCATCTCTGGCGCGATTTCCAAGACGATCAATATGCCAAACAATGCCACCATCGATGAGACATTGGCGGCCTATGATCTTAGCTGGTCCTTGGGCATCAAAGCCAATGCGCTTTACCGCGACGGCTCAAAACTCAGCCAGCCGCTGGCCGCTTCGCTGGTGGAAGACGATGAAGAGGCCGAAGAGATCCTGACCAACGGGTCCGCGCAAGAAAAGGCAGCGGTTCTGGCCGAAAAGATCGTCGAGAAGATCATCATCAAGGAAATCATCCGCTCAAACCGGGAAAAACTGCCGGAACGGCGCAAGGGCTATACGCAAAAGGCCATTGTCGGCGGGCATAAGGTGTATCTGCGCACCGGCGAGTACAAAGACGGCACCTTGGGTGAGATCTTCATTGATATGCACAAGGAAGGTGCGGGTTTCCGCGCGATGATGAACAACTTCGCCATCGCGGTGTCGGTGGGGCTGCAATACGGCGTGCCGCTGGAAGAGTTCGTTGACGCCTTTACCTTCACCAAGTTCGAACCGGCGGGCATGGTTCAAGGCAACGAGGCGATCAAACAAGCGACCTCGATCCTTGACTACATCTTCCGCGAACTGGCGGTCAGCTATCTGGATCGGTCCGATCTGGCGCATGTTCAGCCTGCGGGCGCGTCGTTTGACGATCTGGGTGGCGGTATGGATGAAGGCCAGACCAACGTCGCCAAGGTCAGCGATACCGCTGCATCGAAGTCGCTGGAAATGCTCAAGCATGTGTCCTCGACGGGCTATCTGCGCAAACGCTTGCCGCAAGATCTGATTGTGCTGCAAGGCGGTATGGGGGCGACGGCGCTTTCGGGCGATCCGGTCGCGGCGCTGAACACGCTGGTTCCGGAAACCGCCCAGATGGCGGTTGGTGGCGGGTCCACCGCGATCAGTTCGGGCACAGTGTCGATGGATGCGCGCACCAAAGCCAAGATGCAGGGCTATGAGGGCGACCCATGTGGCGAATGCGGCAACTACACATTGGTGCGCAATGGCACCTGCATGAAGTGCAACACCTGCGGGGGGACAAGCGGGTGTAGCTGACGAAATCCGAGACCATGCAGAGGCCCCGGATCAGGTTCGGGGCTGCGCAGGGCGCGGTTCCGGGGCGGGTGCGCTCGCCCCCGACGACGTTCAGGCCGCAGGCATAAAACCGAGCGGTATAAATGATGAGCCTGAACGGCGAAACTTGGGGGGCCTCTTGGCCCCCCATTTTTATGAAATGGCGGAAACAGGCGCATGAATGGCGGTTGCATCGGCGCCTTGTTGCTAATTCAGCACCTGCGGGACTGCGGAGGCGCACATGCACCTTGTGCGGCGTGCGGCGAAGCCCCAAATAAACGGTAGCGGCGCTCAAGCCGCTGATTCTGGGGCAATCTGCCCTTTCCGGAGTACCGAAGACATGAATAAACTGGTTCTGGCCCTTGGCGCGATCGTCGCTGTTGGTGCTGTTCAGGCAAATGCCCAGACAGTGGTCAGCGACACAGACGGCAATGGCAGCTATTCGATTGAAGAGCTGCAGGCCGCTTTCCCGGACATGACGGACGCTGTCTTTTCCACCGTAGATGTGGACGGCGACGGCGCTGTTGATGCGGATGAGCTGAAGGCTGCGCAAGAAGCTGGCACGCTGCCATCCTGATAGCGCTTCATGCAAGTATAATGTGATGCGGCCCCGGATGTGTTCCGGGGCCGTTTTCCTTTCCAGGGTGGGGCAGGGCGGCGAACCACCCAAAGCCCTTTCAGGCTGCATCTTCACCGGTCAAAAGTCGCGTGACCGGCCCCGCTGCGGGCAAATTGCAATCGATGCGGATTTTTGCGCGGGTCCGTGCCAGCCGCGACATCACCGTGCCTATGGGCAGGCCCTCGGATTTCGCAATCTCGGCATAGGTTTCCCCGCGCGCCGCATGACGTAACAAAAGACGCACTTCCGCTTCGGGCAAGCGCGACAGCACACTCGCGACATCCCTAAGCGCCATGCGGCCTGGCATGTCTGACACAGCCTCGGGTTCGGGGGCGTCCTCCAATGAAAGCGGTCTTTGATACGGTCTGCGCGCCAGATTTCGCGCAGCCGTCAGAAGATAGGGTTTCAGCGTTTCAACATCGGTTCCCGACCGCAGCTTGGCCCAGACCCGCAAAAGGGCATCTTGGACCAGATCATCCGCAGCCGCCGGGTCACGCGACAATCGCCGGGACAGCCGGTTGAGTTCAGGGATCAAGGCAACCAGCTCAGCCGCACTGTCTTTTGGGGATGGTGATAGGGTCATGGCACACTCCTGTTCCCCCAAGAGATTGGGAAAATCGTGACCTGTGACAAGGTGGGGGCTTTCCGCCAAGCCATCATCCGCCGCTGTTTTGATCGTCTTTCAGGCGAGTTCCTGCCCGTTCAGCCGTGCCCCATCGGCAAGGGGCCGCGTGTTGTATGGATGGCTGAATTGGCGCGGGAATAAACCGCCGCCGCACGCGTCCTTCTTAGTGAGGACGGCAAAACGCTTCCTCTTATCAAAGACGATCAAGGAGACGATCCGATGAAGAAACTGGCTATCACCCTCGCGCTAGGGCTTGCATCCACCGGAATGGCGTTCGCACAGAGCGTCTCGGATCTGGATGCGGATGGCACCGGTTCCCTGTCGATGACCGAATTGCAGGCGGGCTATGCCAACCTTACGGAAGACCAATTCGCAGCAATTGATGTCAATGGCGACGGCGCCGTGGATGATGCCGAGCTCAGCTCGGCAGTCGCGGCCGGTGTGCTTGTGAACGACGGCTAACCCCGTCAGGATGCGGGGCTCCGGCTTCACCCTTTCCCCAGCCACTCCGCCGGGGTCCCGCATCCGCTATCAGGTGCCGCGTGACAAGGCTGCAACGCCGGTGCGTGCCACGTCATTCAGGCCCAAGGGGCGCATGAGCTCGGCAAATGCGTCGATCTTTTCCGGTGTTCCGGTTAGCTCAAATACGAAGCTTTCCAGCGTTGAATCGACGACATTGGCCCGGAATATATCCGCCAGACGCAGCGCCTCAACACGCTTTTCGCCGGTTCCAGCCACCTTGAACAGCGCCAGCTCCCGCTCAACGCTGGGGCCTTCCACTGTCAAGTCATGCACCTCATGTACGGGCACCAGCCGCCCAAGCTGCGCCTTGATCTGCTCGATCACCGCGGGTGTGCCGCGCGTCACCACGGTAATCCGGCTTCGGTGCCCGGTATGGTCCACCTCGGCCACCGTCAGACTGTCGATATTATACCCGCGCCCTGCAAATAATCCGATCACCCGCGCCAGAACCCCAGCCTCGTTGTCGACCAGCACCGCAAGTGTATGGCTTTCGATCACTTCAGCATTCGGGTCGCGCAGGTCATAGGCCGAATGGCTGGTTGCGCCCTTTTTGATTTTCAATGCGGACATATGCGCCTCTGCCTTCTTCTGTTCAAAAATACCTCGGGGTCCGGGGGCAGCGCCCCCGGGGGGTCATACCAGAACCGCGCCCCCGGCCTTGATTGCCCCTGCGGTATCGGAATCCCCCAGCAACATTTCATTATGCGGTTTGCCCGATGGGATCATCGGAAAGCAGTTTTCATGCTTTTCCACCAGACAATCAAACAAGACCGGCCCGTCATACTCCAGCATCTCCATGATCGCGTCATCAAGGTCCTTGGGATCCTTGCACTGGATGCCCTTCCAGCCGAAAGCCTCGGCCAGCTTGACGAAATCGGGCAGACTTTCTGACCAGCTATGTGAATAGCGTTCGCCGTGCAGCAGTTCTTGCCATTGGCGCACCATGCCCAGCCGTTCGTTGTTCAAGATGAACTGCTTTACCGGCGTGCGGAACTGCGTCGCGGTGCCCATTTCTTGCATATTCATCAGCCATGACGCCTCGCCCGCGACATTGATCACCAGCGCATCGGGATGCGCCACCTGCACACCGATGGATGCAGGAAAGCCGTAGCCCATCGTGCCAAGGCCGCCGCTTGTCATCCAACGGTTCGGTTCGTCAAAGTTCAGGTATTGCGCGGCCCACATCTGATGCTGGCCCACCTCGGTGGTGATATAGCGGTCGCGGCCTTTGGTCAGTGCTTCAAGCCGTTCCAGTGCGTATTGCGGTTTGATGGTCTTGTCGGAGTTCTTGTAACTGAGGCAGCGCTTCAGCTTCCACTGCTCGATCTGCCCCCACCATTTGGCCAGCCCGTCCTTGTTGGTCTTGCGACCACGCGATTTCCAGACCTTCAACAGGTCTTCAAGCACATGGCCGACATCGCCGGTGATCGCGAGGTCAACATGGATGACCTTGTTGATCGAGGAAGGGTCGATATCAACATGGGCTTTCTTCGACTTCGGGCTGAAATCGGCAAGCCGACCCGTGATCCGATCATCGAACCGCGCACCGAGATTGATCATGAGATCGCAGCCATGCATGGCCAGATTCGCCTCATAAAGCCCGTGCATGCCCAGCATTCCGATCCAGCCTTTGCCCGAAGCGGGATAAGCGCCAAGGCCCATCAGCGTCGAGGTAACCGGAAAGCCCGTTGCATCCGCCAGTTCACGCAAAAGCTGGCTGGCACCGGGCCCGGAATTGATCACGCCGCCGCCGGTGTAGAAAACCGGGCGTTCGGCCTTTTCCATCAGCGCCACCAGTTCGGTGATCTTCGCCAGATCGCCCTTTACCTTTGGGTGGTAGTGGCTGACCTTCGCCTCGCGCGGGCCGCTATAGGAGCCGGTGGCAAATTGCACATCCTTGGGAATGTCGATCAGCACCGGGCCGGGGCGGCCCGACGTGGCGACATGAAAGGCCTGATGCAGCGTTTCAGCCAGCTTGTCGGTTTCTTTGACCAGCCAGTTATGCTTGGTGCAGGGGCGTGTGATGCCCACGGTATCCGCTTCTTGAAACCCGTCTGTTCCGATCATGAATGTGGGTACTTGCCCGGTCAGGCAGACCAGCGGAATGCTGTCCATCAGCGCGTCGGTCAGGCCGGTCACGGCGTTTGTGGCGCCTGGGCCAGAGGTTACCAGAACCACACCCGGCTTGCCGGTAGAACGGGCATAGCCTTCGGCCATATGCACAGCACCTTGTTCGTGCCGTACAAGGATGTGGCGGATGTCGTTTTGCTGAAAGATCTCATCATAGATCGGTAGGACCGCGCCACCGGGATAGCCAAAGACCACCTCGACGCCCTGATCCTTCAGCGCCTGAACCACCATCCTTGCTCCGGTCATCTGCCGTGACATCTTAATTCTCTCTCTTCATCCAACATTCTCATCCAGCAACAAAAAACCCCCGGCTTTTCTTCCGGAGGCGCATGGGAACCCATTATGGTCAACCGTTACCGGCCCATGCGCCTTGTCCTTAGAAGTACGAGGATCTGAGCCATAGCTCTCACGTCCTTTGATGCTGCGTCGGGGACATTACCAGCCGGAACAGGGGCGTCAACCGGCAAAATTCGTAATAATGTGTCGCTGCGGCTTAATTATTGCTACTTTTCTTTCGTTTTGCCCCGGATCAGGTGAAAGAAACGCGAATCTGGTCACGATCGAAGCCAATTAAAGCATGCTCATGTAGCCGCCATAGGTGACCAGCAATGCAACGGCCCCTATGCGTCCGATCCGCCCCGGCAGCGCGGAAAAGGCAAGCATGGCCAAGGCCGATGCCAAGGCGAGCCCCATATCCAGCCCGGCAAAGCGCGGGTCCACGGGAATCGGCGTAACCAAAGCGGTGATCCCCAGAATTCCGAGGATGTTGAAGATGCATGATCCCAAAATGTTTCCGACACCAATTTCCGGATGACCGCGAAAGGCGGCCATGACAGAGGTGGCAAGCTCGGGCAGGGATGTGCCGATGGCGACGATGCTCAGCCCGATGACCGCTTCGCTGACGCCAAAGCTTCGCGCAATGACCGACGCGTTTTCAACCAGCAGGTGCGCGCCGACCATCAGGATTATCAAACCGGCCAAGGCATAGCCGAGGCTGTTCCAAAGGGGCGCGGAAAAGCTTTCCCCATGTTCTGGTATGGCGGATCCGGCGGCGCCGCGCAGGCTCATCGTCAGATAGGCAATCAGTCCGACCACCAATATCCCGCCCTCAAGCCGCGACACGGTACCTCCCGCCAGCATCGCCCAAAGCAGCAAAGTTGCGCCGATCACGGTCGCAAAATCCCGCTCCATTCCCTTGAGAGGCAAGGGCACAGGCATAATCAGCGCTGTAGCCCCGAGGATCAGCAAAATATTCGCGATGTTTGAGCCGATGATATTGCCAAGGGCCAACGCAGGCACGCCACCAAGTGCTGCCTGAACGGAGACGAGCAATTCCGGTGTAGACGTACCAAACCCCACGACCGTCAAGCCGATGATCAGGGGCGGCACATGGAAACGCCGCGCCACGCCCACCGCACCGCGCACCAGAAACTCACCGCCGACAAAAAGAGCCACAAGGCCAAGAAAAAACAGAAAATAAGTCACATGTGGCTCCGGATTGGCTTCACACACAAGATCGGTATGGCGGCACGGTTTGCAAGGGGAACAAATGCGCAATATTGCCCGGTTTCGATCGTGATACCGTCTTGGCAGGCCATCCGTAGCCAATAGATTTCGCGCCAGGCGAACTTAGAGTAAAATATCCGAAGCCAGACGGATCAGCCCTATGCGGGCGCGGGCGCCGCTTGTTCTTTCAGCTTCATGCCAACAGCGGCAATCGCCTTGATTGCCGGCAACAGCTCCATCCCAAGCGGTGTCAGTTCATATTCGACCGATGGCGGAGACGTGGGTACGACGCGACGGATCACCAGCCGGTTTTCTTCCATCTCGCGCAGCCGTTGCGACAACATTTTTGCCGACACTGGCGCCATGTCTGATTTCAGCTCGGAAAACCGCCTTGGGCCGCCCGAAAGGTACCAGATTGCATTGGGCGTCCAGGCCGCCCCTATCAATGCCATGCACGCGGATAGCGGGCAATGCGGGTTGGGCACTGCATTTTTGCGACGCTTTAACGACATCTGTCCCTCCGAAGTTACCAATCGGTTACCTTAAAATGCGGGTTACTTCAAGATGCATGGTATCAAAAGGTAATCAGATAGTGTTATGTTACCCATGTCATCAACAAACACCCATGAGGATATTATGAAACTTTACTACTCCCCCGGCGCGTGCTCCATGGCGTCCCATATCGTCTTGCAAGAGATCGGCCAGCCGTTCGAGATTGAACGCGTCGACGGTGCTGCCAAGAAGACGGAAACCGGCACGGATTTCTGGTCGCTCAATTCCAAGGGTAAGGTGCCCGTTCTGGAGCACGAAGGCGAAATCCTGACCGAGGGGCCCGCGATATTGCAATTCGCCGCTGATCGCGCCGGGTCCGGGGCGCTTGCGCCCAAGGCCGGAACGATGGCGCGTGCCCGCGTCAACGAGGCGCTGAATTATGTTGGCAGTGAGCTTCACGTGGCCTTTTCGCCATTGTTTGGCGGTGGTGACGACACCGTGAAGGACGCCGCGCGCACGAATGTCGCGAAAAAGTTCGAATGGCTCGAATCCAAATTGTCTGACGGCCGTGCCTATCTGACCGGTGCCGATTTTACCGTGGCCGATGCCTACGCTTTCACCGTGTCGAACTGGGCGAACTTCACCGGGATCGCGCTAGATGGGTGGCCGAACCTGAAGTCTTATGTCGGGCGTGTCGCGGCCCGTCCTGCCACGCAGGCCGCGATGAAGGCTGAAGGCCTGATCTGACCGAAGGAGCTATGTGAATGACCGAAGATTTTTCCGCCGTCGCTGCCGTTATCGGTGAATATTTCGACGGTCTTTATCATAGTGATACAACGCGGCTGGCCCGCGTGTTTCACCCGCGCGCGCAGTATGTCTCGATGACAGAAGGCGCGCTGCTCTACCGAACCATGGCGGAATATTTCCCCATTGTCGACGCCCGCCCCGCGCCTGCCGCGCGGGGTGAGGCGAGGGCCGATCAGATCGTCGAGATCGCCTTTGCCGGCCCTGCCACCGCGACGGCAAGAGTGAATTGCGCGATTGGAGAGAGGTACTTCACTGACTGCCTGACACTAATCCTTGATGAAGGGCGCTGGCAGATCATTTCGAAGGTCTTTCACTACGAGATACGCGAAAACTGAATGAAAGGAAGGGCAATGCCTTACGTCAACATTAAGATCACCCGTGAGGGTACTACAAACGCACAGAAAACCGAGCTTATTAAGGGGGTGAGCGATTTGCTTGTTCGCGTTCTCGACAAGAACCCGGCAACGACCTTTGTCGTCATTGATGAAGTTGAGATGGCCGATTGGGGGGTCGGTGGGCTGCCAGTCGCTGAATATCGGGCGCAGGCGAAAGCCTTAAGTGCCGACATATGACTGTTGAGACAGTCAAATACGCGTCGGTCATGCTGCTGGCCGGGCTTGGCCTGATGGCTGCGGGCGTCATCCTGACCCAGCGCTGACAATCGGGTTGGACAAACGCCGCCGGTCCCCACGGTCCAGATCCATATCATCTGCCTGTGCCGGACGCATTGCCTCCGTGGCGACCGTCAGCCGATGCCCACGCTTTTTGGCCCCCCGGGAGGTTTCGGTCAAACCCCCTTGCCGGTGCCCTGCAAAACACCATGCTCCATCGCATAGCGCGTCAGCCCGGCGGTTGTGGAAATGCCAAGTTTGCGTTTGATGTTTTTCCTGTGGGTTTCGACCGTGCGGACGGAAATGTCCAACTCGGTCGCCACATCCTTGTTCGATTTGCCCTGCGCCAGCTCCAGCAAGATGGTCTGCTCACGGTCGGTCAGCGGCTCGCGCCCGTCCGCTGTGCCGGGGCGCAGGCTTTCGGTGGCGCCGGTGCACAAGTAACGCTCACCGCCCATGACCTTATCAATCGCGGCCTTGATGTCTTCGGTGGGCACATCTTTGAGAATATAGCCCATCGCCCCGTGGCGCAGAGCCGTAGAGATATATTCCGGGCTGTCATGCATGGACAGAATGAGAATGCGTGTTTCAGGGTCGCGTTCCAGCAAAATTTCGGTGGCCGCCAGACCGTTCAGCAGCGGCATGTTCAAATCGAGCAAGATCACATCGGGCTTCAACGCGGCCGCCTGATCGACGGCTTCGCGCCCGTTAGAAAGGGTGCCGACCACGCAAATATCTTCGTATGTCTCAAGGATGGCACGGATGCCATCGGCCACCATCGGGTGGTCATCGACAATCAAAACGCGGGTGGGTGGTGTCATTCTTTATCCTTTCCTCGTGCGGGTTTCCCTGCCGGGGGGAGCATATGGGTCAGCGGTACCTGTGCCTCGATGATTGTGCCGTTGCGCGAGGATGATATGCGTAAATGTCCGTCAAGCTGTTCCATCCGTTCGGCCATATTGCGCAAACCAAGCCCGGTTTCGGCCGAATTCATTCCCGGGCCCTGCGGCAGGCCGTGGCCATTGTCTTCAATCTTCAGGACAGCGCCATGATTGTGGCCCCGGACCATCAGGCTGACTTTGGTGGCACCTGCGTGTTTTTCAATGTTGGTAAGCGCCTCTTGAGCGATGCGGTAAAGGGCGATTCGGGCTTCGCCGTCCAGTCGATTGCGAAACACCACGGTTTCAAACGCCACATCTATCCCGGTCCGGCGCCCGAAATCTTCGCACAAGGATTGCAGCGCGGGTCCAAGCCCCAGATCGTCCAGCACGCCGGGGCGCAAGTCGCGGCTGATGCGGCGTACCTCCCCAATCGCCCCGTTCAGATGCTCGATCCCCGATGTCAGGCTGCCCTCGGCCTTGGCATCGCCCAGCTTTAACCGCCGCCGGGCCAGTTCCAATGCATAGCGCACACCTAAAAGGATCTGGCTGATGGAATCGTGCAATTCGCGCGCAACCCGTCCACGCTCTTCTTCTTGGGTGTCAATGATGCGCTGGGTCAGCCGTTTCAGTTTCACGTCGGCAAGGCGGCGTTCACGCACCGTAATGCCCATGCCGCTGGCAAAAACCAGCAGAACTGACCCCAGGGCGATGGCGGCGATCCAGCCGAATGTCCGGCGGATCCGTGTTTCGGTCTCGGCCCGAGCGGCTGCGACCGACACAAGCACATCATCCACGAAAACGCCGGTGCCGATGGCCCAGCGCCAATCTTGCAGCCCCACGACATATGAGATCATCTGAGCTTCTTTCCCGGTCGAGGGTTTCGGCCAGACATAGGCATGATAGCCGCCGCCTTGTCGGGCGGTTTCGATCATCTCACTGACGATGGGAATGCCCGTTGCATCGCCCAAGCCCGCCCAGTTACGACCAATCAGCCATGTCTGACGGGGCGCGACGATATTGTTGCCCTCATAATCATAGACAAAGAAATACCCGTCCTGCCCGTAAAGCATCGCTGCCAGAATTTGCGCCACTTCGGTTTTGGCCGCCTCGTCACTTGGCAGCGCATTTCCATAGATAAAGCCAACGGCGGTGCGCGCCAGGTTGATATAGTTGCGCAGCTCTTCTTTTTTGGCCGAGATCAGCTGCGCCTCAAGCCCCGCAATTTCACGCTCGGCCAGTTTGCGAGACTGATCAAGCACCAAAAGGGCAATGGCCGTAGCGGCAAGGATCAGGGGAAGCGTGGCCAGAAGATAGATCTTCTGCCCGTAATTGAGCCGCAACGCCGCTTGAAATCGTTCCCAATTCGCGCGCATTGCGCCTTATCCCTTTTTGCGCCTTCCCGACGTCGACGCGAAGAGCACCCCAATCTGGCCCTATGTCAAGTGAAAGGGGAAAGTTGATAAACTGCACGAATATCACCGGCCGAGGTCAATTTAGCCTCAGTTTGAGGCCGGAAATCGGGCGTTCTACGTAGTATTCGGTATTTTCAGCGCCAACTTCCGTGGCTAGTCTCATCACCAGTTGTATTGATCCGCCCGGCGAAATCGGGTGGGCATTTACCGGGAGGAAGACACAATATGGATCGTCGTTCATTTTTGACGAAGGCCACCGTTGGCGGTGCGACCGCTGCCGCAGCCACCAGCCTTGCAGCGCCGATGTATGCGCAAGGCAACCGTACATTGACGCTGGTTACCACGTGGGGCCGCGGCCTTGCCGGCGTTCATGACGCAGCCCAGCGCTGTGCAGACTCGATCACCGCGATGACAGACGGCCAGCTAACGGTTGACCTGAAAGCGGCCGGTGAACTTGTTGGTGCGTTTGAAGTGTTTGATGCCGTCACCTCAGGGCAGGCGGACATGTATCACGGCGCTGATTATTACTTCGTCGGTCAGCATCCGGCCTATGCGTTCTTTACATCGGTGCCGATGGGTATGACCGCACAGGAACTGGTGAATTGGTACTATCATGGCGGCGGCGCCGATTTCCATGATGAGCTTGGTCAGATCTTTGGTCTCAAGTCCTTCCTTGCCGGTAATACCGGCGCACAGGCTGGCGGCTGGTTCCGCAAGGAAATCAACGGGCCGGAAGACTTTAACGGCTTGAAGTTCCGTATGCCGGGTCTGGGCGGCAAGGCGCTGGGCAAGCTTGGTGCATCCGTGCAGAACCTTCCGGGCGGCGAAGTTTATCAAGCCCTGTCTTCGGGCGCGATTGACGGGACCGAATGGATCGGACCTTGGGCGGATGAAAAGGCCGGTTTCCAGGAAATCACCAAGATCTACTACACCGCAGGCTTCCATGAGCCCGGCGCAGGTCTGAGCCTTGCCATGAACCGCGATGTTTTTGACAGCCTCACCCCAGCCCAGCAGAAGATCTATGAAATTGCATCAGGCGAAGCGCACCAGCACAACCTGTCGCAATTCCTGTCGAACAACTCGGCGGCGCTGACGCGTTTGCAAGCGGCGGGTGTCAAAACTTTGGAATTCCCGGATTCGGTCTGGGATGCCTTCGGGACAGCATCGGCAGAAGTGCATGCCGAAAACATGGGTGATGAGATCTACAAAAAGATCTATGACAGCTATTCAGCTTCGCTCAAATCGTCTTCGGCCTGGATCAAAAAATCTGACGGTGCGTATACCGCGCAGCGCGACCGGGTTCTGGGCTGATCCAGCCCAGGCGCTAATATTCACCCTCCGGCTTGCGGGCCGGGGGGCATTTTCCGGATGGGGGGCAGAACCCGCGCCGGATCTCAGGGGGGATAAGATGGTCGATGCCGTCACATGGCTTTTCGCCAATATTCTCAATGCTTTTGCCAATCTCTTTTATGCTCTGACCCATCCGGGCGTCTGGTTGGGCTGGGTGCCTGAAATCGGCAAGCTTGAGACGACCGAGGCCAAAGAGGCGCTGATGCGCTTTATCTATTATGGCGCGTCGTCCGAGCTGCTGTTTGTGCTGCTTTTGTTGTTCTTGATCCTGACGGCCATCGGCCTTTGGCGCAGGCCGATCATGTGGGCCTATGTGCGCGGTCTGGAAGGTTTTGCCAACGGCTTGGGCCGGATCGTGGCCTGGGTTGGGCTGATCATGGTCTTTCAGCAAATCGTCATCGTTTTCTTGCAACGGATCTTTTCGGTGGCCTCGATTGAACTTGGGATCTTCGGCATTGGTTTTAGCCGCGATCTGTCGTGGTGGTCTGAAGAGCTGAAGTTGTGGAACGCGATGATCGTGGCACTGTGTGTCACCTATACGTTCATTCAAGGCGGGCATGTGCGCGTCGATCTTGTCTATGCCAATGTCTCATATCGGACAAAAAAGCTGATCGATATGGGCGGCTCGCTGTTCTTTATGCTGCCGGTTGCGGCGCTGACATGGATGTTTGCGTGGTTCTTTTTCTGGCGGGTCATGGTGGTGCCCAATGCATCGGCGTCCGACAGTCTTGAAAAGCTGCTTTTGAAGGCACGGGCCTTGCGCTGGAAGGTTGAGACCATCGGCTTTTCTCCGAACGGATTTGACGCCTATTTCTTGTTCAAAGTCCTGATCCTCAGCTTTGTGATGCTGACAGTTCTGCAAGCCATGGCCTTTTTCTGGCGCAACCTTCTGGAATTGATCGAAGGGCCAGACTCCGAGGGCAAATATCACGACAAAGACACGCTCGGCGCAGGCGAAGAAGCCTATGAAGGCACGCATTAAGGGACGGATGAGACATGTTCTTGGGATTTGACGGCGTCGAGATTGGCCTGATCATCGTTTTCCTCAGCCTGTTCGCGGGCATTTTGTCGGGCTTTCCGGTGGCCTTTGCACTGGGGGGCGCGGGCATCATCGCCTTTGCCATCATCGCTTCCTTGGACAGCTCGGGCCTGTTGGTCCACGAATTCGTGGACAAGGGCACTGACGGCTACCGCGCGCTGGTTGCCCAAGGTGTGTCCGAGCTTGAGATATCAAAATTCAACTACCCGGACCTTCCCCGCTCATTTGAGCCGCTCTTCCCGCAAGGCTGGGAAGTGGCGCTGGACCGCAACCTGGGTTTTATCGTCAACCGCATGAACGAACGTGTCTTTGCCGGTCAGTCGATCGAAACACTGCTGGCGGTTTTGATGTTTGTGATGATGGGGATCACGCTTGAACGCTCAAAAATTGCCAATGATCTGTTGACCACCATGGCGCGGGTGTTCGGCCCCTTGCCCGGAGGCCTGGCGGTATCGGTCGTTGTTGTTGGGGCATTTCTTGCAGCCTCAACCGGGATTGTCGGGGCCACCGTGGTGACAATGGGGTTGCTGTCCTTGCCGACAATGCTGAAGAATAATTATTCGCCGGAACTGGCTACAGGCGTGATCGCGGCCTCAGGCACGCTTGGTCAGATCATACCGCCGTCAATTGTCATTGTGCTTTTGGGCACGCTTGCTGGCGATCTTTACGCGGCGGGCCAGGAAATCCGTGCTTCGGCCGCGGGGTGCGGGGATGCGCTGACCTATCTGGGAGAGGCTGCGGTTTTGTCGGTCGGTACGCTTTTTCAGGCGGCATTGCTGCCGGGGATCATGCTGGCGTTTCTCTACGGGCTCTATGCGTTTTGTTATGCGCTATATAATCCGTCAAAGGCGCCGCCGGTCTTGCAGACCACTGTCGGAGGCGAAGTGGTTACCCGTTCCGAAGCGCTGCGTTGGTTCGTGCTGGCACCTCTGGCGCTGATCGGTGGTGCGATATTGGCCGGTCAGGTCGGGTTGATCGGGTCGCAGAACCTGACTGTTGACAGCTATACCGACGCCGGCCAAACCGCATCGCTGCGCACGCGGGTGTCGGAACAATGCCAAGCCTCGATGATCGAATTGCACGGGCAAGAGACGTGGGACACGGCTGTTGCCGAGCAAGCTGAAATTGAGGCTGCGGGCGGTGTGGCCACAAGCCAAAAGCGCTCGGCGGAGGAAGTTCAGGCAGCCCTTGCGGCAAAGATCGATGACGCGCCACCGATCGGGACAGGTGTGGCGGTGCTGTTCATCCTGCTCGGTCTTGTGCTTGTCATGGCGCGCGGCATCTCACCGACGGCTGACCCGAGGCCCCTGATCATCGGTGCGGCGGGTGTGGTACTGGGGCTGGTGGCCGATGCGGTGCTGATCGCGCCGACGCTGGGGGCAGGGGAAAGCTTTTTGATCCTCGCGGTCCCCTTCGCGCTGGCACTTTACGGCTGTGCCGCGGGCGCGGGGAGTATGGCGCATAATGATCTGGTGCGGGTGGTGTTTCCGCCGCTGGTGCTGATCATTGCGGTGCTGGGATCCATTCTGGGCGGCATCACCAATCCGACACCGGCGGCAGCGCTTGGGGCAGGGGGCGCGCTTTTGCTGGCGGCCTACCGGCGGCTTCGCGATGACCAGAAAAGCGGCGCCTTGATCATTGCAACCTCGTTTGCCGTGGTGATCATGATCTTGGTCGGTATCAACTTTGATCTGCGTATCAACCGGGTCGAGGTGCCTCTGGCCGATCTCATCGCCTATTACGTCGCACGTGCTGCGTATTTCTTCGCGCTTTTCGGCATTCTTTATGCCTGTTGGGTGCTTTTTCGGGCTGCCGTGCTGCCGCCCGTCGTACGTGAAACCGCAAAAGTCACTTCGATGGTCTTTACCATACTCATCGGCTCGCAGATCCTGAATCTGGTGCTGATTTCGTTCGGGGGCGAACATTATATCCAATCGTTCCTGCGGTCCTTTGAACAAGAATGGACGGCCTTCCTGATCGTGATGCTGGTGCTATTTGTGCTGGGCTTCGTGCTCGACTTCCTTGAGATCATCTACATCGTCGTGCCCATTGTAGGCCCGGTAATCTATGGCGGTACTTATGATCCATCTTGGGTGACGATCATGATCACGGTGAACCTGCAAACATCATTCCTGACGCCGCCTTTCGGATTTGCGCTGTTTTATCTGCGTGGGGTGGCACCGGCCAGTGTCACCACAGCGCAGATTTACCGAGGGATCGTGCCCTTTGTGTTGATTCAAGTTCTCGGACTTGCAATCTTGTGGACGTTCCCGGGTATTGTAACCATCGTGCCGGATCTCTTGCCGCATAACTGACGGATGTGACGGATGTGACGGTGCCTTCCGCCCCGGACAAAGCCGGGCTAGAGTTGCGCAACCACGCGAGGGGCCGAACATGACATCTGAAGACGCAACAAAGGCGGCAGAGCTTTTGCATCTGCGCGGGGCAGGGCTGGCCAAAGGCGATCCGGTGCCAATGCCACTGACGATGGCGTCGATGTATCACCTGCCCGGCGACCCGGCAGGCGTGGCGCAATACGGACGCGTGGACAATGCCACTTGGGCAGGCTTTGAACATGCGCTGGCCCATCTTGAGGGCGCGCCTTGTTTGGCGTTCCCCTCGGGAATGGCGGCGATTTCAGCGGTATTCTTCGGGCTTTTGAAGGCGGGTGACAGACTGTTGTTGCCAAGTGACGGATACTACGCGACCCGCGCCCTGGCCGCCCGCTTTCTGTGCCCGTTGGGCATTGTGATTGAGGAACGCCCGACAACTGAATTTGCCTCAGGCGGGTTTGAAGGATTCGCGCTGGTCTTTGTCGAAACGCCGTCAAACCCCGGACTGGACCTGATCGACATTGCCGAGGTCTCAGAACGGGTCCGCGCGGCGGGTGGGATCTGCGCGGTTGATAACACCACGATGACCCCCTTGGGGCAGAACCCATTGGATCTGGGCGCTGATATTGTGATTTCGGCTGACACGAAGGCGGTGAATGGCCATTCAGACCTCTTGTTCGGCCATGTCGCCAGCCGGAACACAGATGTGATGACCGCCCTGAAAGAATGGCGCAAACTGTCCGGCGCAATCCCCGGCCCGTTCGAGGCGTGGCTGGCGCATCGCGGGCTTGAAACGCTTGAGGTGCGGTTTGATCGGATGTGCACCACCGCCGGTATCATTGCCGCACGGCTTTCTGATCATCCTGCCGTGCAGCAGGTCCGATATCCGGGGCTGCCGACCGATCCCGGCCACGCGCTTGCAGTGCAGCAAATGCGCCGCTTTGGCTTTTTGATAGGGGTCACTCTTGCCAGTGAGGCCGTGGCCGAAGAGGTCATCGCAGCCTGCCAATATCTGCGCCCGGCCACGTCATTCGGAGGGGTGCACAGCTCAGCCGAGCGCCGCGCGCGGTGGGGTGATGCGGTTCCACCGGGCTTTGTGCGTCTTTCGGTTGGCTGCGAACCGGCAGAGGCGCTTTGGGCCGATCTCAAGGCCGCGCTGGACGCGGTTTAGTCAGCTTTGTAGGTGATGCGCCCGCCGCAGATCGTCAGGGCGACACTCATCTTGGCGATATCTTCGGGTGCGACAGCTTCGATATCACCGGACAAGACCACGACATCTGCCGCAAGACCGGGTTTCAATGTGCCTGTCACATGGTCGCGGTGCGCAGCCCAGGCACCACCTGCGGTGTAGGCATGCAAGGTTTCCATCAGTCCAAGGCGCTCGTCACCCGCCCCCGGCGCGTCATAGGCCGCGCGGTTCAGCTCGGCGCCGATGCCGCGCAGAACTGAGATGTCTGTGACCGGCCAGTCGGACGCAAAGGCAATCGGCGCGCCCGCATCCGCCAACGTACGGCACAAGAACGCGTCCTTCAGCCGGTGCCTGCCGATCACGTCAACGGTTGGGTAGAGGCCGAAATCCATTGCCCCCGGCGCATGCGGTGGTTGCAGCGAGGCGGTGATGCCAAGGGCGCCAAGGCGCGGAACATCGGCCCGGTCGATCATCTCGATATGTTCGATCCGGTGGCGGCTGTCACGCGGGCCATTGGCGCGCCGGGCGGCTTCATATCCGTCAATGGTCGTGCGGACGGCTGCATCACCGATCGCATGGACCGCTATCTGCAACCCGCGCCGGTCGACCTCGGTTGCGATCTGGTTGAAGCGCGGCCCAGGGAACAGTGGCACGGAGCGGTGGCCGGGCTGGTCGGGATAGTCGTCCAACCGGAAGGCAGTGCCGCTATCCAGCACCCCGTCCATGAACATTTTCACAAAGCCTGAGCTGAGCCACTCATCATCGAAATCGCGGGTCATATCCTCGGCGCGGTCAAGCGCGGACAGATCCATATGCGGCTTGAAGTGGAACGGCACCTTGATCCGTGCTGTCAACTCACCGGCGGCCTGCATTTCTTGCAGCAATTCCAGCGTATAGCGGTTGCCGTCCATATTCACCATCGAGGTGATCCCGTGGCGGGCGGCATGGGCCATACCTACGGCAATCTTGGCGCGGTCTGTGGCGCGTTCCGCATCGGTAGGAGGGGGAGAGGGTTCCTCACCCGTGGCGATGCCCAAGTTTAGACGGGCTTCGCCACCAAGGGCGATGACCGCGGCGAAGGCCTCAAACTCGCGAAGCTCCCCTGTGGCCAGACCGTCACCGCCCATAACCACCTCATGGCCGTGTGGCATTTCAGCGCCGTGCAACAACCCTGCGGCGGTCAGCGCGGCGGTGTTGGCCCACACCGTGTGATGATCATGTGAGCCGATGGCAATCGGTCGGTCGGCGATGATCTTATCCAGATCATGCCGGGTCATCGGATGATCGAGCATGGTGTAATCCCCCCCCTGCGCCATCAACAATGGCCGTTCGGGATGGCGCGCGGCAAATTCATGAAACGCCTTTGTCAGCGCCGCTTCGCCTTCAATGTGGGTCAATTGCAGATGTGCCAACTCAGCGCCGCCCAACACCAGATGCAGGTGGCTTTCGACAAATCCGGGCAGCAGGGTCGCCCCCTTGCAGTCCATGATTTCAGTGGCCGGTCCCGCCAATGCCTCGATCTCGGCGCGTGTCCCCAGTGCCAACACCCGCCCAGACGCCAGCGCAATAGCCTCGGCGCGCGGCCGCTCCCGGTCCATTGTCAGTATGTGGGCATTGGTCAGGATCAGGTCGGCATTCATGGGTCCACCTCTTTGCGAATTCAAAGCTAATTATGTCGCTTGAAGCGCAAAGGGGAAGCCATATTATTTGATCCGCGCGGCTTGGCCCGGCCGCGCAGTGTTGATCTTATAACCGAAACAGAGCGCGGGGGCCTGAACCCGCCATATGCGCTGCGGTGTCAGGTATCGCGACACTTCTTGCGCCGTGCGCCAAAACCCAGCCCTGCCAGACCCAGCCCCATCAGCCATACGGTTGCCGGAAGTGGCACCGCGGCTCCGACCGGGTTGGGATCAATCGCGTAAAAGCCGAAGGCGACATTCTGGAAGGTCACGGTATTGAACGCCAGATACTCGGGCGGTTGGATGCCCCCGATGGTATCGAACAGTTGCAGCGCGCATTGGCCAATGGGGCATTGTCCCGACGCCGTGGAGTTAAAGACATGACCTGTGGTCTGTCCGACGCCGCGGAACTCAACATCCATCATGTTGTTGAGCGTGTTCAGGATGGGGTTATAGACCGGTGCTGCAGCACCAAGGCCCAATGTGCTGAACAACGCCCCACCCAAGGTGACGGAAAAGGCGCTGATCACTCCGCCACCGACAGGCGCGTCAAACGTGCCTGCAACGGTATCAAGTGTGAAATTGTAGGTCGCAGCATCAGATGGGGTTGCGATCATCATTGCCAAGGCAACCGCAGCGGGTTTGATAAACAGGGACATAAATACAATCCTTCGATGATATAATGTGGGGTCATTCTACCAGAAGAATCGTCTTTTTTCCACGCCGGTTGGCGATGCGGCCAATTTCAGCCGATGGGCCGCCCCCGATCTGCACCGGACGCGGACAATACTGGACCCATGTCAGGTGGTTAGGTCACCAGGCCTGCATGGCGCATGGCTGCGTCGATCTTGGCCTTTGTCTCGGGCAGAAGCGTTGTCAGCGGCAGGCGCACCTCGTCCCGGCAATGGCCAAGCTGCGACAGGCCGTATTTGGCCCCTGCCAGCCCCGGTTCGATGAAGATCGCTTCATGCAGGGGCATCAGCCGGTCTTGATAGCCAAGCGCCTTAGCATAATCCCCGGCCAGCGTCGCTGCCTGAAACGCGGCGCAGAGGCGCGGCGCTACGTTCGCAGTGACGGATATCGCACCGCAGCCTCCATGGGCATTGAAGCCAAGGGCAGAGGCGTCTTCGCCCGAAAGCTGGACGAAATCGGCCCCACAGCTTGCGCGTTGCTGGCTGACGCGCTCGATCTTTCCGGTGGAATCCTTTACCCCGACGATCCGCGGCAGCTTTGCCAGTTCGCCCATGGTTTCCGGTGCCATATCTATCACCGAGCGCGGCGGGATATTGTAGATGATGATCGGGATATTGGTTGCATCGTGAACGGCAGTAAAATGCGCGATCAGTCCGCGTTGGGTCGGCTTGTTGTAATAGGGTGTCACAACCAGTGCCGCATCAGCGCCTGCGCGTTCCGCGTGCTGTGTCAGGTCGATCGCCTCAGTTGTGTTGTTTGAGCCTGCGCCCGCAATCACAGGCACCCGCCCGGCAGCAGCTTTCACCACTTCGGCCACAACAAGGTGGTGTTCGGCATGGCTCAGTGTCGGGCTTTCGCCGGTGGTGCCAACCGGAACAATGCCATTGGTGCCCTCACCGATATGCCACTCGACAAGTTTCTTGAGCGTATCAAGATCCAGCTCGCCGTCCTTGAACGGCGTGACGAGGGCAACAAAAGACCCTTTGAACATGACACGCTCCTCGTGAATGGGCCCTGAATCGCCCGTTGAAATCGGGCGGAACCTATAGGCATTGGCAGGCGTTGCCAAGTTTGTGTGTTGCGGGTGCCGGTGGGGGCGCTATCTTGGCGCGCAAAGACCCATAAATGAACCGAGGCAGTACTGATAATGATCCGCAACTTCATGCGCGCCGCCCCTTTTGCGTTGGCCTTGCTGATGCCGGTTGGCGCGGTCAGGGCCGATGATACGGCCGGCCTGCGCGCAGCCCTGTCGGCCGCCGCCGCTGGTGATTGGCCGACGGCCGTGGCCCGGGCCCGAGCTGCCGGACCATTGGCGGGTGCCATCCTTGACTGGCAATACCTGCGCAGCGGTAAAGGCACGGCAAGCGAGTACCTCACCTTCCTCGCGCGGTATCCGGATTGGCCCGGGCTGCCACTGCTGCGCCAGAAAGGCGAGTCTGCGATCGCCGAAAGCAATGATCCCGGTATGGTGACCGCCTATTTCACCGGGCAAAAACCGCAAACAGGTACCGGCAGTCTGGCGCTGGTTGCAGCCTTGCAGGCAAGCGGGCAGGCCAAAGCCGCCGCCGAGGAAGCGGTGCGCGCCTGGCGCAGCCTTCGGATGAGTGATGAAGAGCACGCACTTTTCATCGCCCGCCACGGATCTGCGATTGCCGATCACCACGATGGGCGCACAGCGGCAATGCTGCGGTCCGGTTACCTGAGCGATGCACGCCGGATGCTGCCGCTGAACAGCCCCTACACGCGCAGTATTGCACAGGCGCGCATCGCCCTTCAGGCCGATGCAAAGGGCGTGGATGATCTGCTGGCTGCGTTGCCGGAAAAGGCGGCAGCATCCGGTGGGCTGGCCTATGACCGGTTTCGTTGGCGCATCCGCAAGAACCTTTATGACAGCGCCGACACGTTTATGCTCGAACGCTCTGACAGCGCCCAAAGCCTTGGTGATCCGTCCCAATGGGCGGATTGGCGACGCAGGCTTGCGCGCAAGGAAATGCGCGAAGGCAAAGCTGAGCGGGCCTATCAGATGGCCGCGCGGCATCATCTGACGTCAGGCTCTGACTATGCTGACCTGGAATGGCTTGCCGGTTACATCGCGTTGCGCAAGCTCGACCGCGCTGATGTGGCGCTGGCCCATTTCGACCGGTTTGCAAAAGCCGTGAATGGGCCGATCAGCCTGTCGCGGGCTGGCTATTGGCAGGGCAGGGCCTATGAGGCATTGGGCCGAAAAGCCGAAGCTCAGGCCGCCTATGCCGAAGGCGCGCGCTATCCGACGGCGTTTTACGGGCTGTTGTCGGCGGAAAAGGTTGGCCTGCCGCTGTCACCCGCGATGATCGGCGGCGAGGCCTATCCCGACTGGCGTGGGGCCGCGTTCGCCAACTCCACGGTGCTTCTGGCCGCGCGTGAGTTGATCGCAGCGGGGGACCGGCAGTTGGCCGCGCGGTTCTTGTTGCATCTGGGCGAAGATCTGTCGGGCTATGATATCGGCGCACTTGCCGGATTGGCGGTCGAGGCGAATGAGGCCCATATCGCTTTGGTGCTGGCAAAGGATGCGGCCAACAAAGGCGTCATCTGGCCTGCGGCCTATTTCCCGGTTCCGGCCCTGTCGGGGTTGGACCTGCCCGTGCGCCCGGAACTGGCGCTGGCGATTGCGCGGCGGGAAAGCGAATTCAACCCTGCTGTCATTTCACCCGCCGGCGCACGCGGGCTGATGCAGGTGATGCCCGGAACGGCCAAGATGATGGCGAAGAAGGTCGGCGTTTCTTACGATGGTGGCAAGCTGACATCGGACTGGCAGTATAATGCAAGGTTGGGGGCCGCCTATCTTAAGGAACTGGTGGACGAATTTGGCAACTCGCCGCTGCTGGTGGCCGTTGGGTACAATGCAGGGCCGGGGCGGTCGCGCCGCTGGATGTCAGAGTTGGGCGACCCACGCAGGCCGGGTGTCGATCCGATTGACTGGATCGAAGCGATCCCGTTTCGCGAAACACAGACCTACGTGATGCGCGTGGCCGAAAGCCTTCCCATCTACCGTGCGCGCCTGTCCGGTCAGGCCGGGCCGCTGCGCTTTACTGAAGAATTGATAGGACGCTAGGGGTAGATCGCCATGAAAACCGACGCAATCATTGACCACATCACCGGTTGGCTGCGCGATTATTGCACCGGGGCCGGAATGCGCGGCTTTGTGATTGGTGTGTCGGGTGGCATCGATTCCGCCGTCGCCTCGACCCTTGCCGCCAGAACCGGCTTGCCGCTGACCGTGGTCGAGATGCCCATCCACCAAAGCCCCGATCAGGTCACCCGGGCGCGGGAGCATATTGCATTCCTCAAGGACCACTACGCGGCGGTCGAAAGCCTCGAGGTGGATTTGACGGGGGTGTTCGACACGTTGACAGATGTGCTGCCGGATGGGCCTGACAGCGCGCTGCGCGAAATGTCGATGGTGAACACCCGCGCGCGGCTGCGCATGACAACGCTTTACTATGTCGCCGGGCTTCATTCGCGTCTGGTGGTCGGCACCGGCAACAAGGTCGAAGATTTCGGTGTCGGTTTCTTCACCAAATACGGGGATGGTGGCGTCGATCTCAGCCCAATTGCCGATCTGATGAAAAGCGAAGTCTACGCGCTGGGCCGCGCGCTGGGCGTCAACGCGGCGATCCTGTCCGCCGCGCCCACTGACGGTCTGTGGGGTGACAGCCGCACGGATGAAGACCAGATCGGGGCAAGCTATGCTGAGCTGGAATGGGCGATGGGCTTTGACGGCACGCGCTCAGCTCTTGATCCGCGGCAGACAGAGGTTCTGGCGATTTATGAGCGCATGCATTCCGCCAACCGCCACAAGATGGTGGCAATCCCGGTCTGCACCATTCCCGATGAGCTGCGCTAGGTTGTGCAGGGACTATGGATGTCGTGGCGATAATTTAGGGCGCTGCGAATCCGGACTTTTCCGGATTGAGCCCGGTCTGAGGGATGCTGCGACATTCACCAACGGCTGATAAGCGGCAAAGCGACTGTCAGCGCAGGCTTGCTGCCTGGGTCAGAAGAAGGCTTGGGTCAGAAGAAGGCTTGCTGGCAGAAGTCGTTCGACCATAGTGTTGCTGAGACTTAACGTTATCGGCCACAAGGACGCCATTGAAACCGACGATCCCGAAAAAGACCGTAGAGAAATGGCAACGT
>JBARVN010000223.1:0-25173 GCA_049646285.1 Albidovulum sp. | reverse complement strand
CCCGTACGCTAGTTTTCAAGACTAGAGCCTTAAACCACTCGGCCACACTTCCATACCAATTCAGAGCGAATACCGACGCCTGACTCACGGGCGATATCTTGCCCGATGCAGCCATTCGCAGACCGTTCCGGAACCGCTTGTAACCACACTCCTTTTGGTCGTCCAGTGGTCAATGCATGATCGTCAGCATCCGCTTCCGTACGGGGCCACCGCGTCAGGTGCAGCGGGTCGCACCAGCGCACAACCCGGCCAAACAACCCAACCCAGAAGATGGCGCGGGCCGATTTCCGCCAGAGACGCAGCACGGCCTTTTCTTGTGCCCACTGACAAGCTACACTGCACCCAAGCGCGAAACGGCGCGACTATTGGGCTTGATGGCCGGGTGGGTGTCCATTGGTGGCACAACCGGCCCGTTTGCTCTGGGCAGACGAAGTGCGGCCAGAGTTCGCACAAAAACGGGGGCGGGTATGACACGGCAAGGCAAGGCGCGGTTTTCACTGGTAATCGCGGCAATGCTGACGCTGACCGCGTGCGAAGAGGGCAAGATGCCCTTTGGACTTGCGGCCTCAGACACAGCAAAGTCTGCGCAGCCCCGTTCATCGGCATCGTCACCTGTCGCGGCGGATGTCGAAGCACCGGATGTGGTTCAGCTTTCCAGCGCCAGCCTTTGGGATGGGCGTCCATCCCTTGGC
This sequence comes from Albidovulum sp., assembly GCA_049646285.1. Lineage (GTDB taxonomy): Bacteria > Pseudomonadota > Alphaproteobacteria > Rhodobacterales > Rhodobacteraceae > Albidovulum. The sequence continues at coordinate 24,481 of JBARVN010000223.1, read as the reverse complement.
GGCGTGTGGGTCGCACATTCAAGTGTCACAGATCCCGAACGCGTCATCATTCGCAACCCTGCAAATGGAAAATCCGTTGTCGGCGCATTGTTCCGCAGAGAACGGGATAATCCCGGCCCCAGTATTCAGGTCTCGTCGGACGCAGCCGAAGCGCTTGGCATGTTGGCCGGACAGCCTGCGGATCTGAATATCGTGGCCCTGCGGCGTCAGGAACCGGCCGCCCCGGCTGAGGAACCCGCAGTACTGGCTGACGAGGAAGCCGCTACCGAAACACCGCTGGACGAGACCGCCGCTGTCGCGGAGATAGCGTCGCAAGTGCCGCCTGAAACAGCAAGTGTCTCTGCTGACCCGACCGCCGTAGCCATTGAAGAGGCGCTGCAAACCACCGCTGCGCCTGAAAAACCGGTCAGAAAAACGGGCGGCTTCTTTGGGCTGTTCCGCAAAAAACCCAAAAACGATGCTTCAATTGCCGCCCCAATCACCAGCGGCATCGCCTCGGGCGCGATTGAGCAAGCACCTCTGGATCCAATTGCCGGGGCCGCGGCGGCCATTGATCGGGCTGAAGGTGCAACACCGTCGGCCCTGGAACGTGCTTACATTCAGATTGGAATCTACGGATCCGCCCAAAATGCGGACATCGTCATCAAAGAAATGAGCTCAGCAGGCATTACCGGCACTACATTGCCGGGCGAAAGCAATGGCAAGGCTTTTTGGCGTGTGGTTGTCGGACCTGTTGCAAGCGTTGCGGAACGCGATGCGTTGACGACGCGGGTCAAAGGATTGGGCTACTCAGACGCATACCCGGTCACAAATTAACAGCAGGAGCAGACCGATGATCCGTCTTGCAGCTTTCGCGATTATGGCGCTGCTCTTTGCCTTTCCCGCTCAGGCCTTTGAGACCCGTGCAAAGGCCGCTTGGGTGTATGACGTGACAACAGGGACGGTCCTGCTGGAACGGAATGCGGACGAGATGCTGCCGCCTGCGTCGATGTCAAAACTCATGACCATCAACATGCTGTTTGAGGCATTACGGGACGGACGGGTGCGCCTTGATGAGCAGTTCGCGGTTTCGACCCGCGCCAAATCGATGGGCGGCTCGACGATGTTTTTGAATGAAACGGATCGGCCCACTGTCGAAGAGCTGATCAAGGGGATTGTTGTCCTGTCCGGTAACGATGCTTGTGTCGTGGTGGCCGAAGGGCTTGCGGGGACGGAAGAGGATTTTGCGCGTAAAATGAATGAGCGTGCCAAGGCGTTAGGGATGGTCCATTCGACATTCGCCAATTCCAGCGGCTGGCCACATCCAAACCAACGGATGAGCATGGCCGATCTCGGCAGGCTGTCCGCCCGCCTTATCACCGAGTTTCCCGAATATTACGGCTATTTCGCGTTGACCGAGTACCCGTTTGACGGCCGTTCGCCAGACAACCGCTTTAACCGTAATCCGCTGTTGAAGCTTGGTATTGGTGCTGACGGGCTGAAAACCGGCCACACGCAAGAAGCAGGTTACGGGCTTGTCGGCTCGGCGGTGCAAGACGGACGCCGGATCGTGTTTGCCATGACGGGCTTGACCAGCGAGCGGGAGCGGGCCGAAGAAGCCGAACGTGTGGTAAGCTGGGCCTTTCGCGAATTTGTGCAAAAGACTGTAGCCCCCAAGGGAACCCGCATTGCCGAAGCCAATGTCTGGCTCGGGTCTTCATCGCGCGTTGGGCTTGTGGTGGGAGAGGATCTGTCACTGCTCTTGCCGTCTCTCGCCCGCGACCAGCTTGAAGCGAATGTGGTCTACACCACCCCGATCGAAGCGCCCGTTGAACTGGGCCAGAAACTGGCTGAGATGGTCGTGACCATACCGGGCATCGACCCTGTAACCGTGCCGCTTGTCGCGGAAGCGGCAGTGGCGCGCGGGGGGTTCACAACGCGTGTGCGCACCGCTTTTGGCGTTCTGATGGAACGGGTGATGACCGAAATCGGAAGCTGACAACCGCAATGTTCATTACCTTCGAAGGCATCGACGGATCCGGAAAATCCACCCAGACCCGGATGCTGGCAGATACGTTGCGCGCCTCGGGGTACCAGGTTGTTCTGACCCGCGAACCGGGTGGCAGCCCCGGCGCCGAGGAAATCCGCCGCTTGGTTCTGGAAGGTGATCCCGACCGATGGTCAGCCGAAACCGAGATATTACTGTTCACCGCGGCGCGGCGTGATCATCTGGAACGCGTGATTGAACCTGCATTGAAGGCGTGTCAGGTGGTCATATCTGACCGCTTTGCCGACAGTACACGCATGTATCAGGGCCTGACGCGCGGCGATCTGCGCCAGACGGTCGACAAGCTTCATACATTGATGATCGGTCGTGAACCGGATCTGACCTTCATAATCGACATGGACCCGGATATGGGCCTTGCCCGCGCAAAGGGTCGGGGCGGCCACGAAGAACGCTTCGAAGATTTCGGCGTCGGGATGCAACACAAGATGCGCACCGGTTTTTTGGCACTGGCCGCAGAGTTTCCGGGTCGCTGCCGGGTGATTGACGGCAATCGCCCACCTGCAGACGTGGCCGCTGACATCGCAAATATCGCACTGAAAGCGCTGGCATGAGCGGTGAAGAGCTACCAGAGCCGGACCGGACCGAAGGTGCGCCCCATCCGCGCGACACGGGGACATTGATCGGACAAGGGGCCGCTGAGGCGGGATTTCTTGACGCCTATTCTAACGACCGCCTCCATCATGCATGGCTGCTGACCGGTCCGCGCGGGGTTGGCAAAGCCACCCTGGCCTGGCGGATTGCGCGGTTTTTGCTGGCAACGCCAGAAGATCAGGCGGATGGATTGTTTGGCGAGGCGACGCCCGCACCAGACACGCTTGATATTTTGCCGGATCACCCCGTGGCCCGGCGCATACATGCCGGTTCTGAATCGCGGTTGTTTCCCTTGCGTCGCGCGTGGGACGCCGACAAAAAGCGCCTGAAAACCGTGATTACCGTCGATGAGGTGCGCAAAATGCGCGGCTTCTTGCAGCTTTCATCGGCCGATGGGGGGCGCAGGGCTGTCATCGTTGACCCGGTGGATGAGCTGAACGTCTCAGCCGCAAATGCGATCTTGAAAATGCTGGAAGAGCCACCCAGCGGTGTCACATTCTTGATGATCAGTCATCAGCCTTCGGGTCTCTTGCCGACGATCCGGTCGCGCTGCCGCGAGTTGCGCCTGACAACCCTGTCACCAGATGACTTGGCGCAAGCGATGCGCGCGACCGGTGCGGAACCGAATGACAGCGCGGCCCTCGCGGCGCTGGCAGGTGGATCCGTCGGCGAAGCGATGCGTCTGACCAATCTGGACGGGATGCAGACCTATGCTCGCATCATTTCCTTGTTTGCTACCCTACCCCGGCTTGACCGTTCGCAGGCATTGAAGCTGGCTGAAGCTGCTGCCCAGCGCGGGGCTGAGGATCGGTTAAGCCTTTTGCTGTCTTTGATGGATCTTTTTCTGGCACGCCTTGCCAAGGCAGGCGCACTTGGCACGGCCGGGCCCGAAGCCGCACCGGGAGAAGCGGCTTTGCTGACCCGGCTGGCCCCAAACCCCCATGCCGCCCGCCGATGGGCTGAGCTGCAGCAAACTCTGGGTGCGCGTGCGCGCCACGCGCGGGCAGTCAATCTTGACCCCGCCGCACTTCTGCTTGATATGGTCCTCAAGATCGATGAGACGGCAGGCGCGCTTGCCCCCCTCTGAAGGCAGGCCATGACCGATACGCCGCATATTACCGACAGCCATTGCCATCTCGATTTCCCGGATTTCGAGGGCGAGTTGCCTGACATCCTGTTGCGCGCCCATGCAGCAGGGGTGCACCGCATGGTGACCATCTGCACACGTTTGAAGAACGAACCAAAGGTGCGCGCCATCGCCGAAGCCCATGACAGCGTCTATTATGCCGCCGGCACCCATCCGATGAGTGCCGCCGAAGAGCCGATGGCCACAGTTGAACAACTGATCGCGCTTGCGAAGCACCCGAAATTCGTCGGCATCGGCGAAAGCGGGCTGGATTACCACTACACGGCCGAAAGCGCTGATGTGCAGCAACAGTCCTTGCGCATCCATATCGCTGCGGCCCGTGAAACCGGCCTGCCCCTGATCATCCATGCGCGCGCGGCCGATGAGGACATGGCGCGCATTCTGGCCGAGGAACATCGCAACGGCGCGTACACCTGCGTGATGCACTGCTTTTCCTCAAGTGCCGCGCTGGCCAAAGCCGCCCTTGACCTTGGGTTTTACTTGTCGATGTCAGGCATCAGTGCCTTTCCCAAAAGCCACGAACTGCGGGACATTTTCGCCGCCGCCCCGCTTGACCGTATCCTCGTCGAAACTGATGCCCCCTACCTTGCGCCGCCGCCGCATCGTGGCCGACGGAATGAGCCGGCCTATACGGCCCACACCGCCCATGTGGCGGCAGATCTGTTCGGCCTTCCTTATGCCGAGTTTGCCGCCATAACCGAGGCCAATTTCGAACGACTTTTCGCCAAGGCGGTCCCTGCCGCAAAGGCGGCCTGACATGGCAATGCTGCGCTTCACAATTCTTGGCTGTGGTTCCTCAGGCGGCGTGCCGCGCATTGGCGACAACTGGGGTGATTGTGACCCGGCGAACCCAAAGAACCGTCGCACGCGCTGTTCTTTGCTGGTTGAACGGATCGATGCGGGCGGCACAACACGGGTCTTGATCGACACCTCGCCGGACATGCGCGAACAGCTGTTGCGTACGGGCGTCGGAACCTTGGATGCTGTGCTATACACCCATTCGCATTCTGACCATGTCAACGGGCTCGACGATCTGCGCCAGATCGTTTTCAACACAAAGGTCCGGGTCCCGGTTTGGGCTGACGGCTCGACCCAGCATGAGGTTATGGCGCGCTTTGCATATGCATTTGTGCAACCCGAAGGCTCCTCCTACCCGCCAATCTGCGATCTGCACACGATCAAGGGACCGGTTGTGATCAGCGGCGCAGGCGGGTCGATTACCTTTGATCCGTTCGAGGTCGATCACGGCGACATTGACGCGCTGGGGTTCCGTATCGGCAATCTGGCCTATCTGCCCGATGTGCTGAAAATACCCGAACCGATTTGGGACAGTCATCTGCAGGGGCTGGATTGCTGGATCGTCGATGCGCTGCGCCGCACACCGCATCCAACGCATGCCCATATGGCACTGACCCTTGAATGGATCGCGCGCGCCCAGCCAAAGCACGGCGTGCTGACCAATATGCACATCGACATGGACCATAGCGCAGTCGAGGCCGAAACCCCTGCCCATATCAGCGCGGCCTATGACGGCATGGTGCTGGAATACAAGGTCTAAGCCCTTGGATCTGCCGATCGAGGCCCTGCTTGATGTCACCTTGCCGGTCTTTTTGGTTATTGGTTTTGGCTATATTGCAGTTCGGCTGAAATTCTTTCCAGACAGCGGCGTGGATGGGTTGATGAAATTCACCCAGAACTTTGCCATCCCGTGCCTTCTCTTTCGGGCCATCTCGACCCTTGATCTGGGGCAAAACTTTCAATGGCCGCTGTTGCTGTCTTTCTACACAGGCGCAACTGCGGGATTTCTGGCAGGGCTTTTTGGCGCGCGGGTCCTGTTTCGCAGACCTTGGAGTGACAGTGTCGCCATTGGCTTTTGTTGCCTGTTCTCGAACTCGGTGCTGTTGGGCCTGCCAATCACCGAACGCGCTTATGGTGCAAGCGCCCTTGCGGGCAACTATGCGATCATCGCGCTCCATTCCCCCTTTTGCTATGCGGTTGGCATTACCGCGATGGAGGTGGTGCGCCATGGTGGGCAGGGCGTGCTGCGAACGGCCCGCGCCGTCTTGACCGCAATGTTCCGCAATGCCTTGGTGATTGGTATCGCCCTTGGCTTTGCGGTCAATCTTAGCGGGGTGACACCGCCGCATGTCTTCACCGATGCGGTGGACCTGATGGTGCGGGCAGCGCTTCCGGCCGCACTCTTTGGCCTCGGCGGGGTCTTGGTACGCTACCGGCCCGAAGGCGATCTTATGACGGTATTTTATGTCTGCGCCGTGGCGCTTATCTTGCATCCGGCAATCACATGGACACTCGGGCAAACACTGGACCTGGATCAGGCGCCTTTCCGGTCAGCGGTTTTGACCGCCTCTATGGCGCCCGGCATCAATTCTTACATCTTTGCCAATATGTACGGGGTTGCGCGGCGTGTGGCCGCCTCAGCCGTGCTGATCGCAACGGCGCTATCGGTGCTGAGCGTCTCTGTCTGGTTGACGATCCTGGGCTAGAGCCTGTCGTATTCAATCGAAAAATGACGTTTCAAAACACGCGTTCAAAGCAAGGCTTTGAGGCCGCGCGTTTTGAATGCGATTTGATGCGACATGCTTTAAATTCACGTAGGTCCGGCGTTGAAGGTGAAGAGCCGCTGGCCGTCAATCATATAGCTTTCGATCAGCCCCTTGGCGGTATCGCTGGTCAGCCAGTCTTCCAGTCTGGCGGCAGCCTCGGCCTTCACATGCGGCTGCTTTTCGGGGTTTATCGGCATATAGGCATATTGGTTGAACAGCGCAGGGTCGCCTTCGAAAACCATTGAAAGCCCGCCCTTGTTGGCAAAGTTCAACCAACTGGCACGGTCAGACATGATATAGGCGTCCATACCCGAGGCCGTGTTCAGCGCGGCCCCCATGCCTTGCCCGACCGCGCGGTACCAATCGCCCGCGGGTTCGATCCCGGCGGCAGCCCAGATCTTCAGCTCGGCTTTATGCGTGCCACTGTCGTCGCCGCGGCTGACAAAGGGTGCCTCGGTCTCGGCAATTGCCGTGAAGGCATCGGCGGCCGTACCTGCCGCCCCAGCGGCTGCCGGATCAGCGACGGGGCCAACGACGATAAAATCGTTGTACATAATCTCGCGCCGGTGAGTGGCGTTGCCCGCCGCGATAAACGCATCTTCGGCAGCACGTGCATGCACCAGAACCGCATCGACATCACCCGCCTCGCCCAGCTTCAGCGCCTGACCGGTGCCGACGATCAACAGTTGAACCGTGATACCGGTGTCTTTCTCGATCTCGGGCAGCAAAATCTCAGCCAAGCCGGAATTGGCGAAGGACGTTGTCACGGCCAGTTTCATCACCTCGGCACCGGCACCTGTGGCCAGCCATACCGCCGCGAGGGTTGCGAAGAATGGTTTGAAGATCATGGCAATAAGTCTCCGTTGATATGTGCCTTGGCTTCGGGCGTTTGTGGACCCGCAAAAAACATTGATGCTGCGGCGGATTCGATCAACCGACCTGCTGACAGGAACAGCACGTCATCGGCCAAGCGGCGGGCCTGACCGGTGTTGTGGGTAGACATGATGATGCGGGTGCCACGGTCGCGCACTTGCGTCAGCACAGCTTCAATGTCGCGGGTCGAAGCCATGTCAAGATTGGCACAAGGCTCATCGAGAAACAAAACTTCGGGTGCCCGGATTAAAGCGCGCGCAAGGGCCATTTTCTGGCGCTCCCCCCCTGAAAGAACATGGGCGGGCGCATCAAGTGAAACCTTCAGCCCAACGTCTGCGGCAATCTCGGCTGCGCGTGCACGCGCCATGGGCTTTGCCACGCCATCAAGGATCAGCGGATAGGCGATGCAGTCCAGAATGGACCGGCGCATCAAGATCGGTTGCTGAAAGACAAAAGCCTGCGCTGCATGCACGGCCTTCGCTTCACCGCGCCAGAATACGCGCCCACGGTTGACCCGCTCTAACCCGTGCATCGCGCGCAAAAGCGAGGTTTTTCCCGATCCGTTCGGCCCCATGAGAATGGTGATCCCTTGCCCGTCAACGGTCAGCGAAATGGGTCCAAGGATGCAGCGGCCTGCGCGACGCAGCTCCATGTTTTCGAGCACAAGGGGCAGGATCGCGCTTACCATCGGCTGCCCCTTTCGGTGCCGCTAAGCATATGCAGCGTCAGGTTCACCGCAATCGCCAGTGCGATCAGAATAAATCCAAGTGCCAAGGCGAGCGCGAAATCTCCCTTGCCGGTTTCCAGCGCAATCGCCGTAGTCAGAACGCGGGTTGCGTGGTCGATGTTGCCGCCCACAATCATGATGGCACCGACTTCGCCTATGGCCCGGCCAAAGCCGGCCAAAGCAGCCGTCATCAGCGCCCGCCGCCCATCCCACAAAAGCGTGCGAATGCGTTGAGACCGGCTTGCGTGAAGCGAGATCAGCAGATCGTGGTAGTCGGCCCATAACTCTCGGATCGCCTGATGCGCAATCGAGGCGATGATCGGCATAATGATGATCGTTTGTGCGATGATCATTGCCGTTGGCGTAAACAGCAGACCAAACACCCCGAACGGTCCCGACCGTGACAAAAGTACGTAAACGATCAGCCCGACCACCACCGGCGGCAGCCCCATAAGCGCATTGAGAACCGCAATCACATAGCGGCGCAACCGGAACCGGTTCACCGCCAGCCACGCCCCCATGGGAAGTCCGATGGCGGAAGCGATCACGGTGGCCGACAACGTCACGTGAAGCGAGCGCAGGGTAATCTCGGCAAGGCCCGGGTCAAGCGTCACGACCAGACCCGCCGCCGCCTTAATCCCTTGCAAGATATCGTTCATTCCACCCCGTCCCCCGGCCATGCGGGTATGAATATGGCCCCTCTATAGGCTTTAAAACGGTCAAGTTGTCTTTCAGGGCGGACATTTTGTCCGCTTTTGCGACGCGGATGCATAATCACGATGTCAGCCCTCGTCCCGCCGCATCACCTCGTGGCACCAGGACCGGATTGCCGCCAGATCAAGCGTGATCTGTGCAGCCAATCCTTCGGCAAAATCATGAAATGCAGTCAGGCTGCCCGCGTTGACAGCTGTCAACACCGGAACACCTTGCCCAAGCGCCCGCCCGATCACGGGCCGAAACCCACGCCCTTCACTTTCTTGCTTGCCGAATTTGTTGACGATAAGCAGACGCGGGTTCAGCTCCAAAGCCTGTTCAACCAACCCGACAGCCTGTTCCAACCCCGAGGGGTCAAGCCTGCACCCTTTTGACAGGCTGCCCAGATTCTGGCTTATCCGAATGATGCGATCCGGGCCGATAACTTGCAGATCCATATCGCATGGGCTGGCGTCCGCCCGGTCAGTGTTCACCTGCACCGCCCCTGCCAGCGGCCACCCATCTGCCACCAGCTCCCGCGCAACCGTAGCCAGGCACAGGTCGGCCACGCCGCGCCCTTCTGAGATGACATAGCCAAGCATACCGAACCGCTTCCTCTTGAAACTCGCCTTGCGGGCATACAAGATGCACGATGAAACGGAAAGCCGCCCCATGCCCCCATCATTGCCAATCCTTCCGAACCCCGACGACCCGAGGCTGACCCGGGCTGTAACCGGCACCGATCACACCGGCGCCGCCACCCAGATCCGCGTGGTTGAAGAACGCCCGCTGACGATCTATCTGAACGCCCAGGAAATCGTCACCGCCATGACCATCGGCGACTACCCCGACTATCTGGCGCTTGGATTTTTGCGCAACCAGGGCATGCTGCTGCCCGACGATGAGGTCACAGGCGTCGACTACGACGATGAGATTGAGACGATTGTGGTGCGCACCAAACGCCGCACGTCATATGAAGAGAAGGTCAAGAAAAAGACCCGCACCAGCGGTTGCGCCGTGGGCACTGTATTTGGTGACATGATGGAAGGTCTTGAGGGGTTGATCCTGCCTGCCTCCGAAGTACGAACCAGCTGGCTTTACGCACTGGCAAAAGACATCAACACCATGCCTTCCCTCTATCTCGAAGCCGGAGCGATCCATGGCACTGTGCTTTGCCAGCAAGACAAGCCCCTCGTCTATATGGAAGATGTTGGCCGCCACAACGCAGTCGACAAGATCGCGGGCTTCATGTTCCGCCATCAGGTGTCCGCCGGTGACAAGATCCTTTACACAACCGGCCGGCTGACCTCAGAAATGGTGATCAAAACGGCGCTGATGGGTATTCCGGTGCTTGCCTCGCGCTCGGGCTTCACGGCTTGGGGGGTTGAGATTGCACGACAAGTTGGCCTGACGCTGATCGGGCGGATGCGTGGCGAGCGCTTTGTTTGCCTTTCGGGCGAAGACCGGCTGATCCGTGATGCGGATCCGGCCAAGGCACCCGCAGAAAACCACAGATCCGCACGCAAAGGGGCCGAAATTGACCGTTGAACTTCCGGCAGTCATCCTTGCAGGAGGCCGCGCAACCCGAATGGGCGGCGGCGATAAGGGGCTGCGCGAAATTGGCGGCAAACGACTGATTGATCATGTGATTGCCCGGCTTTCTTTGCAGTGCGGACCGATTGCGATCAACGCAAACGGCGATCCGGCGCGGTTTGCGGAATTCGGCCTGCCGGTCCTGCCCGACAGCTTGCCGGATCATCCGGGACCCTTGGCTGGTGTTCTGGCCGGGCTGGACTGGGCGGCAGAGCTTGGGGCCGAGGCGGTGATCAGTGTCGCCGCCGACACGCCATTCTTTCCGACCGACCTCAGCGCGCGGCTGCAACAGGCCGCAGGCCCTTCGGGCCTCGCGCTGGCGGCCAGCCCCGACGCAGACGGACGGGTCTGGAACCATCCGACGTTCGGGCTTTGGCCCGTTGCCCTGCGCCATGATCTGCGCGCCTCGCTTGAAGACGGGTTGCGCAAGATCGTGTTGTGGACCATGCGGCACAATGCGGGCACTGCTCAGTTTCCGTCGGTTCCATTTGACCCTTTCTTCAACATCAATACGCCGCAGGATATCATCGACGCCGAAAGACTGACGCAATGAAGATCTATGGTGTGACCGGCTGGAAAAACTCTGGCAAAACCCATCTGACGGAACGCTTGGTGGCCGATCTCACCGGGCGCGGGCTGCGTCTGTCCACGATCAAACATGCCCATCACGCAACCGATATCGACCAACCCGGACGTGACAGTTACCGCCACCGCGAAGCCGGAGCGCATGAGGTGATCGTGGCCTCGCCTCACCGCTGGGCGATGATGCATGAATTGCGCGGCGCATCTGAACCGGCGCTGGAGGATTTGGTTGCACGCTTGTCGCCGGTCGATCTGGTGCTGGTCGAAGGGTATAAGCGCGCGCCTCATCCGAAAATCGAAGCCCACCGGAGCGAGACCGGTCGCCCGCTTCTGGCCGCTGATATCCCCAGCGTTCGGGCGGTAGCCTCAAATGCTGCCTTGGGCGGGTTGTCTGTGCCACTCTTTGATCTCAACGATACCGGTTTGATTGCTGATTTCATCTTGGCCGAGGTTGGGTTGTGACGCGCTTTGACACGATCGTCGTGGTGGATTGGTCGGGCGGTAACGATACCGGTCCAACGCCTCGCAAAGACGCGATCTGGGCGGCCGTGATCCGCGCCGGGCAGGTAGAACCATCCAAATATCTGCGCAACCGGGTGGAGGCAGAGGCTTGGCTGACTGACCTGTTTTCAGACGAAATAAATGCCGGGCGGCGTATGTTCGCAGGCTTTGACTTTCCCTTCGGCTATCCTAACGGCTTTGCGGCTCGTCTGACGGGCAAAGAGGATCCGCTGGCCGTCTGGGATTGGTACGCCGCCCAACTGGAGGACACACCCAAGGCCAATAACCGATTTGCGCTTGCGGGCCGGATCAACGAAAGCCTTCACGGCACCGGCCCCTTTTGGTTCAACGGCACCAAGGTCGATCAGCCGGGCCTGCCGCGCCGTAAGCATGAGCGCGCGGGCGATCATCGCCTGGCCGAGCGCAGATTATGTGAACGACACGCCAAAGGAGCCTTCACCTGCTGGCAGATGGGCGGCGCAGGGGCTGTGGGTTCACAGATAATGACCGGTATGGCGGTGTTGTCGCGCCTGCGCACGCGTTTTGCCCATCAGATCTCTGTCTGGCCATTTGAACCGCTTAGGGCGCCGATTGCGCTGGTCGAGGTTTGGCCGTCGCTTCACGCTGACGCCGTTCGTGCAGCAGCGCAACCCGGAGATATCCGCGACGAAGTGCAGGTCAGAACGCTCGCCGCCCGCATCGCACGCATGCAAGATGATGGGCGTTTGTCGGGCGTCCTTGCCGATGTCCCGGCGGACGCAAGACGCGAAGAAGGCTGGATTTTTGGCCTGCGCACCACCGATGCAGCATGTGAGGCCGCATGAGCAATGCCCTGATCCCCCCGCGCCTGCGCGATGATTGTTTTGCAATGCCGCAAGGCGTGTCCTGGGTGCCGGTAGATGAGGCATTGGCGCGCCTGAGGGAAGCCCTGGCACCGCTGACACAGACCGACGAGTTGGCCACCCGCGATGGGCTGGGCCGCATTCTGGCCGCGCCTGCGATCGCGCGCCGATCTAACCCTCCACAAGCCAATTCAGCGGTGGATGGCTATGGCTTTGCCGATGCAGGAACTTTGTCAGGTGTTCAGCACCTGCCGCTTGTCGATGGTCGGGCAGCAGCGGGGCAGCCCTATCATGGCACCGTGCCGCCCGGGTCTGCGATCCGCATTCTGACTGGTGCGATCTTGCCCGCCGGCGTCGATACGGTGGTTTTGGAGGAGGATTGCGCCTGCGACGGCGATCGGATCGCCTTTGACGGCCCGGTGAAGCCTCGCGCAAACACGCGCTGCGCTGGCGAAGATATGGAAGCGGGCCAAATCGCCCTGCCCGCCGGTCATAGACTGCGCGCGCCGGATCTGGCCTTGCTGAGCGCGCTTGGCATCAGCCGCATCCGCGTCTTTCGTCCATTGCGCGTCGGCGTGCTGTCCACAGGCGATGAGATTGTGGACGACCCCGGGGCCAACGCCCAACCGCACCAGATCTTTGACGCGAACCGGCCAATGCTGCTGGCGCTCGCCAAAGGCTGGGGATTTGAGCCGGTCGATCTTGGCCATGCCCGAGACGATCCCGATAAGATCGCGGCCTGTCTGAACCGAGGGGCCAAAGATACCGATGTGATCTTGACCTCGGGCGGTGCCTCGGCGGGTGACGAAGACCATGTCTCGGCCCTGCTGCGTGCAAAAGGCACGCTGTCAAGCTGGCGCATCGCCATGAAGCCCGGTCGGCCACTGGCCTTGGCGCTGTGGCAAGGCGTGCCGGTCTTTGGCCTGCCCGGCAATCCGGTGGCGGCGCTAGTCTGCGCGCTGATCTTCGCGCGCCCAGCGCTGTCGCTTCTGGCGGGTGCAGGCTGGGCAGAACCCATCGGATTCTTGGTGCCTGCGGGGTTTTCCAAGGCCAAAAAAGCCGGGCGGCGGGAGTATTTGCGCGCACGGATCGGGTCGGACGGCAAAGCCGAGGTGTTTGCGTCAGAAGGATCAGGCCGCATCAGCGGATTGGCATGGGCAGCGGGATTCGTTGAACTCCCAGACGAAGCAGCCACCGTGGCCCCCGGCGATCTGGTCCGGTTTTTACCCTATGCTGGGTTTGGCATCACCTAAGACCCGCGGCGGATCATGTAGATCTGCGCCGCGCCGTCTTCGGTGCCAGACAGCAGCTCATGCCCGGCCTCGGCACAAAAATGCGGCACATCAATCACCGCTGCGGGATCGGTGGCAATCAATCGCAAAACCGCGCCCGGCGCCATACCCTTCAGACGTTTGCGCGCCTTAAGAACAGGTAGCGGGCACAAAAGCCCGGTCGCATCAATTTCATCATCCCATGTCATGGCGCAGGAGATAGCCAAAACGCCGCTTCCTGTCCATTGCCCTCCTGCGCATCATGACAGATATTGTCACTGGAAAAGATGAATATCGATAGAGATCATCTATCAGTTAACGAGACAACGGAATTGAACCCAAGCCTGCGCTTTGCCAAAAGCACCGTCATGGGATGATCCATTCGCGCAAGAAACAGGTGACGGCATGGCACTGGACGACAAAGGTGTTTGGAAATCCGGCAAGGGCCGTGGGCGCAAAACGCCCAAAGGACGCCAGCTTGAGGATCAGGCGTGGGACGAAGTCCGCGCGCTGCTGGGCGATGGGCCACGTCGGCGCGACTTGCTGATCGAATATCTGCACCTGATCCAGGACAAATACGGCTGCCTGTCGGCCCCGCATCTGCGTGCACTCGCAGAAGAGCTTAGCACTGGTATGGCCGAGATCTGGGAGGTCGCGACCTTCTACGCCCATTTCGACCCCATCCGCGAAGATGAAACCCCGCCCCCTGATCTGACAATTCGCGTCTGCGAATCGCTGTCATGCGAACTGGCCGGGTCTGACGCATTGATTGCGGCCCTCGAAGCAGGTCACGACCCCGCAAAAATCCGCGTTTTGCGCGCGCCGTGCATGGGGCGCTGCGATACCGCCCCGGTGCTGGAGATCGGACACAAACACATTGACAATGCGACCCCTGAAAAGGTCAGCGCTGCCCTGAAAGCAGGTGATTTTCACGCCGAGATTCCTGCTTACGAAGGGCTTGCCGCCTATCAGGCTGCAGGCGGATACGCCAAACTGGCCGAGTTGCGCAGCTCTGGGAACTGGGAAAAGGTTCAAGAAACCATCCTTGCCTCGGGCCTGCGCGGCCTTGGTGGCGCTGGCTTCCCGTCGGGCAAGAAATGGGGCTTTGTGCGCGCCAATCCCGGCCCGCGCCTTCTTGCGGTGAACGGCGATGAGGGCGAACCCGGCACCTTCAAGGACCGTTATTATCTGGAACGCACGCCGCATCTGATGTTGGAAGGCATGTTGATCGCCGCGTGGGCCGTCGAAGCCGAACGGTGCTATATCTACATGCGCGACGAATATCCGGCGGTTCTGCACATCCTGCACACCGAGATTGCAGCGCTTGAAACCGCTGGCATCGTTGCCCCTGGCTTCATCGAACTGCGCCGCGGTGCGGGCGCTTATATCTGCGGCGAAGAAAGTGCCATGATCGAGTCGATCGAAGGCAAGCGCGGCATTCCGCGCCAACGCCCACCCTATGTGGCGGCTGTGGGTGTCTTCAACCGCCCAACGCTGGTCCATAACGTCGAAACCCTGCATTGGGTCACGCGGATCTGCCGCGAAGGGCCGGAAATTCTTTCATCGGTCGAAAAGAACGGCCGCAAGGGGCTGCGCAGCTACTCAGTCTCGGGTCGCGTGGCCAAGCCGGGGGTTTACCTGCTGCCTGCCGGATCCACGATCACCGATATCATCGATTCCTGCGGCGGCATGACCCAAGGGCACACTTTTAAAGCCTATCAGCCCGGTGGCCCCTCATCCGGTCTTCTGCCCGCCTCGATGCATGATGTGCCGCTGGACTTTGACACGTTGCAGCCACATGGCACCTTCATCGGGTCTGCGGCGGTTGTGGTCTTGTCAGACAAGGACAGCGCCAAGCAGGCTGCACTGAACATGCTGCGGTTTTTCGAATCTGAATCCTGTGGTCAATGCACACCGTGCCGGGTTGGCTGCGAAAAAGCGGTCAAGCTGATGCAGGCCCCGAAGTGGGATGCGGATCTTCTGGAAGATCTGTGCACTGTGATGGCCGATGCTTCGATCTGCGGGCTGGGCCAAGCCGCCCCGAACCCGATCCGTTTGACAATGAAACACTTCCCGGATGAGGTCTGACATGACAGACGCAATCAACTTTACACTCGACGGGCGCGACGTATCGGCCGCACCGGGCGAAACCATTTGGGACGTGGCCAAGCGCAATGGCACCACGATCCCGCATTTGTGCCACAAGGATCAGATTGGCTACAATCCCGACGGCAACTGCCGCGCCTGTGTGGTCGAAGTAGATGGCGAACGCGTGCTGGCCGCATCTTGCTGCCGCAACCCGTCAAACGGCATGGTGGTCAAGACCAACAGCGAGCGCGCCGAAAAGTCACGCAAACTGGTGATGGAACTGTTGTTGGCCGATCAGCCGGAACAGTCGGTCGCACATGATAAATCCTCGCATATGTGGGACATGGCCGCAGCCACCGGAGTATCCGAAAGCCGGTTCCCGACGATTGAGCCGGATCGGATCCCCTTGCTGGATGACACGCATGTCGCGATGCGCGTCAACCTCGATGCCTGCATCTCTTGCGGCCTTTGCGTACGTGCCTGCCGCGATGTGCAGGTCAATGATGTGATCGGCATGGCGGGCCGGGGGCATGACGCCTATCCGGTCTTCGATATGGGCGATCCCATGGGCGAAAGCTCATGCGTGGCCTGCGGCGAATGCGTTCAGGCCTGCCCGACAGGCGCGCTGATGCCTGCAACCGTTCTGGACGTGGCCGAACAGGGTGACAGCAAGGATTTCGACGAAGAAGTGAAATCTATCTGCCCGTTCTGCGGCGTGGGTTGTCAGGTCTCATTGAAAATCAAAGAGGGTAAGGTCAAATATGTTGAGGGCATAAACGGCCCCGCAAACGAAGGCCGTCTTTGTGTGAAAGGCCGCTTTGGCTTTGACTATATTCACCACCCGCACCGCCTGACCAAACCCCTGATCCGCCGCGAAGACGCGCCCGCCAAGGGCCTGAACGTCCACCCCGACAACTGGCAGAAATTTTTCCGCGAAGCCAGCTGGGACGAAGCGCTGGACATCGCTGTGAACGGCTGGAAAGCCCTGACCGACAAGACTGGCGGCAGGGCTGTGGCGGGCTTTGGTTCAGCCAAATGCACAAATGAAGAGGCGTATCTGTTCCAAAAACTGATCCGTCAGGGCTTTGGCCATAACAATGTCGATCACTGCACCCGGCTTTGCCATGCGTCATCAGTGGCGGCTTTGCTGGAAAACGTAGGATCGGGCGCTGTGACGGCGACGTTCAACGAGATCAAGAATGCCGATGTCGCCATCGTCATCGGCTGCAACCCGATCGAAAACCACCCTGTTGCCGCGACCTATTTCAAACAGTTCACCAAGCGTGGCGGCAAGCTGATCGTCATGGACCCGCGCGGCGTGGGTCTGCGCCGGTTCGCGTCCCATATGTTGAAATTCCGCCCCGGCGCGGATGTCAGCATGCTCAACGCGATCATGCATGTGATCGTTGAAGAAGGGCTTTACGACCGCCAGTATATCGAGGCCTATACCGAGAATTGGGAAGCCGAGAAGGCGCATCTGGCGAACTATGCGCCCGAGAAGATGGAAGCAATCTGCGGCATCCCGGCCGAAGAACTGCGCGCCGTCGCCCGCGAATTCGCCACTGCAAAATCCGGCATGATTTTTTGGGGTATGGGAATTTCCCAGCACATCCACGGCACAGACAATTCGCGCTGCCTGATCTCGCTGGCGCTGATGTGCGGACATGTCGGACGCCCCGGTACGGGACTTCACCCGTTGCGCGGTCAGAACAATGTGCAAGGCGCATCCGATGCGGGCCTGATCCCGATGTTCCTGCCCGACTACCAGACCGTGACCGACGACGCGATCCGGGGGCATTTTAACACCATCTGGGGCAGCAGCGACTTCTCAAATGAAAAGGGTCTGACGGTCACGGAAATTCTTGACGCGGTGCATGCGGGTCAGATCAAAGGCATGTATATCTTGGGTGAAAACCCGGCCATGTCCGACCCTGACCTGAACCATGCACGTGAAGCTCTGGCGATGCTCGACCACCTTGTGGTGCAAGATATCTTCCTGACTGAAACCGCGAACTATGCCGATGTGATCCTGCCAGCCGCTGCGTTTTATGAAAAGAACGGCACTGTGACCAACACCAACCGGCAGGTACAGATCGGCCGTGCGGCAGCAACGCCTCCCGGCGAGGCGCGCGAGGATTGGCTGATCACCACTGATCTTGCCAACCGCATGGGTCTGGGTTGGACCTATACCCACCCGTCTCAGGTCTTTGCCGAAATGAAGCTGGGGATGAAATCCCTGAGCAACATCACATGGGAACGGTTGGAGCGCGAAGGCGCGGTGACCTACCCGTCACTATCACCCGAAGACCCCGGTCAGCACATCGTCTTTGGCGACGGATTCCCGCGTGCAGGTGGACGGGCCAAGTTCACGCCGGCGTCGGTCATTCAGCCAGATGAACTGCCCGACACCGAATACCCGATGATCATGACCACCGGACGCCAGCTTGAACATTGGCACACAGGGTCCATGACCCGCCGATCAAAGGTGCTGGACGCGGTTGAGCCGGAAGCCAACTGCTCACTGCATCCCGCAACGCTGCGGCGGCTTGGCGTGGAACCAGGTGGCATGGTGACGCTCAAATCCCGCCGCGGTGAGATCACCATCATGGCGCGGGCCGACCGAGCAATTGCCGAAGACATGGTGTTTGTCCCATTCGCCTATGTCGAAGCGGCGGCGAATGTCCTGACCAACCCGGCCCTTGATCCTTACGGCAAGATCCCCGAGTTCAAATTCGCGGCCGTCCGGGTTGAGAAAGCGAAAGCGGAGATTGCGGCCGAATAAAGCGTTTCTCGGAATACCTGAGACATAAATCATCACTTAACGCGTTGGAAACTTTGATTTCAGGCAGCGTTAGGTGATGCAGGTTTTTCCGAAAACGCTCTAGACGCACCTAACATGATACTGCGCGGCCCTTGCTACCTGAGGGCCGCGACATCATCCGCGTCAATGATCAGGGCGAGTGACCAAAAGGCCGTCATTTCATCCTCCCACCGCTGCTGATCGTCCGCCGTACCACCGGCGAATTGTTCGACCCGAAAGCCAAACCGTTCAAAGCCCGACGGCGCGCCACCAACGGCAAGAACAATCGGATTGATGCCGCGTTCAAGGGCTGCGGCGGCAAGACGCAAAGCTGCAGGAACGGTACCGTCACCCAGTTCGGTGCGGACCCTGATACCAAGGTATGAAACCGCGGCCTCCTCGCGTGCCCACAACTTGGGCGACGGAGGCTGCACCCCAGCGGGCCAGGCTGTAAGGCCCTTGCCGCGCAACTTCACGGCCAGATCCACATCAAGGTCAACCGGCCCCTGCGGCGTAATCCGGGCGAGAACGGCCTGCCAATGCTCAGGTGTCATGCCACGCCCCCTCTCAGTTCGATCACGCTTGCGGCGCGGGCATTTCCACGCTCGGGCAGGTTCGCCGTAGTCAAAGCCGCCGATATCTCAGCCGCACGGCCACCATCAAGAAACGCTGTGACGGCCCGATCCAACAGCAGCACTTCATGGGCCAGAATGATCTCGGCCAGACCCCGGTCGGCAGCCGCGCGGGCACGGCGTTCCTGATCATCCATGTAACTTGCCATCTGCGGCACAAAGATTGTCGGAATGCCGTGATACAAAAGCTCATGGTAGGAATTATATCCCGCCGCCGAGATAACAAATTCGGCGACTTGGCATAGCGCCAGCGCATTGCGTGTCTGAACCACCCGCGTATTGGGCAGACCGTGCAATCCCGGTGGCACAACCGATCCCGGCCAGACCACCACCAGATGCAGACAGTCTGGCCGCGCGGTCATCATCGTGGCCAAAGCCTGCAATTGGGCCGTGCGATCAGCCGCAACACCACCGCCCAGCATCGTCACCACCAGCTTCTCAAACGGCTGGCCAAGTTTGGCGGCCAGCGCGTCACGCTGTGCCGTGCGTGCAGCACTGGTCGGGGCGGGCAGATCCTGCACCACCGGGCCAACAGGATGTATCCGGGTGCTGAACCCATATTCCGCGTTCAGCTCTTCGAACGCTTCCGCAGGGACAATCACTCGGTCAAAGATACGCTCCCGCTCGCTCGGTGTATGCAAGGATTGACCAGCTTGCCACAACCCGCGACGGATCCACACCGCATCCAGCCGCAGTTCCTGAACAACACGGTAGATGCTGTCGAATATGTAACCACCATCGAAGACCAGCCTGTCACCGTAGGAAAGACTGCGCGACAGACGCAGATAGGTCAGAATGTCATTCGCGTGGTCTTGCGGATGATCAGGGCTTTTCTGGACCAGCGGCAGGCAATCAAAGCCCTTGTCACGGATCAGACCGATACAGCTTGGAAAAGCGGCAAAGACGCTGTCATCCGGGCGCGCCATCTTGGACGCGATCAGGCTGCACCTCTGGGCATGACCCAACCCAACACCATTGGTGGGCAAGAACATCGTGCGGTGGGATGAGGCGTCCGGGGCGACCGGCTGCGCGGGCAGACCAAGTGCTGCTTCCAGCGCCTCGATCCCATGACGGGTCAGCCATGCGCTCATCATCGCCTGCCGGCCAATCTCATTGCGGTTGACCAGCACCATATGCTGCACAAATGCCGCCAGCGCTGTCAGATCCTCTGGCCCGCGCAGAACCGGCGCGCCAGCCGCCAGAAACCCTGCGCCAGACGTGCAATCGATCACGACCTTACCCGACCGCATCAGGTTAAGCGCGTAAGCTCCCATCCGCTCGCCGGGCACACCGTCACCAAAGAATACGGCAATGTCTGTTTGTCCGGCAAAACTGTCAGGGGATAATTCCGAATAACCATGCACCCTTAGCGCGGAATGGCGTGAATTGCGAACCTGTTCCTTGCCCTTTCCCGGCAAGATCACGTGCAGCCGGTGGGAGGGCAGCTGATCCATGGCGCTGAGAATTGGCAGGGTCTGTGGATCGTCCAGCGCCTCTTGTGGCAAAAATACAAAGACGTTGGGCACCAACCCGTCGCTTGCATTGACCACCGGCGCAGCAGCAAGCGGCGAAATTGCGTTGACCAGCAGTGCAGCACCTTGCAAAACCGTCAGATCCACCAAATCCGGCTCTCGCCCCGTTGCATAGGCGATTTTCGACTGTGCGGCGATGGCGCTCTGCCGATCGGCAAAGCGCCCTATCGCCGTGACTTTTGTGGCAGGGCCGAAGCGCGCGTGCCTCATATCCAATGCGGTTTCGCCCGACAGGTTTTCAGCCCCGATCACCAATACGCGCGAAATCTCGACTGCGCTCAGATCAGCCAGAAACGGGGCGACTTCAAATTGCTGATTGCGGTCTATCCGTTC
The DNA here is from genome assembly GCA_049646285.1 of Albidovulum sp. GTDB lineage: Bacteria > Pseudomonadota > Alphaproteobacteria > Rhodobacterales > Rhodobacteraceae > Albidovulum. Next base: position 3,665 of record JBARVN010000223.1, on the reverse strand, counting down.
AGGCAGGCTCCGGTCGTCAATAACCACCTTATGGCCGCGTTGCGCGAGTTGATTTGCGAACACGATTTTGGCGTCAAAGCCTTTTTCGCTGCGCTCACCTGCCTCGATCAAGATCATGCGGCCACCTGTTCAGTCGCATCAATTCCAGTCAGCTCGGCAAAGCGCGTCTTAAAGGCATCAGGCGAAAACTCTGCCAGCTTTGCCTGTGCTTTGTGTACATGGGCCGTGTAGCTGGGCGGGTTTGCGAGAAAAGTCGCAATAATATCGTCCACATCCTCTGGCTGAGCACTGATCACCGCATCGCCAAAAGTAGCAGCAGTCCCCGGATCCGTGATCACAACCTTCCCTGCGGCAATCCCCTCGCCCAGCACTCTGCCAAAACTTTCGCGCCATCCGGGCGCGGTGAAATAAACCATAAAGTCGATCATATCGAAATACTGCGCTACATCGATTGATCTGAACGGGTGCAGCGCCCAATGTGCGGGGCTTTGTCCATCTGCAAGCAAGATGTCGGCCCCCAAAATTACATTCTCTTCGGCATGGGGCGGAAAACAATGATTAAGCACCTGAGTGTCAGGAAATTTTTCCAACCCGGGTCGGGAATGACGCCCCCTGCGGTCGCGCGGATTGGGTGTTGGGGCCATCATCGGAAAGTCGCATATATTGAACCAGTCATCGGGCAGAATATCCCACCCCGGCGGCAGGCCAAAGCAGCGGTCCCATTCCAATACCGTCTGACGATTATAGGCCGAGATCGGGGCCACGGATTTTCGCACCGCGACAGAATTTCGATCAATCAACTCCAGACATCGGGCAACATCAAAGGCCTCATGCCCATCAGGCCGCATGAAGTTTTCATGGGACACGACCACTATGTGTTTTGCAATTATTTGTTTTTCAAGATTTTTTTCAAATTTCAGAAATGATGGATTATGGATGATAACAACACGGCCAGACACGGCTTTACCGTCCCAAACCGGATCAATCCGCTTTTGCTGGAGCATTGCATCAAGCTGTGGGGAAAGGGCGCGCCCTTCAAACATCTTTGTTGCGGCCGCATGAAATGAGACTTTGCCCAAAGACGTGGTCACAGACAGCTCTGCCGCAATCGCCGAAGACGTTCCCCCAGAAAACCGCGGATCGGCGAGATAGGCCACATGCGGCAATCCACTCATCCCACTGCGCCCCCGAACAAAGCGGCACTCAATATATCACCGCCTGTGACGCTGCGAAATTGACCAGAGGCTGGGTCGGCGCCAGCGGTAATTGCGCGGTGCGGGCGCTGAAACAATCAAGCTGCCCGCGTGAAGTTGCGTCCGCAAAAGTCCGCAACTCTCGCGACAGCGCATCGGACCCGGCCATGATCTGCGGATTCTCCTGAAGATAGCGCCACAGCGCTCCGCAATCTTTTTGCAAGATCAACCCTTCGATCTGCTGCAACTGACCGACAGAATAATCTGCTCGCGATGCATTTACGCCCGCTACAAAAAGCAGAGCTGTTACAAGGGCAAGCAGGCGAGGATCAGGCATAACGGCCTCCTGGTAAATACGACGACCACGGCGGGTCCTCGGGCAGATTACAAATGTTCTCCGTTCAGCAGTCGCTGAAGTATTCGGTTCCGAAGCTCGACCAATTGCGGGTCAACTTTCGGTGCTCGATTTGTTTTGCGTTTGGTCGGAGTTGCCGATTGCGCGGAACGGCCCGCCAACCAGACTTCGATGGTGCCGGGCGGTGGCGCGGGTTCATAGCTTGTAAAATCTCGTGCATTCGCGCCAATTTCAGTGGCCAGTTCGCGTGCAGTGTCTGCGTCACTTGCATGAAAGAAACGCACATTGGTCTTGCTGATTGCAAAGCCAACGCGGGTAGGTTCGCCAAACGCGTACCCTGCCCCACCCAGCGTGTCGATGACACCCGTCAGCGCCGCTTCAGTGACGTTGGCCGGGGCGTGGATGTGGACGACTGCAGACAATACCGGGGCCGGTGCCGGTGGGAGCGGTTGCGCGTTGAGGGCTTCATCCACGCGCAGCGATACCGGCTCAAGCTGCGGCGCAGCCATACCGGGCCAAACAAGCGGATCGGTCGGTGCAATCGTACCAACTATCGTCTCGCCAGCAAACGTCGCCTGCGGCTGGCTAAGGGCCGCGCGAAAGTCTGGGCGCGGCAATCCGGCAGGCGCCGAGATCGTCAATCTGTCAGCCGCACCGGTGCCAAGACTGTTGAGAGTTGGCGCCGTTCCTCTGGCAATCGGCTTTGGGTAAAGCGGCGGCAAAACGGCCGCCAGGGTAAGCGCCTCTTGCCCGCCCTCAAGCTTCGGGCTTTTCGTCGCGAGTGCGGGGGCCGCGGCGCGTGAGAACGTGCTTAGGCCTGGCGCGGACGCGTTGCGTGATATTGGTGCCGACAAGATTGCCGGGGCCAAGCCAGAAGGCAATATTTGTGGCGCCTCCATTTTGGGGAGCGGTGACGGAGCAGCGACAAGGACAGGGTTAGTCAATGCGGACAGTCGCGATCCCGTGGGCTGCTCTGCTATCGCCGCTTCAGCCTCTACGACAGTTGCCTGTGGTCCCGGAGCGAAATAGAACGCGGCCCCGGAAATGCCGAGCAGAAGGCCAAAAGCGAACCCTGCCGCGACCTGTATCTGCCTTCTGCGGGACCGCACAGGCACGCCCACGACAGGCGCGGATAACAAGACCGCAGCCGGCTTGCTGTCTGGCTCAGGAGCAGGAACAACCGGAACCAACTCTGGCATTTCCTGTCGTGGCTTGGGCCGAGGACGCTCTGTGCCTTTGGCCGCGTCGCCTGGGTTCACCAAGGCCAAAAAGCCAGGATGCGCTTTTGACGAACCCTGCGTCGATCTTGAAGATGGTTTGCGTTCCGATTTTGCTGCGGGTTTCTCCCAAGGCTTGGTACCCGAAGCCAGAATGAAATCGTCATCCCCGGCCTCTGACGCCTGCGAAAGCGCCTTTTCACGCGCTGCGCGCGCCTTGGCAAGCCGTGCTTGAAATGACCCTTCGGCCAGCAACTCTTCAAATGCCGGCAAATCGCCCCCCATACGCGGAGGCTGCGCGACATCAGTCGCAACTCTATCCATAACCCCACCCTCTTTACAGCAGCTAAGAGGGGCCAAATGACCCTGATTGACCGGCTCCCACATCGAATCCGTCCCAGCAGAAGAGACGGCCCGATCAACCACCCTCAGTTTACCGCTCATATTGGAAACATTCAAATGCAGAACGCCCTGACTGTCGTGGTTGGCGGCTATTGGCCTGCCAGACCTGCGTAGCTCACGGGATGTTGGCGGCCGCAGGGCGTGTAACCTCTTGCATTTGAACGTTTCATTGTCCGCGTCTTTGATACGCCGCGCCCGTCGCGATTTTCCACCCGGTGGACAAACCGGGGCAGAACCACGCCGCCATACTGCGTGGGTTCGGGTTTGATAGGTATCAAGTTTGGGAATCAGGTGCCATGAAGACGTTGAAGGCCTTCGCTGCACTGCGACTGGCGAACAGCGGCCTGGGAAACATAAGCGGCAGGCTTCAGCCTTGTGGCACCCTCATGGGGCACACCTGTTGCTCGCAACTCCAAGGCTTTGATTTTATGTGATTTGGTGGACCTGACGGGACAGGAATCGAACCTCCTGTTTGAAGTCCTTGAAAGTTGGGAAAGC
>JBARVN010000222.1:0-9140 GCA_049646285.1 Albidovulum sp. | reverse complement strand
CGGTCACACGCTCAACCTCTTCGGGGTTCCAGCCTTTTACTTCGGCGCGGATCTGATCCATGCCCCAGACGCGGGTACGGATGAATTCCCTATCTTCCCAGCCATTCTCGAAGATATGCCACAGCAGACCCCAGATCAGGGCCACGTCTGAGCCGGGTCGCATACGCACATATTCATCCGCATGCGCCGCCGTGCGCGTAAAGCGCGGATCACAGACGATCAGCGGCGCGTTGTTTTCTTCCTTCGCCTTCAAAAGGTGTAGCAGCGAGACGGGGTGCGCCTCGGCCGGGTTGCCGCCGATGATGAAGATCGCCTTGGATTTGTGAATGTCATTGTAGCTGTTGGTCATGGCGCCGTAGCCCCATGTGTTGGCCACACCGGCCACGGTGGTCGAGTGGCAGATCCGGGCCTGGTGATCGACGTTGTTTGACCCCCAATAGGCCGCGAACTTGCGGAAGAGATAGGCCTGTTCGTTTGAGTGTTTGGCAGAGCCCAGCCAATAGACGCTATCGGGTCCGCTTTCATCGCGCACCGACATCATCTTGTCGCCGATCTCGTTGATGGCCTCGTCCCAGCTAAGACGCTTCCAGACACCGCCTTCTTTTTTCATTGGGTACTTCAAGCGGCGTTCACCGTGGGCGTGTTCGCGCACTGCAGCACCCTTGGCGCAATGGGCACCCAGATTGAACGGGCTGTCCCAACCGGGTTCTTGCCCGACCCAAACGCCGTTATCAACTTCGGCCACGACCGTACAGCCGACCGAACAATGGGTGCACACAGATTTGATTGTCTGGACCGCGTTGGCAGCGGCTTCTTGGGCCGCGACCGGGCGGACCGTTCCGCCGGTCGCGCCAAGCGCAGCAATCCCGCCAATGGCAAGTCCGGATCCGCGCAGAAACCCACGCCGGTCGATGCCTGTTTCATTCGCGCCATTCACCCTTGGCGCGCGGTGCGCCCGGTCTGTGCCGCTGGTCTTTTTCCTCAGCATGTCTTTACTCCCTTGCAGTTCCGGTCCGGCCGGTGGCTGGGTTCATATTCGGTGGCAGCCCGGTTTCAGAACCGGGCACTATCGAAATAGGCGCGTGTATGGGCGGTATCTTGCAGCCCGCCAGATTTGGTTGCTGGCGCGGCCTCAGCCTCACCCGCGCCCAGCACGGTGGCCGCAGCAACCGCCGGGGCGGCGGTGGTGGCCAGTTTCAAGAAACCACGGCGGCTGGTCTTTTCGGTCTCGTTCGGCTTGCCCATCTGGTGTCCTCCCTTTTCAGTTCTTCTTTGGCGGATCATCCGCCCAATTGACAAAGGGCCCTGCGGCCCAAACTTTTTACGCCCCGCTTAAGCGAAACGCTTCCTTCTCAATTCCCATAAAATGCCTGCCGATTGCGCCGACAGGTGCGTAAAAAACCGATCCTTTGGCCGCTTCGAGATCGGCAAAGAAGTGGCCGGCCCAAGGGGCTATGTGGCGATTGAAGAATTCGCGCTGGCGCGACAAAGGCGCGGGCGGGCCGAACCGGCCGATGATCAGGCCTGCCATCATCTCCATAAGGCTGGCGATATTGTCCTCAGGCTCGAAAACGTTCTCGGCGCGCGCGATGCCTTGCGTGGCCATATCCCGGCGCAAGATCGCCAGCGGTTTTTCGTTCAAAAACCCGGTCAGATAGTAGCTGGCATAGGGCAGCACTTCGCCGCGCCCGAGCCCGATGAAAAGATCATTGAATTCCCGCTCGGCAGTGCCGGGCGTGGCGGCACCGGCCAAGGTGGCAAGGGCCGTGATTGAGCGTCCAAGGTCGGTCTTGTCACCGCTGAGATCGGCACAACGGGCCAGCAAAATGTGGTCCGGCGGATTGGCCAGCAATGCTGCCAGAAAGCCGTAAAGATCGGCCCGCTGGCTGTCTTCCTCGGCAACTTCATTGAGCGGTGCCAGGTCGTTCATACGCAGCCCTCCTCAGGTGTCAGGCCAAAGTCAAATCGCATATGGCGGCGGACGGGCGCGGTTTGCACCTTCGCAGTGTCAGCCGCAGCCTCGTCAACCTCTGGACCTGCGGTATCGGGTACGGGTTCGTCTTGCGCCGTGCCTTCAGCCAAGATCAGATCATCCTCAGGCGCGTCTTCAGCCGCTGCCAAAGCCTTCTCCTCAGCCTCGGCCAGTGCTTCCACGTGGCGCATCATGCCGCGCCCGATCTGATAGGCAGATTGCATGCCCGGCATCACCGTGGCGGCATCTGTGAAATCCTCGCCGTGATCCAGCAGCCCGTCCAGATTGGCCAAAACCGGGTTGCTGCGCCAGAGTTGCCGCAGCGCCCGTTTGCGCAGATGTGAAGGCACTGCCCCCTTCATGAAGGCCGAAAAATCGTCGCCCATCTTCATGACATCGGGATCTGGCAGACCAAGATCGGCCAAGACATCGGCATCGCTGCGCGTCTCTGCCTCAACCGTTGCGACTTCTTCCACAATCGGCGGGGCCGCGTGTTCTTGCTTGGCTTCTGCACGCACGGCAGCCTTGCGACGCGACCAGAAATCCAGCTCTGCGCCCTGACGGTTCATCTTGCACCGCCTTCGCGTTGCGACAAAAGCGGCGCGCGGTAGACGTCTGACATCTGACGGATACGGGCATCGCCCTTGCCATCTTCTTGCAGATCCACACGCGTGCGATCACGCTTTCTTTTGATAAAGGGTTCTTCGACATGATGCGCAGCCACAAAGGTTGCGATCCAGCTGATCAGCCCTTCAGGCATGGGCACAAGTTCAATCAACCCATCACCGCTGTCCATATAGTCCTGAGCATCATAGGCCGATGCCGTCACCAGCGCGGGCTCAAATGGCATTGTCGCATCCGGTGCCTCGGCATTGCGAAGGATAACGGCCAGGCCGGGCTGATGGGAGGATAAGGTGACTTGATACGCTTCGGTGTCTGTCGACCAAAGGTCCAACGGAAGCGTCGCCGCATGATACTCAACCGCATTGCCTTCGCGCCGCAGCTCGCGCCACTTCGCAGGCCCCGCCCCCGGCAAGACCGCCGACACTTTCCAAGACCATGCCGCCCATCGGGTTACGCCCGGCGTTTTGCGGACGACGATTCCCACGGGCATGGATGCACGCTGCAACGTCATTATTTCTGGTCGCCTCCCCATTGGCTGCGCACGCGTGGGTGCGCTGCCTGTTCTGAGCGTTGCGCGTTCGCGACGAATTCCCAAGAAAAAACGGCACGAATCACAGAAAAATCGAACATCGGACGCTGAACCGGACAATTTGTCCACTTCCGGACAGGACGGCGAACACGGCACTGGACGAATTGTCCCGACCGCATTTCCCATGTGTTTTAGTCAGATTAATTTACCCCCCTTTCCGCTATGAAACGGGCGAATCAGCAGCATGGGCCTTTACGTCGCAACCGGTTTCATGCCTAGCATTGGGTCCGACCGGCCCATCCCGGTCAGACCATACATCGCATCCGGGGGGACTGATGGCCAAGCATCTGATTTTATGCGATTGTCTGAAAAGCCAGCGTATTGACGCCTCTACCATGGCCAAAGCGACCGGGCTGACATGTTCACGCGTACATACGGCCCTTTGCACCAAAGAGATCGCCGCCGCCGCCGCCGCGATCACAGCGGGCGACGCGCTGATTGCCTGTGGGCAAGAGGCCGGACGATTTACCGATCTGGCCGCTGATCTGGGCCTGCCCGCACCTGATTTCGTCGATATCCGTGACCGCGCGGGATGGGGCGGCAGTGGTGTCGACGCGACGGCAAAGATGGCCGCATTGGTGGCCGAAGCCTTGCTGCCGCAGCCGCCCGTCAAGTCACTGGATGTGGTCTCGGCCGGGGCATGCCTGATCCTGGGCGCGCCGGATGTGGCCTTGCCTGCCGCCGAAAGGCTGGCCGGAGCGTTGGCGGTGACGGTTCTTTTAACGGCCACGCCGGATGCGCTGCCTGACACCCGCACGTTTGAGGTGGTCACAGGACGGATCCGCAGTGCGACCGGCACTCTTGGACGGTTCGCGGTTCAAATTGATGCGTTGCAGCAGATCGAACCCGGCGGGCGCGGCACGCTTGGCCTTGGGGCTGCACGCGACGGGGCCGACACCGAGTGCGATACCATTCTTGATTTATCCGGTGGCCAACCGCTTTTCTCTGCACATCACAAGCGCGACGGCTATCTGCGCGCCGATCCCGGCGATGCAAACGCAGTGGCCGCAGCAGTGTTTGAGGCCGCGCAATATGTCGGCACCTTTGAAAAGCCGCTGCATCTGGCCTTTGACGCGCCACTTTGCGCCCATTCGCGTGCAGGGCAGACCGGCTGCACGCGCTGTCTGGATGCCTGCCCGACCGGGGCCATCCGACCCGCTGGCGATCATGTCGAGATCGACCCGCATGTCTGTGCCGGGTGCGGCGTGTGCGCCTCGCTTTGCCCCTCGGGTGCGATCAAATATGATGCGCCGCCGGCATCATCGGTCTTGCGCCGCATGCGGGTGCTGGCTGAAACCTACCGAAGCACCGCCGATGCCGCCCCCCGCCTTTTGGTCCATGATGCACCTCATGGGCGCGAGATGATCGAACTGTCGGCGCGCTATGCGGCGGGCCTGCCCGCCGATGTCATCCCGCTTGAGATCACGGCCCTTGCAGGTTTTGGGCATTCTGAAATTCTGGCAGCCCTTGCGCTTGGCTTTGCCTCTGTGTCGCTATTGCTTGCCCCTCAAAGCGAAGCGGATGCGTTGGCTTACGAAGTGGCGCTTGCCGAAGCCATGGGGGCCGCGGGCCGTATAGCTCTGATCGACATTGCGGACCCCGAGGCTTTGACCGCATCTCTGCCAGCGGCCCCGGCCCTGCCCCAGATCGCCCCGGTTCTGCCGATGGGCAGCCGTCGCCAGGTCGCGCGTCTGGCCGCCAAGGCGCTGTTGCCCGCGGGGTCTGCTCCGGTCGCCCTACCCCAAGGTGCACCATACGGCGCCGTGCTGGTCGATACCGAGGCCTGTACGCTGTGCCTGTCTTGCGCTTCGCTTTGCCCGACAGGCGCACTTGGCGACAACCCGGATATGCCACAGCTGCGGTTTCAGGAAGATGCCTGCCTGCAATGCGGCCTTTGCACCAACATATGCCCCGAAAATGCGATCACTTTGGTGCCGCGCTTTGATCCAAGCGATGCGGCCCTTGCCCAGCATGTGGTGCACGAAGAAGAACCCTTTGCCTGTATCGAATGTGGCAAGCTCTTCGGTGTGCGTTCCACCGTGGAAAAGATCATGGAAAAACTTGCAGGCAAGCATTCGATGTTTGAAGGCGCAGGTGCCGGACGGCTTATTCAGATGTGCGACACCTGCCGGATCGGGGCGCAGGCCCACAGCCTGTCCAACCCCATGACCGGAAAAGAACGGCCCCGCGTGCGCACCACTGATGACTATCTGTCAAAACGCCGGGATCATTGATGCACGCGGACAGCCTGATCCTATTGCCGATTGACCAAGCCTGCGCCCAGATCGGCGGGGGCCAAACTTGCGACATAGGCCGCAATGGCTTCGGCCTCGTCTTCACTGATTTCAACGGGCGCGATGGGTGGCGGGTGTGCAGGGTCAAACGGCGGGCTGATGCCGTCTACACGCAGAAACGACGGATGCGGGTTCAGCGCGTAGAAGGACAATATGCGCTCCTCCCAACCCGGCAAGCCGCGCAGCACCGCGAATGTAGGCGTCGAGCCGATGCCGATGTTGCGGCTCTCTGGATCGGTGCGGTGACACCGACCGCAATGGGCGGCCGCCACACGCGCACCTTCAACGGGATCTCCTTCAAAGATGATAGCCGCCTGAACGGCCTGTCCGGCCGCACCCGTGAAGCCTTCGCCATCAGCCGGGATAAAGGCCGCGATCGTATTTTGCCCCGCCGGCGACAAAAGCCAGTCGGCAAAAATGCTGGCCGCCGGATTGTCACCTTGTTGGATCAGCCCATAAATCTCTCCTGCCCGCGCCATCACAGTCTGCCCTTGACCACCCGTGATCAAGGCGATGTCGGCGGGGGCCGGGGCCATTCGGGCCTTGCGGTTGGTTTTCAGCGCGAACCGCGGCAAGAGATAGGGCATCAGCCCACTGGCGTCGATCTCAGCCGAAACGCTCAACGTGAATTCGCGCGCATCTTCCGCGCGCGCCGGAACGCCGAGCCACAAAAGCATCACAAGAAAAGATCCGAAGCGCATCCATGGTCCCTTTCGCAGGCCAGACTGGTCCAATGCGCCCATGCGGGTCAATATCAAAGCAAAGGAGATCCTGATGGATGATGAGTTCAACATGTCGATGCGCAAGTTCTTAAAGCAGGTGGGTGTTACCTCCCAGCAGCAAATTGAAGCGGCGATGCGCAAGGCCGCCCCCGCCAGCGCCGGGCAAAGCTACACGGCGCGCATGGTCCTGACCATCGATGGTCTGGATATGGAGCATGTCGTGACCGGCACCATCACAGGGCCCGCGGAATGAGCCTGACGCGCGACGCCGTTCTGGAGGTTCTGAAAACCATCACCGACCCGGTTGGCGGCAACAACATTGTCGCCGCTGGCATGGTGCGGGCGCTGACGGTCGAAGACGGGACCGTGCGCTTTGTGCTGGAGATTGATCCGGCGCGGGCGGCCAAGATGGAAACGGTCCGCGCCGAGGCTGAGGCGCGGATACGCGCCCTTTCTGGCGCACAAACCGTGTCGGTTGTGATGACCGCCCATGCCGGTGCCCCGCCGCCACCCGATCTGAAAGGCGGCGGGCATTCCCATGCCCCGGCCAAGCCGCAAGGGCCGGAAAAGATCCCCGGCGTGGACCGCATCATCGCGATCGCCTCGGGCAAGGGCGGGGTTGGCAAGTCCACCGTCTCGGCCAATCTGGCCGTGGCGCTGGCCGCCGACGGTTTGCGCGTCGGGCTCTTGGACGCCGATGTCTACGGTCCGTCGCAACCCCGAATGCTAGGTGTAACCGGCCGACCCGCCTCGCCTGATGGCAAGACGATTTTGCCGTTGCGCAACCATGGTGTGACGCTGATGTCGCTGGGGCTGATGACCCAAGAGGATGAGGCCGTAGTCTGGCGTGGTCCGATGTTGATGGGGGCGTTGCAACAGATGCTGTTTCAGGTGCAATGGGGTGCGCTGGATGTGCTGCTGGTCGATCTGCCGCCGGGCACGGGTGATGTGCCGATGACCTTGGCCCAAAAGACCCATGTTGACGGCGTGATCGTCGTGTCTACCCCGCAAGACATTGCCTTGCTGGATGCACGCAAGGGCATTGATATGTTCAAGAAACTTGGCACGCCCATCCTTGGATTGGTTGAGAACATGGCCGTGCATGTCTGCTCCAAATGCGGGCATGAGGAGCATATCTTTGGCCATGGCGGTGTGCGCATTGAAGCGGAAAAAATGGGCGTGCCGCTTTTGGCCGAAATCCCGCTGCATCTCGATATCCGCATTGCCGCTGACGGTGGCGCGCCCATTGTCGTCTCCAAACCCGACAGTCCGCAGGCGCGTGCCTTTCGCGATCTGGCGCGCAAACTTGCGGTGGTGGAGGAGGCGTGACACGGGCCCCGATCTTTCCGCCATTGATGACCGGGCTGGCAGCAGGGCCAGCAAACCCTTTCGCCATTGCCTGCGATCAGGCGCGCCGCGGCGTTGACGCGGGTCTGCTGACATGGTCGCTCTCGGATGAGCGTATGCGCGCCGCACTGGTACTGGCACCCGAAGTGATGCTTGACCGGGCCATGGCCGGGGTTGTTGCCTGTGCGGTGGGGTTGCAAAACGCCCTCGGTGCGCTGGCCCCGCCCGAAACCGCCGTGCATCTTGATTGGCCGGGCGGCGTGCGGCTGAACGGCGCGCATTGCGGTGCCTTCCATGTGGCCTGCGAAACCCGTGATCCGGGCGCAGTTCCGGGATGGCTGGTGGTGGCGATGGATCTGACATTGCGGTTGCCGCCAGAGTGGGAGCCGGGCGAACATCCCGACCGCACGGCGCTTGACCAGGAAGGCTGCACCGAGATCGACCCTGTGGATCTGTTGGAGGCCTGGGCACGTCACAGCCTTTTGTGGCTGAGCACATTGGAAGAAGAAAAAGGCCGCACCGATCTTGCGCGTGAATGGCAAGGGCTGGCCTGGAACCTTGGCGGCGCCGTCACCATCGCCATGGACGGCACCCGGCTGGCCGGTACATTCCTGGGCGCGGATGAGCATTTCGGCATGCTCTTGAAAACCCCTGAAGGGCAGACCCGTCTGATCCCTTTGTCGCATATGATCGAGGAGGTCTGACATGCATCTCGCCCGTGCCATCCATTTCGACGAAAGTGACCGCAACGTGTTTCACAGCCCCGCCCGGACCGGTGAATGGGCGATTTCTGGCGGGTTTGAGTTTTCAAACTGGTCCGAAGGCGATCTGGTCGGCAAAGCGCGTCAGGCCTTTGCGAATGGCTGGCTGGGGCTGGAGACGTTCGGGCGCGTGACCTTTGTGGCCGTCACCCGGATTGAACCGGCGGAATACACAGCGCTAACCGACGCACTGGCCCGGCATTTCGTCGACACCTACGGCGCGCCATCGCTTGAAGCCGCGCGCCCTGTGGCTGAAGAAGAGCTGGCCCAGATGGCCGACCTGTGCGCTGATCACGCCCCCAACATCGTGCTGACCGTGCTGCGCGAACTGACCGAGTCCGGCCTGCGCGAACAGTTCCGCTTCATCGAACCCAATGACGCAGGTCTGGATCAGTTTGCAATCCACGGAGAGATTGACGGCATCTGACGGCCCATGGGATTGGCGCGGTACGGCTAAAGCCGTTTGCCAACCGCATCACCAGGACCAAATCCGGCAGCACCATCACCACGAAAGTGGGCACGCTGCACAAAGACGGCCTCGGCTCCGTCCGCGCGGTGACCGATGAGGCGGGCCTCGCCGCCGAGCGCTCCACCTACCGCCCCTTCGGCGAAGAGGCCGAACAACTCCTCTCGCTCTCAACCCCCAAGGAAACCAAAGGCTTCATCCCGTTCTCGCGCTTTGCCACCGGCAAAACGCTGCCACGGCAACGGGCGAACGCTTCGACGACACATCAGGCCTGCAATACCTCAATGCAAGATACTACGACCCGAAGCTCGGCATGTTCATCCAGCCGGACTGGTGGGAGGTCATGCAGCCAGGCGTGGGGACCA
>JBARVN010000221.1:0-29177 GCA_049646285.1 Albidovulum sp. | reverse complement strand
GAGAAATTTCATGATTGGTCGGATGTCGCCACCGGCGATATTGAAGCGGCGCACTCAAAAGACGAACTTTTGACCAATATCATGATCTACATCACCACCAAAACCTTCAACACCGCGTCCTGGATCTATTACGGACGACGCGAGGAAGGCGGGCGCATTCTGTCGCCCGAAGGCAAGCGGGTCGAAGTCCCCACCGGCTGCGCGGTGTTTCCTGCGGAAATGTTGAACTGGCCCCCCAAATCCTACGCCGAGCGGATCTACAATATCCAGCAGTGGACAGAGATGCCCCGCGGCGGACATTTCGCCGCCATGGAAGAACCCGAGATGCTGCTTGAAGATATCCGCAAGTTCGCGCGCACCTTGAAATTTTAGCGTCCCGATTGCGCAACCGAACGGCATGCCGACCGAATTGGCCAACCGTTTTCCAGGGATTTTTGCGCATCATTCTAAAGCGTTTCGCGTTAAGCCTGAATCATCTAACACTGCCTGAAATAATAGATTTCAACACGTTAGATGATGTCCCTTGTCTCAAGTTAAACGCGAAACGCTATAGTGGAAAGCTATCGAGCCGTTCGCCTCCGTCTTCGGTTACCAGCACCTGTGTCTCAAGCTTCACGCTTTCTGATCCTTCTTCGGCAATCAGGCTTTCGACGCAAATCACCATGCCTGGCTCAAACCGGCCTGACATCGCACCTGCTCCCCAATCAACGTGCAGCGGAACAACTGGCCATTCATCGGCCATGCCGACACCATGTGCCGCCAGCGAATATCGAAATGGGATGTGGCGGTCAGGAATGCGCCAGCTTTTCTCATTAAACTCCGCAAAGCTGACGCCCGCGCGCACCAGATCAAGATTGTGTCGTATCTGCTCCACCGCAGTCTCATAAAGCTGCCGTTGAACAGGACTCATCGCCGTATAACCGCAGGTCCATGAGCGGGAGAGATCAGCACAATACCCGTAGGGGCCAATCATATCCGTGTCGAATGAGATCATCTCACCGTGCCCGCAAATCCTATCCGAGCATTCCTGATACCAAGGATTGGTGCGCGGCCCACAGGTCAGAAGTTTGGTTTCCAACCAATCGCCACCCGAGCGTGCGTTCTCAAAATGCAGGTGCGCCCACAGCTCCCGTTCGGTCACGCCAGGGACAGAGTGATCGTAGATCCGCGCCATGCCGGCCTCACAGACACGAATGGTCCACCGCATCAACTCGATCTCATCAGCTGATTTGATGGACCGTGCAATCTCGGTCACTTGCGTGCCCTCAACGTAACTCAGACCGCGGGATTCGAGCGCGTGCACTCCGGCGCCGTCAAGTTTGTCACACGCAACGCGTTTGTTGCCGCCTCCGAATTCACCGATAAGATCCGCGATTTCATCAGCCCAATCATTGATCGCCGCGCCAATCTTGTCGCCCGATGCCATGAACATCCAGGTCTTTGCGATTCTGACGTCGTCAATTCCCGGAAGGCCATCGTTTACATGCAGGCATCCCTTGAATTCGAACATGATGGCGGGGCCGTCCGCAAGGATCAGTGCGTACCGCATCGGATTGTGAAGCGTCCAAACCTGCATGTTGGAGCAATCAAACGCATATCGGATGTTACACGGGTCATAGAGCAGCAATGCCGCGCAATCTGACTGCGCCAGCTCAGCTCGAAGCCGCGAAAGGCGATAGCTGCGGGCCCGCGACAACACCACATCGGGCACCGGGCTTTTCAAAGGTTTGTCCGCGCCCTCAGAATTGAGATAGATCAACTTGCGATCATCTTTGAAGACGGCGGGCCCGGTCACTGTGCACGCCCATAAAACCCGATGCGTTCTTCCTTGGAAAAGCAAACCCCGGGGCGTTCAAAATACGAAATAACCGCGATGATCCGATCCCGCGTTCCGACAACCGGTGTGACGCGGTGGGCTGTATTCTTACCCTTGAAAACATTCAGCGTGCCGGGGGAAAGAGGCATGCGCACAGGTGTCATTTGGCCCTCCAGCAGGTCAGCGACACCGTCATAGTTTGGGTCGTGATCGCTGCGCAGATCCTTTTGATACTCAAACTCACCACCCGCAAGAGGCGCCTGCAACAGCAATGTCGTGGTAAATTCTGACCGGTCAAAATGCCAATTCAACGCCTGACCGTCTTGATATGCCATGACATTTACCCGTGCGAGAGGGTCTTCCATCACGAACAGCTTAGGTTTTCCCATCACGGCGGCCAGGAATTGAATGAATGGCTCCCATTCGTATAGCTGGACCACCACGGCCTGCCCTAATTGGTCCGCGCAAATCGTCCGATTTTCGGTTTCAAACTCCCTTAGCGCCCGATGGGACGGGTCAAGCCCTTCGATAGATTTTCGAAAGTAGATGTTGTGACGGCGCGCATGCGTGAATGCGTGGCTTTGCAGGACCGGGTTTACCTCGCCCAAGGCGAGCGCGATGGCAGCGGGGCGTAAAAAAACGGGCAGATTGAAAAGGCCGTCTTGAGCCAACTTTGCCTTGCAGGCGTCAACCAAACGGATAAAGGCCGCGCTTTTTGGTCGATCCAAGGGATATCGGTCCAGATCCACAATATGCTGCATGTTCAATCTCCCTATTCACGCGACGTTAGACCCAAGCCCCCTCCTCCATCAACAGGTCAGTTTGCGACGGCCTCATGAAAATATTTTGGAGGTGCATTGGACTGCGATCCTGGCCATTTGAACGGGTTGGGGCCGTTGATGCGGCCGCCTCAAAAGGACCGTTTGCCAAAGTGGCAAATGAACCGGGGATTGGTTCACACGCCACGAGCCAGCACGTCAAATTGTTGGAAGATGTGTGGGAAAAATGCTGTTCACGCGCCCGGGAGCTATCCTGCCTCAAGCCGGATCGTACCGCCTCGTCGACACGCGTGTTTTTTATAACCGGTCAGGGTGAAAGGGCCGAAACTGACATATCAGTCTTGCGATGCGCCAACGCTGCCGACAGTCTCAGTCTGCCATGCCCTGATCCGAGTTCATGTATACTCTGATCAGCGGCCGCTCGGTGAAAAACGTAAAGAACACGTCGATGATCGAGATGGCGGCGCGGGTCGCAGGCCATAGCATCAGCATCGCGATCGACGTTTCATATACGCCCATCGAAAAAAACAAGCCCGATGACAGCAGCGCAAGAAACATCGCGAGCCGGTCAATTATCTTGTACAAATTCATGTCACACCATCCCGTTTATCTTAGATCGACATTCAAGACTGCGGAACCTCAAGAACTTTCTTTTTACTTCAAGGCTGGTTGCCGGACGTTGCCGACAACCTTTTTTGTGCCTTGAATCATTCGACCAACACATCAACCAGATCAAGGATCTCGGATTCGTCGAGAAGCTCGTCTTCGGGTGCATTTCGGACCACCCCCAGGTCTAAGGCCAACCCATCCAGCAAATCCTCGTAACGCTCTGGCGTCAGTGATTTGTTCGACTCGTCAATGATGCGGTTTTCTGACTCCGACAGAAAATCATCCAGTGCCGCTTGTTGAGCTGCGTCCTGAATCGCTTCTGCTTCGGCATCGGCCACCGCTTGCACAGCGGCAAGATCGACATCATCACAATTTTCTGAGCAGTCGACCACACCACCGTCCACTGAATAGACTGGATCACCTTCCACCGCGTCTCCATTCAACAAATCGGCCAGATCCTGATCGGTGATATCGACGGTGGGATCATCGACAAATGTATCCAGGGCGGCTTGTTCAGCCTCATTCAGCTCTTCACCAGCCGCAGCTTTGGCAGCAAGCTGAAATTGCGATAGCGCGCCAATTGTGCCGTTGAAGTTTTGATTGCGAATATGCGCATCAAGGGCCGCCTGGTTCGCATTTGATGCGTTCCATTTGCCCTTCTCTTTTGGGTGCAAAGGCAGGCCGGACTCTGTCGAAGAAACTGCAACTTTTTTAACTTTAGCGCTGGCAGCCGCAGACTTTACAGAGCTTTTCTTCACTTTTCCGCTGTTTGCCTTTTGGCTTTTGCCACCGTTCGACTTTTGGCTTTTACCGTTGTCGCGGTCAGCTTTGCCGCCACTATTTCCGTTGCCACCACCGTTGCCACCGCCATTGCCACCACCGTTACCGCCGCCGTTGCCATTTTTGGCATAGGCAAAATCAGGCATTGCAACCACGGTCACAAATGCCGCTGCCCCGAGCGCGGTGATCGCAAAACATGCGGCCTTCACGAGATTGGTGGTTGACTTGGTCATGTGACGTTCCATTTCAATTTGAGTCCCTCATCCGTGATACCGCTGGCATATAGACGTCTGGTTGCCGTCTTCTATTGCCGCAGAGAATCAGGTTCGAGCGTTTCGTTAACCCAAATTAAACACATCTCAGTTGAACCGAACGACAACGCCTTGTTCATCTTGGGTTCATCCTGAATTTGATAAGGCTCGACAATGTTCAGGCGTATTCTTCTTGCGGGCATCCTTGTCCAAGCTCTTATACCGTTCGCGGCGCACGGCGCCGTTGTGCGTGAGCTTAGCCAGAGTGAACTGCGTCAAAGCGTTGACGCGGGCCAAAGCCTCAATCTGAAAAAAATCCTGGCGTCATTGCCGACGAACCTGCGCGGACAGCCGGTGGATGTACGGGCATTTGATGCCGGCGACATCTACTATCATGTTCTTATCATGCGCCCGAATGGCAAACTTGCCAGTATCGTTGTTGATGCCGCGACAGGAAAAGCGCTTTCGAGCAACTCCCGGCTTGCAAAGTCGGTGCGGACCGCCGCTGGCAGCAACCCTAGCGGCAAATCCAAAACATCCGGCCAGAGCAAGGGCAAAGGTAAGAGTGGCAACAACGGTAACGGCGGCGGTAACGGTGGTGGCGGCGGCGGCGGTAACGGCAACGGCGGCGGTAACGGTGGCGGTGGCGGCAACGGCGGCGGTAACGGTGGCGGTAACGGTGGCGGCGGCAACAAGAAATAGTTTATCAATGTCGAAACACTCACGAAGTGGACAGTGATAAACCATGCGTATCCTTATCGCCGAAGATGAAATTGTTCTTTGCGAACAGATAAAGCGTGCGCTGACATCGGACGGTCAGGTCGTTGATGTTGTCCATGACGGTGAAGAGGCTGCCTTCTTGGGCGCAACCGAACCCTATGACATGATCATTCTGGACATCGGCTTGCCCAAAAAGGACGGACTTTCGATCCTCAAGGAATGGCGCAGCCAAAACATTCAGACGCATGTATTGATCCTGACCGCACGGGATGGGTGGGCTGATCGGGTTGATGGTCTGGACGCCGGCGCAGATGACTATATGTCAAAGCCTTTCCATATGTCGGAACTGTCAGCCCGGGTGCGTGCGATGCTGCGCCGAAGATCGGGGGTATCGAATCCGATATTCAAAAAGGATGAAATTGAATTCGACACCCGCAACAACAGGGTGACAAAAGGCGGATTTCCAGTCGACCTGACGTCCCAAGAAGCCGCAGTTCTTTCCTATTTGGTGCACAATGCGGGCCGGTTGGTGTCTCGTACCGAGCTTTCCGAACATATCTACGAATATGACAGCGACAGAGATTCCAATACAATCGCAGTCTTTGTCACCCGCCTTCGGAAAAAAATCGGCCCTGAATTCATCCAGACAGCGCGCGGGCGCGGCTATATGATCGATAACACCTGATGCGGTCTCTTCGGCAGCGGGCGATCATTGGTGGTCTGGTCTGGGCCGTCAGCATCTTTACGATCGGTGGAGTTGCCCTTTTCTACTTCTTCGCCAATCTGACCCAGCGGCAATTCGATGAAGCATTGATCGACCGGTACCTTCAGGTTGTCGTTGCCCTCGGAAACAGTGGTGCCGATGGCGATCTGCTTGAAAGCTATCTGACAGACCCTGCCTACCAGCGCACCTATTCCGGGCGCTATTGGCAAGTTGTCGGCTCGGAAAATACCACATTTGCGTCACGCTCATTGTTTGACACGCTTTTGCCTGAACAGACGGATCCATCAGCGGCGCCCAGTTTCTGGACTGGGCCGGGGCCGGAAAGCACAGTGCGCGGCGTCCACAGCCTTGTCACGCTGGATGATGGTTCCGCATGGGCGGTGATGGTGGCTGAATCCGTATCTTCTCTCATTGATGAGCAGCGGCAAATTCGCCGAAGCCTGCTGACGACACTGGCGTTGATTGGCACCCTTGGTATTGGCATCGCGATCTTGCAGACATCAGCAATTGTTCGTCCGCTCAACAAGCTGCGCGAAGATGTTGCGCATCGCTGGGATGATGCAGAAGCCTTGGTTCCGTCCGATTATCCCAGTGAAGTGGCCCCTCTGGTCGTTGATATTAACACGTTGTTGGAACGCAATCGCGACATTGTCGAACGCGGTCGCAGGCAGGCCGCAGACCTAGCACATGCGCTTAAAACCCCATCAGCAATTCTTCGCAATGAACTCAACGCGCTGGAAGCTGCCAATATGGACGTGGGCGAGGCTAAGATGGCTTTGGAACGGGTTGATGCGCAACTGCTTCGGTCGCTTGCACGAATTCGCGCCGCCAATATTGGGGTGTCCGTCGGTTCACAAATCAGCCTGTCCAACTCGGTTGAGCGCATGGCGCGCTTGTTTAGATCAATGCCCGACACACAATCAAAGACGCTTCTGATCGAGACAGACGCCAGTGTGCAGGTGAGCATGGACACTCAGGATTTGGAAGAAATCCTCGGCAACATTCTCGAAAATGCATTTCAGTGGTCAAAAGAATGCGTTCGCATTTCGGCTGGATCCACCGAAACTGGTACATGGATCACCATAGATGACGATGGTCCGGGCATACCAGAAGACGATCGCCGCGAGGCACTGAGGTCCGGCGGGCGTCTGGACACGTCTTCACCCGGAACGGGCCTTGGTCTGGCAATCGCCAACGACCTTGTCCACGCCTACGGTGGGCGCATCTCTTTGGAACACTCGAACGAGCTTGGGGGGCTTAGCGTCAAGATAGTGATCCCACCAAAGCGGGGATTGGCAGGCATTTCGACCGAAGGGGTTTGAAGCGCTAAGCTTGATGGTGTTGCGCGCTAAGAGATAGACGCGTGCACGTCAGATTGCGCACCAGGCGCAGCCTTCAATCATCCACATTTGGAATGCCCGCAACTAGGGCAGGTCATACACCCTTCGATCCGTTGCATGCCAAACTGGCCACAGGACGGGCACGCCGGTCCGCGTGGCACTTCACCAACGGCGACAGCCTGCGCCTTGGGGTCGTTTTTCAGCCCAAGACCTTCGCCTTCGATAAAACCGATGGCGATCATATGGCGTTCGATGACACCACCAATGGCGGCCAGAATCGATGGAATATAGCGCCCCTGCATCCACGCCCCGCCCCTTGGGTCGAAGACGGCTTTCAGCTCTTCCACGACAAAGGACACATCGCCGCCGCGCCGGAAGACCGCCGAAATCATCCGCGTCAGCGCGACCGTCCAGGCGAAATGCTCCATGTTCTTTGAGTTGATGAACACCTCGAAGGGCCGCCGGTGGCCCGACTGGATCACATCGTTCACGGTGATATAGATTGCGTGTTCGCTGTCGGGCCATTTGAGCTTGTAGGTCGCCCCTTCCAATGCCTGTGGCCGGTCGAGAGGTTCGGAAAGGTAGACCACTTCCGCCCCGCGATCCGCCTCGGGCGTCTTGTCTTCAGCCTCTGACACCGTCAGCACTGATCCCGTGACCGCGTTTGGCCGATACGTGGTGCACCCCTTACAGCCCTGATCCCAGGCCGCCATATAGACGTCCTTGAATGCGTCAAAACTGATGTCTTCAGGGCAGTTGATGGTTTTGGAAATCGAACTGTCGACCCATTTCTGTGCTGCCGCTTGCATGCGGACATGATCAAGCGGTGGCAATGTCTGGGCATTGACGAAATGCTCTGGCAAAGGCTTGTCGCCCATCCGCTCACGCCACATCTGCACCGCGTAGTCCACGACCTCTTCTTCTGTGCGGCTACCGTCCTTTTGCAGAACTTTGCGCTTATAGGCATAGGCAAAGACCGGCTCGATGCCGGAAGACACGTTGCCAGCATATAGGCTGATCGTCCCTGTGGGGGCGACGGATGTCAAAAGCGCATTGCGGATGCCGTGCTTGGCCACCCCATCGCGCACATCCTTATCCATCTGCTTCATGTTGCCCGAGGCAAGGAATTTTTTCGCATCGAAAAGCGGGAACGCCCCCTTTTCCTTGGCCAGCTCGACCGAGGCGAGGTAGGCCGCCCGCGCGATCCGGTGCATCCACTTTTCCGTCTGTGCTGCGGCTTCTTCCGAGCCATAGCGCAAGCCGACCATCAAGAGCGCATCGGCAAGGCCGGTCACACCAAGCCCGATCCGGCGCTTGGCCTCAGCCTCGGCCTTTTGCTGTGGCAACGGGAAGCGAGAGGCATCGACGACATTGTCCATCATACGCACGGCTGTGGCGACCAGATCGTCCAACGATGTTTCGCACAGGTGGCCACGCTCCTCGAACGGATACCAGACCAGCCGCGCGAGATTGATCGAGCCGAGAAGACAGGCACCGTAGGGCGGCAAAGGTTGTTCGCCGCACGGGTTTGTCGCGGCAATGGTTTCCGCATAGCTGAGGTTGTTCGCCGCATTGATGCGATCGATGAATATCACGCCCGGTTCGGCATAATCATACGTCGCCCGCATGATCCGGTTCCAAAGATCGCGCGCCTGAAGGGTCTTGTAAACCTTGCCGTCAAACTGCAATGCCCACGATCCGTCGGCCTTCACCGCGTCCATGAACGGATCGGTGACAAGAACCGACAGGTTGAACATGCGCAAACGGGCCGCGTCTTGCTTTGCTGCAATGAACGCCTCGATATCGGGATGATCACAGCGCATGGTGGCCATCATCGCCCCACGGCGCGAACCCGCCGACATGATCGTGCGGCACATGGCGTCCCAGACATCCATGAACGAAAGCGGGCCGGATGCGTCAGCAGCAACGCCTTTGACCTCTGCCCCTTTCGGTCGGATGGTCGAGAAGTCATAGCCAATGCCGCCGCCCTGCTGCATCGTCAGCGCCGCCTCTTTCAGACCGTCGAAGATGCCGCCCATATCGTCGGGGATGGTGCCCATGACAAAGCAGTTGAAAAGCGTGACCGAGCGGCCGGTGCCGGCCCCGGCAGTTATCCGACCGGCTGGCAGGAACTTGAAATCTTCCAGGGCGGCGTAAAAGCGATCCTCCCAATCTGCGGGTGTCTTTTCCACCGATGCCACGGCGCGGGCGATACGGCGCCAGCTGTCCTCGACCGTGCCATCAATGGCTGTGCCATCCGCCTCTTTGAAGCGGTATTTCATGTCCCAGATCTGCTCAGCGATGGGGGCGGCAAAGCGGGTCATGTCGGTTTCCTTGGGCATTGGGAAGGGAAATCACGATACGCCCGGAATGCGTTCAGGTCAACGCCGTGTAGCGCTTGCGCTCAGGCGCCCGCAGACTATGTTTGAATGAGTTC
Source organism: Albidovulum sp. (assembly GCA_049646285.1). GTDB lineage: Bacteria > Pseudomonadota > Alphaproteobacteria > Rhodobacterales > Rhodobacteraceae > Albidovulum. The sequence goes on along the minus strand of JBARVN010000221.1, from coordinate 19,721 downwards.
CCCGGGGGATGAAATGGCCGGATATGTCAACCTAGTGAAGCTCTGCGTCGGCGCCGAGAAGGTCGAAGACCTTGTCGAGTGGCAGACAGGGCGTGCAAAGACCATCCCCAACTATGTCCCCTGCCATGTGACCCGCATGTGGCCAAAGCGCGCGGATGAGTTGGTAAACGGCGGGTCGCTTTACTGGGTGTTCAAAGGGATGATTCTGGCGCGCCAAAAGATCGTGGCCCTTGAAGAACGTATTGGGCAAGACGGAATAGCCCGCTGTGCGCTGATATTTGACCCGCCGATCCTGCGCACCGAAGCCGCCCCCCGCCGCCCGTTTCAGGGCTGGCGGTATCTCGACCCAGCCGACAGTCCGCGCGACCTTCCCAAAACTCGTGTCGCCGACACACGGTTGCCGCAGGATCTGGCGCTGGCGCTGGCCGAGATCGGCCTGCGTTGAAAGGCCAACGGCCGGGGGCTCTGCCCCCCGGACCCCCGGGATATTTACCCCAAGTGGAAACCTAACGAGGCGTTGGAGGGAAACCGAGCCGCTTGCTGAGTTTGGTCAACCCCTCCGACGCTCCGTTGCCCCAATCTGCCGAGCGAGCCGCATAAAGCGTGGCCTGACTTTGATGGATCAAACCGTCAGTGAGGGTTTTGAGGTGATTGGCGCGCATCGTCTCACCGGTGGAGGTAATGTCGGCAATGGCCTCGGCCGTCAGATTTTTGACCGTACCTTCGGTGGCACCCTGACTGTCGACCAGTTGGTAATCCGCCACGCCATTGTCGCGTAGAAAATCGCGCACCAGACGGTGGTATTTCGTGGCGATACGCAGCCGGTGGCCATGGCTGCGCCGGAAAGCGGCGGCGGCGGCATCAAGATCGTCAAGCGTATCGACATCCGGCCAGCATGTGGGCACCGCGATGATCAGATCTGCTTGGCCGAACCCCATTGGCATCAACTCCGCCACTTGCCGCGGCCAGCCGGCCAGCTTTTCACGCACCAGATCGGATCCTGTCACCCCAAGATGAATGCGCCCTGCGCCCAGTTCCAGCGGTATTTCACCAGCGGACAAAAGCACCAGCTCCAGGCCCTCGGCCCCCTCAACCGCACCTGCATATTCGCGAGCGCTGCCGGAGCGTCGCAATGTGACACCACGGCTGCCAAACCAGTCAAAGGTCTGCTCCATCAGACGGCCCTTGGAAGGAACACCCAGCTTTAGCATGCGCGCGCCTCCCCAAGATCAGCAACCAGCCCCGGGCGGATCACGCCGCCCACAGCAGGGATCGAGCGGCCCTGCCCCAGTACCGATGTCAGCGCATCATAGCGCCCGCCGGAGCCGACCGGCGGCAACCTCTTATCCGCCGCGTGGAAGGAAAAGACAAAGCCGTCGTAATATTCCAGTGTGGTGCGTCCATGGCTGGCCTCAAAGTCCAGCGCATCTACGTCAATGCCTTTGGTAGCAAGCGCATTCAGGCGGGCCTCCATCCGGTCAACGGCGGGCAGAATTGCAGGCATGTCTTGCGCCAGATCGCGCAGGTGGGCCAGTGCCTGCGGGCTTTTCGCCGACAGATTCAGAAGGTCCTCCAGCCGCGCCACTTCTTCGGCCGCGATCGGTGCGGCGGCGGCATCTTCTTGCAAGGCGGCCAAACGCGCGGCGATCTCTGATTGTGAGCGCAAACCGATGGCGGGCGCGGACACCAAAGGTATGCCGGCGGCAAGGGTGGCAAGTAAAAGCGCGCGCGGTTCAGGCACGGGCGTGCGCCCGCCAAAACGGTCAAGAAGCTGGGTAAACCTGCGCGGTCGCCATATGTGGCGCAAAAGGGCTGTCTTTCGGCTCTCCAGCGTTTTCAAACCGCGCACGGCAGCCATCAGAATCGCGATATCTCCGGTCGCGGCCCTGAGGTTCAGAGGGGCCAGAAGATCCGCGAAGATCGCGAAGACCTCGGCATCGGCGGCAACCGGATCTTTGCGGTCAAACACCTCATAGCCGACTTGAAAATACTCGGATTGCCGCGCTTGCAGATTATCTTGTTTGCGAAAGACCTCGCCCATATAGGCATAGCGCGCAGGCTCTGCCCCCTCGGCCATATGCATCTGCACCACAGGCACCGTGAAGTCCGGGCGCAGCATCATCTCGCCGCGCAGCGGATCCGTCGTCACATAGGCCCGTGCGCGGATATCTTCGCCGTATAGGTCCAGCAGCACTTCGGCGGGTTGCAGAATATCCGCTTCAACCGGCACTGCTCCGGCAGCCACGAACGCGGCCAAAAGGCGGTTCGCCTCGGCCCGGGCTGAAGCCTTCAGTGTCATTCAGTCAGTCCCCAGAATGCGGCGCACTTCGGCCACAAGATCCGTGCGGGCGACCTCGGTCTGGGCGGGCTGGGCCTTCCATTCCTCGACCGTGGCGTCGGCGGCGATTCTGGCGCCAAGGAAAAGATCCTTGAGCTGCAGAACCCCGCGTGCGGCCTCATCCGTGCCTTGGATAACGGCGACAGGTGAATTGCGTTTATCGGCATATTTCAACTGGTTGCCGAAATTCTTTGGATTGCCCAGATAGACCTCGGCGCGAATGCCTGCGCGCCTGAGTTCGGTTGCCATAGTCTGATAGTCAGCCATCCGGTCGCGGTCCATCACGGTCACGATCACCGGCCCGCGCGTATCGGTCTGAATGCGGCCTTTGGCGTGAAGGGCCGCCAGAAGTCGGTCAACACCGATAGAGACGCCAGTGGCTGGCACCGACTGGCCGGTGAAGCGTTTGACAAGGTCATCATAGCGACCGCCGCCTGCGACGGAACCGAACTGACGCTTGCGGCCCTTTTCGTCGAGGATCTCAAAAGTCAGTTCGGCCTCATAGACCGGCCCGGTATAGTAGCCGAGGCCGCGCACGACGGAAGGATCGATGATGATACGGTCGGGGCCATAGCCTTGAGCATCAAGCAGACCTGCGATGGTTTCCAGTTCCTCAACACCTTCGATGCCAATGGCAGACCCGTGGACCAATTCAAACAAGCGGGCGACGGTTGCCACACCGCTATCGCGTTTCGCGTCCATGAATCCCATGATGACATCCACTTGTGCCTCACCAAGTCCCGCACCCTTCGTGAAATCGCCACTATCGTCTTTGCGGCCTGCGCCTAAAAGCGCTCTGACGCCCTCATCACCTAGCCGGTCGAGTTTGTCGATGGCGCGCAAAACGATGCCACGCTCATCGGTGAATTTGTCGGGGTCAGTCGGGTCGAGGACCCCGGCCACTTCCATAACCCCGTTGAGCACCTTGCGGTTGTTGACCTTGACCACATAATCTCCGCGCGGAATGCCTGTGGCTTCTAGCGCGTCGGCCAACATGGCGCAGATCTCGGCGTCGGCGGCAACAGAGGCAGAGCCCACTGTATCCGCATCACATTGATAGAACTGACGAAACCGGCCCGGCCCCGGCTTTTCATTGCGCCAGACCGGCCCCATCGCATAGCGTCGGTAAGGGCTGGGCAGATCATTGCGGTATTGGGCCGCGACGCGGGCCAAAGGGGCCGTCAGATCATAGCGAAGCGCCAGCCAGTCGGCCTCATCCTCTTGCCAGGCAAAGACGCCTTCGTTCGGGCGGTCCACGTCGGGCAGAAACTTGCCCAGCGCCTCAACCGTCTCAACGCCCGAGGTTTCCAGCGGGTCAAACCCGTAGCGATGATAGACCTCGGCGATCGTGTCGAGCATTGCTTTGCGCTCAGACACTTCGGCACCAAAATAGTCGCGAAATCCCTTTGGGGTTTCTGCCCGCGGTCTGCGCGGTCCTTTGTCTTTGGCCATCATCGGACCCTTCACATATGTTCGGCGCGGGTGTAGCGGATGGGTGCGCAAGGGACAAGCGGCCAGCGAAAAAGGGGATGCGCCTTGGGCCCACAAATCGTATGGCAGGTGCAGGGCGGACAGGGCCATAAGGATATGATGATGGAAAAGCGCTTGGAAGCCGCAGAAACTGAGATTGCGCATCTTAGGCGCGCGGTTGATGACCTGTCGGATGTGCTGGCGCGACAAACCGGCGAGATTGACCGGCTGACCCGGCGCGTGGCCCTGTTGCTGGAACGCGCGGCTGAGCAAGAGGCCGATCAGGGCGGGGCGGTCCCGCTAGGCGATCAACGCCCGCCGCATTGGTAATGCGCTTGCCCTTCACCGATCCGCTGGGCAAAAGGGATCTTGGGCCAGCAGCGGCCCGCCCCCATATGAGCCCGCCATGTCCAATTTGATTCAGCGCATATTTGGCACGCCCCATTGGCCAACCGTCGGGTTGACCTATGCGTTGGGGGCTGCGGGCGGGTTTGCCGCAAAAGCGCTTCACCTGCCTTTGCCGATGCTTCTGGGATCCCTGATTGCCGTGGCTGCGGTGGCCATCATCGGGCTGCGCCCCTTGGGGCACTTGCCGCATGCGCCACAAAAGCTGCGCATGCTGTTCATACCGGTGATCGGAGTTGCCATTGGCGGTGCCGTGAAACCCGAGATCGTTCAAGAAGCGCCCCAGTGGATCGCCTCTCTCGCTGTCCTTTGCCTGTTCATTCCTTTGGTGCATTACGCAAGCTATCGTCTGGTTTCCGCGTCGGGGCAGACGGACAGGGTCACCGCCTTTTACGGCACTGCCCCCGGCGGATTGGTCGAAACTGTTGAGCTGGGGGAAAAGGCCGGGGCGGATGTGCCGATGCTGGCCATGCTGCAATTCCTGCGGCTGATTCTGACGATCGTATTTGTGCCGTTGGCCTTCACGGTTATGGAAGGACATGCCGTCGGCTCTGCCGGGGGCGCTGCTGTGACCGGGCATGGGATTGCCCCATCAGATGTGGTGATCTTGACGATTGCCGCCGTTGCGGGCGCGGTGATTGGGCTGCGCCTGAACCTGCCAGCCGGCCATGTGCTGGGGCCCATCTTGCTTTCAGGGCTGGCGCACGCCTTGGGGTGGACTGAGGCAGTACCACCAGCATGGCTGATTTCCACCACACAAGTGGTGATCGGCACCTCGCTCGGCGTGCGCTTTGCTGGCATGGAAAAACGCCGCATTCTGGATGCCTTGAAGCTCGCTTTGATGAACGGCGTGGTGACCATCGGCGGTGCAGCCTTATGTGCCGTGACGATTGCCGGAGTGGTCGATGAACCCGTTCGCGCCGTGTTTTTGGCCTTTGCCCCCGGCGGGCTGATCGAGATGGGGTTGATCGCCCTATCTTTGAAAATGTCGATCCTTTATGTCACGGCGCACCATCTTCTCAGGATCGTGCTGGCGGTGACTGTGGCCCGTGGTTTTGGACCCCGCATCCAGCGCTAACGCACATCCGCAGCCGCTATTTCAAACCTCTTCGACAAGGATAACACCCGGTATCGCTTTGATGGCGCCTTTGATCTGAGGATTGATGGGATAGTCGCCCCCGGTTGCAATTTCGACTTCGGCGCCGCTGGTGTGATCCGCGATGCAGAAACTGACAGGCCCGCGGCTGCGGACCCGTGCCTCTTCTTGCATGCGCTGCAAAAGCGTCGCGACCGAGGCGACAGCAGCGTCACTGTCGATATGAATTCTCAGGCCCGCCGACCCGGCATCTGCCACAGCCGCTTCCATAGGCCCAACAGAACGGGCAATCGGATCGAACTGCCCCTCGGCAAAGCGCGCTTCCAACGTCATCACCACCTGATGGGTCAGATCAAAGACCGCCCGGCAACTGTCAAAATCTTCGGGAAAAAGCGCCATGCCGGCAACCTGCCCGGTTGGATCCGAAATATTCATGCGAAAAAACCGGGTGCCGCGTGCTGATTTGCGGTCTTGCAGACCAGAGACAAGCACACCGACCCGTGCCACGGCTCCGCCCTCCCGCTCTGCCTTTTGCTGTAACTCGGCAAGCGTCATCAGACCCTTGCGCTTTAGGGCGGGTGCATAGTCGTCCAATGGATGGCCGGACAGATAAAACCCTATGGCCTGATGTTCTTCGGCCAAGCGTTCGACCGGCAGCCAGTCTTCACACGTGGCAATGCGCGGTTCTGGCAGGTCTTCGCCCGCCTCACCAAAGAGCGAAACCTGGCTAGATGCGCGGGCTTCGTGCAACGCGGCTGACCATAAAGACAGAGCATCCAGCGCCTGAAACACGCGTCTGCGGTTTGGATCAAGTTGATCGAACGCACCTGCCCGTGCCAGCATTTCCAACGGGCGCTTGCCGATCCGCTTCAAATCCACGCGTCGCGCAAAATCAAAGAGCGATACAAAAGGCTTTTCGCCGCGCGCTTCGACAATCAGCCGCATTGCCTCCACGCCAACATTCTTCAGCGCGCCCAGCGCGTAGACTACCGCGCCGTCCAGCACCGAAAACGCGGCCTCAGACCGATTCACGCACGGCGGCACGATGGTCAGTTTCAGCCCACGCCGCACTTCTTCGACGTAGATCGAAAGCTTGTCGGTCAGATGAATATCGCAGTTCATGACACCGGCCATAAACTCAACCGGATGGTTGGCCTTCAGCCACGCAGTTTGGTAACTGACCACGGCATAGGCAGCAGCGTGGGATTTGTTGAAGCCGTAATTTGCAAATTTCTCAAGAAGATCAAAAACTTCTCCGGCCTTCTTCTTGTCAACTCCGTTGCCGGTAGCGCCCTCGATAAATTTCGGGCGTTCCTTGGCCATTTCCTCGGCAATCTTCTTACCCATGGCGCGGCGCAACAGATCAGCACCGCCAAGACTATAGCCCGCCATGACCTGCGCAATTTCCATCACCTGTTCCTGATAGACGATGATCCCTTGGGTTTCAGAAAGGATATGGTCGATAGAAGGATGAATGCTTTCAAGGTCTTTCAGGCCGTTCTTCACCTCACAATAGGTCGGGATATTCTCCATCGGCCCCGGCCGGTAAAGCGCCACGAGCGCCACAATATCTTCGATACATGTCGGCTTCATGCGTCTAAGCGCATCCATCATGCCCGAACTTTCCACCTGAAACACGGCCACGGTTTTGGCGCTGGCATAAAGTTTATAGGTAGGCTCATCCTCAAGCGGGATCGCACCGATATCATTCTCCGCACCCGGTGGCGGTGTAAAAAGAACCGTTCCGTCCGGGGCCTGAAAAAGCTGCCTGCCGCTTTTGCGGATCAGATCCACCGCGTTTTGAATCACAGTCAGGGTCTTCAGCCCCAGAAAGTCGAACTTGACCAGACCCGCCTGCTCAACCCATTTCATATTGAACTGCGTTGCAGGCATGTCAGAGCGTGGATCTTGATAGATCGGCACCAGCTGATCCAACGGCCTGTCGCCAATCACAACACCGGCCGCATGGGTCGAGGCGTTCCTGAGCAAGCCTTCAACTTGCTGTGCATAGTCAAGCAGACGTTTGACCACTTCTTCGCTGCGCGCGGCTTCACGCAAGCGTGGCTCATCGGCCAGCGCCTTTTCGATTGAAACTGGTTTTACGCCTTCGACAGGGATCAGCTTTGAAAGCCGGTCAACCTGCCCGTAGGACATTTGCAGAACCCGGCCTATGTCGCGCACTGCAGCCTTGGATAAAAGCGCGCCGAAGGTGATGATCTGGCCGACCTTATCGCGACCATAGCGGTCCTGCACATAACGGATCACCTCTTCGCGGCGGTCCATGCAAAAGTCGATGTCGAAATCGGGCATGGAAACCCGTTCGGGGTTGAGGAATCGTTCAAACAGCAGCGAATAGCGCAACGGATCAAGATCAGTGATTGTCAGCGCATAGGCCACAAGTGAACCAGCACCCGACCCACGGCCCGGCCCCACCGGAATATGCTGATCCTTGGCCCATTTGATAAAGTCTGCAACAATCAGAAAGTAGCCCGGAAAGCCCATCTGCTCGATGATGCCCAGCTCAAACTCCAGACGTTTTTCATAGTCTTCGACCGGGGCCGAATGGGGAATAACCGCAAGCCGGGCGTTCAACCCTTCGCGCGCCTCGCGGCGCAATTCCTGCACCTCGTCGTCGGCAAATTTTGGCAAAATAGGCTGGCGTTTGAACGCAGCGAAGGCGCAGCGTTTGGCGATTTCAACGGTATTTTCCACGGCTTCCGGCAGATCTGCAAAAAGGGCTGCCATTTCATCAGGAGATTTCAGGTAGTGCTGCGGCGTCAGCTTGCGACGGGGTTCTTGTTGGTCAACATAGGCCCCGTCGGCAATGCAGATCAGCGCATCATGCGCCTGATACATATCCGGTTTTGGAAAATAGACGTCGTTGGTGGCAACCAGCGGCAAACCCATTGCGTAAGCCATTTCGACATGGCCGCGTTCGGTCAGACGCTCTGCCTGCGTATACTGACCTCCCTCACCGGGATGGCGCTGCAACTCAACGTAAAGACGGTTCGGAAATATCGCGGCAAGTTGCTTGATCAATGCGTCAGCCTTCGCCGCCTGCCCGGCCTGCAAAAGCCTGCCGATGGGGCCATCCGGCCCGCCCGTCAGACAAATCAGCCCGTCTGAGTGACCGGCGAGGTCATCAGCAGTGACATGAGGCGATGATCCATCGCCCCTAAGATAGAGACAGGAATTCAGCTTCATCAGGTTCATATAGCCCGGCTCATTCTGGGCAAGCAGAACCAACGGGGCGGCCGGACGCAACCGCTCACCGGGTAAGACCGGATCGTAATCAAGCGAGATCTGGCAGCCGACAATGGGCTGCACGCCCGCACCTTTTGCCAAGACCGAAAACTCAAGTGCCGCGAACATATTGTTCGTGTCGGTGACCGCGACCGCGGGCATCGCCATCTTATCGCAAAGGCCGATGAGTTTTTTCACCGGTACTGCCCCTTCAAGAAGCGAATACTCGGTATGGGTGCGCAAGTGGATGAATCGGGCGATTTTTGTCATGTCCCACCGTTAGGGGAGTGCAACAGATTATTCACGGAGAATCTTTTCGTGACCCACATTATCGACCGGTATCAAGCCATGGCTCTGCCGTCAGCTGGCAAGGTGGTAGTCCAGAATCTGGACGCGGAAATACGGCTCATACCCAGAGGGATAGAGATAGCCGACCTCACCTTGCCGCGGGATGCGTCTGTCGCCAACTTCGGCATAGTCCCAATAGCGCCCCTGCCAATCATACTGTGTGGGTTGGCCAGACGGGTCTGTGGCCGGGCGATCTTTTGCGTGCATCCCCACAATGTCCCCGGCCTCATCAAAGCTAAACGTCACCCTTGCCGTACCGGCTTTGGTCGGCAACCGCACTTCGGCGCTTGAAGGGCCGGTCACACGCCATTCCAGATCCGGGTTTCCCAAAATAGCATCAGGGGCCCAGGGCAGCTCGGCCAGATATCGAAACGCTTCGGCAAGATCGATATCAGGGCCTGATTTCTGAGCAACAGGTATTGAGCCAAACAATCGCGCCTCAAGCAGCCCTTTCGTACCGATATAGCTGTCGACCACGTGGAGCCCAACAAGTGGTCCGCCCCCTTGCCGTGCGTCCCACACAAAGCCGGCTCTGCCCAGCGCAGTCACCTGCCACGCAGAAAATCGGGCAAACCGCCCCCCGGGCTTTAACCGCAACTCGCCGCTTTGATGAAGGCTTGCCAAGCGAATCTTTTCATTCGCTTCGGCACCGGATCTGCGCGCAAAATCAGCGACCATCGTCGGCAGCGATCCTTGTGGCGCACTGACCATCGGGCTGTCATGCAACCGGGCCACCAACCCAAGAATGCGGCCTCGAAACTGCCTGGCGACAATCAGTTGAACCCCCAATAGCCCCAGCAAGAACAGGACGGAGATGGCAAGAATTGTCTGCATCACGCCTTTTCTCCTGCACATTTTGCGACTGTCACAGAGACTAACGATCAATCAGCACATTGCCAGAACCACATCGCAAAATGGCTGCATTTTGCTGATTATATTGATTTTCAGGAAAATGCTTATCGATTTATCGGGAAAGTTATTCTTGCCTTATGCGCAAGTTCAGCGCTTCATATCAACAGGGAAACGGGCGCGCCACTATCGCTTTACGCCGCATCGGGCGACAGGCGCAACAAACCCGGAGGAGGAGAAGGCGGCGGGTTCATTCGATGAACAACATAGCGTTTCTGCTGAACGGAGCGCCGGTAGTGGTCACGGGCGAAGCCCCGACCAGAACCTTGCTGGATTGGCTGCGCGAAAGCAAAGGCCTGACAGGCACCAAGGAAGGCTGCAATGAAGGTGATTGCGGCGCCTGTACTGTTATGGTCACGGATGATCAGGGCAGCCGTGCCCTGAATGCCTGCATTCTGTTCTTGCCACAGCTTCACGGAAAGGCCGTACGCACGGTTGAGGGGCTGACAGGCCCCAAAGGTGAAATGCATCCCGTCCAGCAGGCGATGGTTGACAAGCACGGCAGCCAATGCGGCTTTTGCACCCCCGGATTTGTCATGTCGATGGCCACGGCCCAAAAGAACGGCGCGCGGGATCATGATGACTATCTGGCTGGCAATCTTTGCCGCTGCACCGGCTACGCCCCGATCATTCGCGCGGCCGAGGCCGTTGCTGACACCCCCGTACCCGTCTGGATCGATGAAGATCTGAGCGTGCTGTCGGCAGACACCGCCCCCTATGCCCCGGCGTCATCTGATGAACTGGCCAAGTGGTACGAAGCGCACCCCGACGCCACATTGATTGCAGGTGCAACCGATGTCGGGCTTTGGGTGACCAAGCAGCTTCGCCCCCTGCCCGAGGTTGCCTTTCTTCACGCGTGCAGCGATTTGCAACAGATTGAAAAGGTGCCCGGCGGCTGGAAAGTCGGCGCCGGGGTCACCATTGCGGCCCTGCGCCACACAATGGCCAAACCACATCCGACCTTCGCCGAGCTTTTGCGCCGATTTGCCTCCGAACAGGTGCGCGGCGCCGCAACCATCGGCGGCAACATCGCCAATGGCTCGCCGATCGGCGATGCCCCACCAGCCCTGATCGCTATGGGCGCGCGCCTGATATTGCGCAAGGGCAACGTCCGCCGCGAACTGGCGCTTGAGGATTTCTTTGTGGCCTACGGCAAGCAGGATCGCCAGAAGGGTGAATTCGTCGAAGCGGTGATCGTCCCCGAGACTGTGCCCGGCCTTGCTTGCTATAAACTGTCGAAAAGGTTCGATCAGGACATATCCGCGGTGTGCGGTTGCTTCAGCATTGCCGTAAACGGTGCGAAAATTGAAAGTGCCACGATTGCCTTTGGAGGCATGGCAGGCACGCCGATGCGCGCCCGCGCCGTGGAACGGGCGCTGATTGGCCAAGACTGGAGCATACCGGTAATCGAGGCCGCCCTGCCTGCATTTGCTGAAGACTTCACGCCACTCAGCGACATGCGCGCATCCGCCGACTACCGGCTTGAGGCCGCGCAAAACATGTTACGTCGCTATTACCATGAACGTTCAGGCACACCCGTATCGGTTCTGGAGGTGCAGCCATGAGCGTTGCCAAGCCAAGCCCACACGATTCCGGCCATCTGCACGTGACCGGTGCGGCGCGCTATATCGACGATTTTGCCTTGCCCGCGAATGCGCTTCATCTGGCCTTTGGTGTGTCGACCATCGCGCATGGCGAGATCACGGATTTGGATCTGACCAATGTTCGCGCAGCCCAAGATGTGGTCGCTGTCTGGACCGCCGAAGATCTGCCCTTTGCCAATGATGTCTCGCCGTCCAATCATGATGAGCCGCTCTTGGCGACCGGCACGGTGCACTATGTCGGCCAGCCGATCTTTCTGGTGATCGCCGAAAGCCATCTGGCGGCGCGCAAAGCCGCGCGTCTGGCCAAAATCACTTACAACGAACGGCCCGCCCTTCTCACCGTAGATCAGGCGCTGGCCGCGAATTCCCGGTTTGAGGCCGGTCCGGTGATCTGGACAAAAGGCGATGCAGATACCGCCATTGCAAAAGCGCCCCGCGTGATCGAAGGCCGCTTTGAAATGGGCGGGCAAGAGCATTTCTATCTGGAAGGCCAGGCAGCCCTGGCCCTGCCCGCCGAAGGCGGCGTTCATGTCCAATCCTCGACCCAGCATCCAACCGAGATACAGCACAAAGTGGCTGAGGCGATTGGTTTGCCGATGAACGCGGTCCGGGTCGAAATCCGCCGCATGGGCGGGGGTTTTGGCGGCAAGGAAAGCCAAGGCAATGCACTGGCGGTGTCTTGTGCCCTTGTGGCCCACCTGATCGGGCGCCCGGCCAAAATGCGCTATGACCGTGACGACGATATGATCATCACTGGCAAGCGCCATGATTTTCGTATCACCTACCGCGTGGGTGTCGATGACGCTGGCCGTATCCTTGGTCTTGAGTTTTTGCACCTTGCCCGCTGCGGCTGGGCGCAGGATCTGTCGTTGCCGGTCGCGGACCGCGCCATGTTGCATGCCGACAATGCCTATAACCTTGAACATATCCGCATCGAAAGCCACCGCCTGAAGACGAACACGCAATCTGCAACGGCCTATCGCGGCTTTGGCGGCCCTCAAGGCATGTTGGGCATCGAGCGGGTAATGGACCACATCGCCCATGATCTTGGGCTTGACCCGCTGAGCGTTCGCAAAGCGAACTTCTATGCCGAGATGGCAGGTGCCTCCGACGGGCACCTGCGCGCCAAGGTAAAACAAACAACGCCTTATCACATGGAGGTCGAGGATTTCGTCCTGAACGGGTTGACTGCGGATCTGGAGAAATCGAGCGCGTTTGCAGCCCGAAAGTCCGCGGTTGACGAATGGAACGCAACCAATCCGATCTTGAAACGCGGCATTGCCCTGACGCCGGTGAAGTTCGGGATATCCTTTACGCTCACGCATCTCAATCAGGCCGGGGCCTTGGTGCATGTCTACTCGGATGGATCGATCCATCTGAACCATGGCGGCACCGAAATGGGGCAAGGTCTGTTTCGAAAGGTCGCTCAGGTCGCCGCCTCTGGGTTTGGTGTGGATCTGTCATCCGTGGCAATAACGGCGACGGATACCGCCAAGGTGCCCAATACATCTGCGACCGCAGCGTCGTCTGGTGCCGATTTGAACGGTATGGCGGTAAAAGCCGCCTGCGACACGATCCGAAACCGGATGGCAGAGTTTTTGGCGCATGAACATCAGACCGAGCCTGCCAAGGTCCACTTTGAGGGCGGACGCGTGTTCGTGGCCGGCCAAGACATGTCCTTCGCCGAAGCTGCAACCCGCTGTTATATGGGCCGTGTCAGCCTGTCTTCGACCGGCTACTACGCAACACCCAAGATCACTTGGGACCGAAAAGCCGGGCGTGGCCGTCCGTTTTATTACTTTGCCTACGGTGCCGCCGTGTCCGAAGTGGTTGTCGACACGCTGACAGGAGAGAACCGCATCCTGCGCGCCGATATTTTGCATGATGCGGGTGCGAGCCTGAACCCCGCCATTGATATCGGTCAGGTTGAGGGCGGATATGTTCAAGGCGCGGGCTGGCTGACCACGGAAGAACTGGTCTGGGATGACAAGGGGCGTTTGCGCACCCATGCCCCGTCAACCTACAAGATCCCGGCCTGTTCGGACCGCCCCCGCATTTTCAATGTGGCGCTTTGGGATGGCGCGAACCGGGAAGAAACGATTTACCGTTCAAAGGCTGTGGGTGAGCCACCCTTCATGCATGGGATATCGGTCTTTTCGGCGCTATCGAACGCATGTGCTGCTTGCGGACCGCACTATCCCGATCTGCCCGCCCCGGCGACCGCCGAAGCGATTCTGGCCGCCGTCAAGCGCGCACGGGGGGCAGACCAATGAGCTTTGACCGCGAACACCTGATCCAGATGGTCCATCGGATGGGGCGCGTGGCCCGCGTAGTCATCGCCAGCAACGCAGGCTCAACCCCGCGTGAGGTTGGGGCCGCGATGCTGGTCTGGGACACCGGACAGGATGGGACGATCGGCGGCGGGGCGCTGGAATATGAGGCTGCCGCAAGGGCGCGCCAGGCGCTCACCTTAGGGGACAGGCTGGACAAGGTGTCATTGGGGCCGAACATTGGCCAATGCTGCGGCGGAGCAGTGGTGTTGCTGACCGAGATCTGGGACGAAACCCGTCTGAGCACGCTTAACGATGCCGTCATCCGCCCGATGCCCGGGACCCATGGCGACAAGCCGCTGAAAGTGGCCAACCGTCTACGCATGGCGCGAAATGGCACGCGTCCGCTGATCGCTGAGGCGATCCAAGGCTGGATGATCGAACCGATCACTGCCCCCAAGCGTGAAATATGGATCTGGGGTGCGGGCCATGTCGGTCGGGCCGTGATCGGCGTGCTACAACCATTGCCAGAGCTGAAACTGGTTTGGATAGACACGGACCCGTCCCGTTTTCCGGATGTACCTGCCGGAATTGTGCAGCGCATGGCCCCCAACCCAGCGGATCTGATCACTGAGGCACCCGAGCATGCCGAACATCTGATCGTGACATTTTCCCATGCGCTTGATTTGGAACTCTGCCACCGGCTATTGACCCATGGGTTCGGGTGGACCGGCTTGATCGGGTCCGGCACGAAATGGGCACGGTTCCAGTCGCGGCTGGCGGCCCTCGGGCATTCATCTGCCCAGATTTCACGCATTCAGTGCCCGATCGGTGACCCGGGCCTGGGCAAGCACCCGCAGGCAATTGCAATTGGCATAGCGACCCAAATACTGGCACGTAAAGCGGCCCAAAGTATCAAAAAGGAGCGCGTCGGATGACGAGGGAAACCCTGCTGGCCATCGAAGGGATAAGCAAGGCTTACCCCGGCGTGAAGGCCAATGAAGATGTGTCGTTCAAAATTGGTGTCGGCGAAATTCACGCCCTGTTGGGCGAAAACGGTGCTGGCAAATCCACTTTGGTCAAAATGATCTACGGGTTGGTCAAACCCGATGAAGGCCAAATGACGTTGCGTGGCGCACCCTTTGCACCGGCCCAGCCCAGCGCAGCCCGCGCTTCCGGTGTAGCTATGGTGTTTCAGCATTTCAGCCTGTTTGACGCGCTGAACGTCGCCGAAAACGTGGCGCTTGGCATGGACAACCCGCCACCCATGCGCGAATTGGCGGGCCGTATCCGCGAGGTTTCTGAAGGGTATGGCCTGCCGCTTGATCCGACACGGCTGGTGGGCGATCTGTCGGCAGGGGAACGCCAGCGGGTCGAAATTGTGCGTTGCTTGCTGCAAGATCCAAAGCTCTTGATCATGGACGAACCGACAAGTGTGCTGACCCCGCAAGAAGTGAACATCCTGTTTGGCACCCTGCGTCAGTTGTCAGCAGAAGGCACATCGATCCTTTACATCAGCCACAAGCTTGAAGAGATCAAAGCGCTTTGCGATGAGGCGACGATCCTGCGCCGTGGTAAAGTTGTCGGCATTTGCACACCGCGCGAGAAGTCCGCACGCGAGATGGCAGAAATGATGGTGGGGGCCACGCTGAACGCCCCCGAACGCGCAACCGGAGATTTGGGGCCCGTGGCGCTGGAGGTCCGGGGGCTGTCCGCGAACTCACCCAGCGCCTTTGGCACCAACCTGAAAAACGTCTGCTTCGAGGTTCGACAGGGCGAAGTCTTGGGCATTGGCGGGGTGGCAGGGAACGGCCAGGATGAGCTTCTTCTGGCGCTTTCCGGTGAATTGCCAACCGCAGCAGACACGATCCTGATGCATGACAAGGGCATCGGACATCTTGGCCCCAATGATCGACGCAAAGATGGGCTATGCACCGCCCCCGAAGAACGCCTTGGCCATGCAGCGGCACCGGATATGAGCCTGACCGAGAATGCACTTCTTTCTGCATCTGTCCGCAAGTCTCTGACCAACAAGGGATTCATCGACTGGGGCGGCACCCGAACATTCGCTGAAAATATCATCAGCACCTTTGATGTCCGCACGCCCGGGACCGACACAGTCGCCCGCGCGCTTTCGGGCGGCAACCTTCAAAAATTCGTCTTGGGCCGTGAGATCATGCAAGACCCGGAAGTGATCATAGTCAACCAACCCACGTGGGGTGTGGATGCCGCTGCCGCGGCGTTTATCCGGCAGGCCCTTCTCGACCGGGCCGCCAAAGGGGCGGCAGTTGTCGTGATCAGCCAAGATATCGACGAAATCATGGAAATAGCCGACCGGTTTGCCGCCTTGAACGAAGGGCGACTGTCTGAGCCGGTCCCGACGCAAGGCCTGACCATCGACGCGATCGGCCTGATGCTGGGTGGCGCGCACGGAATGCATGAAGCGGAGGTGCACCATGCTGATACTTGAAAAACGCCCGGTCCCGTCACGGTTCTGGGCCTGGAGCACACCGTTTCTGGCTGTCGTTTTGACAATGATCGCAGGCGGGCTGATGTTTTGGGCCTTGGGCAAGAACCCCGTTGAGGCGATCCGCACGATCTTTTGGGATCCCTTGTTTGGCGAGTTCGCGTGGTATCTGCGCGGTCAGCTTCTGGTCAAGGCAGGCCCCCTGATCCTGATCGCCGTTGGTCTGTCATTGGGGTTTCGCGCCGGGATCTGGAACATCGGCGCCGAAGGGCAATATATCATGGGCGCGATCTTTGGCGCCTCGGTCGGACTTGCGGCATTTCCAACCGAAAGCCGGTTGATTTTCCCTGCTATGGTTATCGCGGGGGCCTTTGGCGGATGGATCTGGGGGATGATCCCCGCGATCTTGAAGACGCGCTTCAACACCAATGAAATCCTTGTGTCGCTGATGCTGGTCTATGTGGCCCAAACGATCCTGTCGAAGGCTGCAACCGGCTTCTTGCGCAACCCCGATGGGCAGGGGTTTCCGGGCAGCCGCAACTTTTCCACCTATCCTGCTGGGTATAACCCCGAATTGATTGCGGGCACCGGCATGCACTGGGGCGTGGTAGCTGCCTTTATCGCGGTGATATTCGCCTACATCCTGCTTCAACGTCACATGCTTGGGTTCCAGATCAAACTGGCAGGCCAAGCCCCGCGCGCGGCGCGCTTTGCGGGCGTCAACCCTAAGCGGCTTGTGGTGATGTGTATGGGGATTTCAGGCGCTCTCGCAGGGATGGCAGGGCTTTTCGAAGCCTCCGGCCCAGCGGGACAGATCAGCATCGATTTTGCGTCTGGTTATGGGTTCACCGCCATTATCGTGGCTTTTCTGGGCAGACTTAATCCCTTGGGCATTTTGTTGGCCGGTCTGGTCATGGCCCTGACCTATGTGGGCGGGGAAATGGCATCAACCAACCTTGGCCTGCCCTCGGCCGCCATTCAGGCCTTTCAGGGGATGCTTTTGTTCTTCCTGCTGGCCGTGGATCTTTTGTCGAATTATCGCATGCGCTTCATGCTTTTCACCAAGGAGACCCGCTGATGGATTTCATGGGAATCAATCTGGCGGTTCTGATCGCCTCGCTGATGGTAGCCTCTGTGCCAATCATGCTGGCCGCAATTGGCGAGCTGGTGGTGGAAAAATCCGGGGTCTTGAACCTTGGGGTCGAGGGCATGATGATCATGGGCGCGATCTGCGGCTTTGCCACGGCGGTTGAAACCCAAAGCCCCTTTCTGGGTTTTTTGGGTGGGGCCGCGGGCGGTGCGGCGCTTAGCCTGATCTTCGTGCTGCTGACACAGGTGTTCTTGGCCAATCAAGTGGCCACCGGCCTGGCGCTGACGCTTTTTGGCCTGGGCTTTTCCAGCCTGCTTGGCCAAGGGTATGTGGGCATCAAACCTCCCTCAACCGGGGTGGTGCCATTCGGGCCACTAAGCGACATACCGTTCCTCGGAAAGGTGCTCTTCAGCCATGATTGGATGGTTTATGTGTCGGTGGGCATCATTGCCGCGGTCTGGGCGGGGCTAAAATTCACCCGGTCCGGGCTGATTTTGCGCGCCGTCGGCGAAGGGCATGATGCGGCCCACGCCTTGGGCTACAAAGTCATCCGCATCCGGGTTCTGGCGATCATGTTCGGTGGCGCCATGGCGGGACTGGGTGGTGCCTATGTCAGTCTGGTACGTGTGCCTCAATGGACCGATGGCATCACGGCCGGAGCAGGCTGGATCGCGCTTGCGATTGTGGTCTTTGCCAGCTGGAAGCCCTGGCGCGTGCTGATCGGTGCCTATCTTTTTGGTGGCATCACCGTCTTGCAGCTGAACCTACAGGCTGCGGGCGCCAGAATACCGGTCGAATACTTGTCGATGAGCCCATATCTGATAACCATCCTTGTGCTGGTCATCATGTCCTCTGGCAAAGGCCGCGCGTCGCTGAATGCGCCCGCAAGTCTTGGCCAGAATTTCCACGCCTCACGCTGAGGCCTATACCAAACCGGGGCAACGTCCCCATCCAACGGGAGAATAATATGAACAGAAGAACACTTCTAGCGACTGCGGCTGTCGGCCTTGGGCTGGCCTTTGGCGGTGCTGCGCAGGCACAAGACAAGACCAAAGCCTGTTTCGTCTATGTAGGACCTATCGGCGACGGCGGTTGGACATTCCAGCACCATGAGGGACTTTTGGCCGTTGAAGAGGCATTCGGCGACAAGGTCGAAACTGCGTATCAGGAAAGCGTGCCTGAAGGGGCCGATGCTGGGCGCGTGCTGACGCAGATGGCGCTGTCGGGATGTGACATTATTTTCACGACCTCCTTCGGCTACATGGATGCGACCAATGCGGTGGCGGCCAAATTTCCGAATGTAAAGTTTGAACACGCCACCGGCTACCGCCGCGATCATCCCAACGTTTCGACCTACGGCGCGCGTTTCTACGAAGGCCGTGCCGTGACTGGCACTATTGCAGGTCGGATGTCGAAAACCGGCAAGATCGGATATATCGCATCCTTCCCGATCCCCGAGGTTATCCGCGGCATCAACTCGACCTATATCCACGCCAAAAAGGTCAATCCCGATGTGACCATCTCGGTCATCTGGGCCTATACATGGTTTGACCCCGCGAAAGAGGCCGACGCGGCCAAGGCGCTGATCGAACAGGGCGTCGATGTCATCGTTCAGCACACGGATTCGACCGCTCCGCTGGCCGAGGCCGCCAAAACGCCCGGCGTGATCGGCTTTGGTCAGGCCTCCGATATGTCGGAATACAAACCCTCGCCCCGCGTGTCCTCAATCATCGACAACTGGGCACCTTACTACGTCAAGCGCGTGCAGGCGGTGATGGATGGCACCTGGGAAAGCCAGGATGCCTGGGAAGGCATTGCCGGCGGCGAAGTTCTGATCGGTGAAATCACCGATGCAGTTCCGGCCGATGTGAAAGCCGAAGCCGAGGCGATGCGCGACGCCATCGGTTCAGGCGCCTATCACCCGTTCACCGGACCCTTGAACAAGCAAGACGGATCGGCCTGGCTGGCAGACGGCGAAGTGGCCGACGACGGAACGCTTGCAGGTATGAACTTTTACGTCGAAGGTGTAACCGGCGATATCCCGCAGTAACACCACCAGACCCACAAAGATGGCCCCGCCCCCGCGGGGCCATTTCTTATTGGGGGGAATGTCCGGCTCGGGCCCAAACTTTAAATGTTCTGCTCTGCGGCCAATGACCGATTTCGTTGTATTAAGCCCTTTAAGATTGATACATCGTGACCCTGATTGAACTATGCTGCAAATTGGATGAACAACGTCTTCTCGCCTGCGATGCGCACTAAACCTTTCGCGCCACTATGTAATGGGCGGGCGGTGGTCCTTTCGGATGATTTCCGCTTTCGACAATTTCAAAACCGGCGGCGGTGACGGCGTGCTGCAGCTCTTTCACCGAAAAACTGCGGACATAGGGGGCTTTGCCAATCATCTGCATCACCGGAATTGCGATGCGGATCGCCAGGGATTTCAGAGCCCCGCCCATGCCTCCACCACCCTGCCCAAGA
>JBARVN010000220.1:0-4808 GCA_049646285.1 Albidovulum sp. | reverse complement strand
CTCGGGCGCGCGATCACCGGGCTGCAGGCCTTCTTCTGATTTCTTCTGTTCAAAATTACCTCCGCCGGAGGCTCCCGGACCATTCCGCAGACGCCTCCGGCGGAGGTATTTGAAACAGAAGAAGCTGGCATTGGAAAAGACAACATGGACCGCGCCGATATCGTTCACGAGAATTTCCTGCGCCGGGTCGCGGCAGGCGATCTGCCGCAAGGTGCCGCGCCTTCGGGGCCGCTTGGCGCTGCCGAAGCGGTGGCGATCTACCGCGCGGCTTGCCTGAGCCGGGCGCTCGACCGGCAGAGCCGGGTGATGCAAAAGGCAGGTCAGGGCTTTTACACGATCGGCTCGTCGGGGCATGAGGGAATGGCAGCGGTGGCGGCTGCCCTTCGTCCGACCGATATGGCGTTTCTCCATTACCGCGACGCAGCGTTTCAGATCGCGCGGGCGGGGCAGGTGCCGGGCCAAAGCATCGCCTGGGACATGCTTTTGAGCTTTGCCGCCTCGTCCGAAGACCCGATCTCGGGCGGGCGCCACAAGGTGCTGGGCTCAAAGGCGCTGAACATCCCGCCGCAGACCTCGACCATCGCCAGCCACCTGCCAAAAGCTGTGGGGGCGGCCTATGCCATAGGTGCCGCGCGTCGTCACGCGCCGGAACATCGGCAGCTGCCGGATGACGCCCTCGTCTATTGCTCCTTCGGGGACGCCTCGGCCAATCATTCCACTGCACAAGGCGCGTTCAACACCGCGGGCTGGACCTCTTACCAGTCGATTCCGCTGCCCCTGCTCTTCGTTTGCGAAGATAACGGCATTGGGATTTCCACCAAGACCCCGAAGGGCTGGATCACCGAGAGTTTCCGCGCCCGTCCGGGGCTGAAATACTTCGCCTGCAACGGGCTTGATATCTTTGAGACCTTCCGTGTGGCCACCGAGGCTGCGCACTATGTCCGCACCCGCAAGAAGCCGGCCTTTCTGCATGTTGGCACGGTCCGGCTTTACGGCCATGCCGGCGCCGATGTGCCGACAACCTATCTTCCGCGCGAAGAGGTCGAGGCTGAGGAGGCGAACGACCCGCTGCTGCACTCGGTCCGGCTCATGGATCAGGCAGACGCGCTCACGCCCGCCAAGGCATTGGCGATCTACGAAGAGACCAACATCCGTGTTCAGCGCATCGCTGGTGAAGCCGTGAAACGGCCCCGGCTGACAACGGCCCGCGACGTGATGGCGAGCCTCCTTCCGCCGACGCGCGCCTGTCGCCCGACCAACGGCCCCTCTGACGAGGCGCGCGCCGCTACCTTTGGCGGTGACCTCAAGGCAATGGCAGAGCCGCAGATCATGTCGCGGCTGATCAACTGGGCACTGACCGACCTGATGCTGGATCATCCCGAGATTGTCATGATGGGCGAGGATGTGGGCCGTAAGGGCGGGGTTTACGGCGTGACGCAAAAGCTGCACGCGCGCTTTGGCCCGGATCGGATGATCGACACGCTGCTGGATGAGCAATCCATCCTTGGGTTGGCCATTGGCATGGCGCAGAACGGTTTCGTGCCGATGCCCGAGATCCAGTTTCTGGCCTATCTGCATAATGCCGAGGATCAGATCCGGGGCGAGGCAGCAACCTTGCCCTTCTTCTCGAATGGCCAATACACCAATCCGATGGTGCTGCGTATTGCCGGGCTTGGCTACCAAAAGGGCTTTGGCGGGCATTTCCACAACGACAATTCCGTCGCCGTGATCCGCGATATTCCCGGCGTGATCCTCGCCTGCCCCTCAAACGGCGCGGATGCGGCGAAGATGATGCGTGAATGTGTGCGGCTGGCGCGGGAGGAGCAGCGGGTCGTGATCTTCCTCGAACCCATCGCGCTTTACCCGATGCGCGACCTGCATGGCGAAAAAGATGGTGCTTGGATGTGCCGCTACCCGGACCCTTCCGAAACCATCCCGCTGGGAAAGGTTGGTCTGCACGGCGACGGCACCGACCTTGCCATCGTCACCTTCGGCAATGGCGCATACCTCTCGCGGCAGGCGGAAAAGCGGCTGGCCGAGGCGGGCGTCAAGACGCGGATCGTCGACATGCGCTGGCTGTCGCCGCTGCCGTCCGACGCTTTGGTCGCGGCCGTGAAGGGCACGAAACGTATCCTGATCGTCGATGAAACCCGCCGCTCTGGCGGCATTGCCGAGGCGTTGATGGCGCTCTACACCGAACGCACCGACGTAGCCCATGCAAGGATCACCGCCGAGGACAGTTTCATCGCCACCGGCCCGGCTTACGCGGCCACAATGCCGTCGGCCGATAGTATCTTTGACGCCGCCATGGCATTGATCGGGGGTGCGAAATGAAAACCGCCGTTGTCATCTGCCCCGGGCGGGGCACCTACACCAAGACCGAGCTTGGCTATCTGAGCCGCCGTTTCGGGGATCGCGCACTTTTGGGTGCCTTCGACGCGTCCCGGGCGGCACTGGGCCAAGAAACCCTTTCGGCCCTCGATGGCGCCGCCAGCTATTCGGTCGCGAAACACACGCGGGGCGACAATGCCAGCGCCTTGATCTACGCCGCGACGCTTGGGGATTTTCGGGCCTTGGATGGGGTCGAGGTTGTCGCGGTCACCGGCAATTCGATGGGCTGGTATTCGGCGCTTGCCGTTGGCGGCGCGCTGACGGCAGAGGCCGGGTTCGAGGTGGTCAACACCATGGGCGCGCTGATGCAGGAGGCGTTGATCGGCGGCCAGCTTATCTATCCGTTCCTGGGCGAGGACTGGCGGCCCGATCCGGGGCGTAAAGCCGAGCTGATGGCGCTGGTTGACGAAATCGCGGGCCATACGGGGCATGTGCTGACCCTCTCCATCGACCTTGGTGGTATGCTGGTTCTGGCGGGCAACGAAGAAGGGCTGAAGGCGTTCGAGGCCGCCGTGCCGCCGGTGCAGGGCCGCTTTCCCATGCGGCTCGCCAATCACGCGGCCTTCCACTCAAGCCTGCAAGCCCCCGTTGCCGAACGTGGCCGCGCGCGGCTCCGCCCTGATCTTTTCGGCCCGCCAAAGCTGCCGTTGATCGACGGGCGCGGGGCGATCTGGTGGCCCGGCGCCACCGACACAAATGCGCTTTGGGACTATACGCTCGGCGCTCAGGTGACCGAAACCTATGACTTCACCCATGCAATCCGGATCGCCGCGCGCGAATTTGCGCCCGATCTTTTCATCATCACCGGCCCCGGCACCACGCTTGGCGGTGCGGTGGCCCAGTCGCTGATCCTGTCGGATTGGCGTAGCATGGCATCCAAGAACGATTTTCAGACAGAGCAACAGGCGGCGCCTTTGTTGATTTCCATGGCAATGGAAGATCAGCGGGCTACCGTCACGAAAGGAGACTGACATGACACATGAAGACATCCTCAAGGCCGCGGGCCTGACGCAATCAGACGTGACCGGTGGCACCCTTGCCGTGCATTCTCCCATCGACGGGGCGGAGGTGGCCAAAGTGGCGGAAACCAACCCCGCCGACATGGCAAAGATCATCGCGAAATCGCAAGAGGCGTTCAAAGCCTGGCGGACGGTGCCCGCGCCGCGTCGTGGGGAACTGATCCGGCTTTTGGGCGAGGAACTGCGTGCGGCCAAGGACGAACTTGGCGCAGTGGTGACGCTTGAGGCGGGCAAGATCACCTCGGAAGGTCTCGGCGAAGTGCAGGAAATGATCGACATCTGCGATTTCGCGGTTGGCCTCTCGCGCCAGATCTATGGCCTCACCATCGCCTCAGAACGCCCAGGCCACCGGATGATGGAAACCTGGCACCCGCTTGGCCCCTGCGCCGTCATCACCGCCTTCAATTTCCCCGTCGCGGTCTGGTCGTGGAACACCGCGCTGGCGCTGGTTTGCGGCGATCCGGTGATCTGGAAACCGTCGGAAAAGACACCGCTGACCGCCATGGCCTCGATGAAGATCATGGAACGCGCGCTGAAACGCTTCGGCGATGCGCCCGAGGGGCTGGTGCAACTCGTGATCGGCGGCCCGGCCATCGGTGAGGCGCTGGTGAATTCGAAAGACGTGCCCATCGTCTCGGCCACCGGCTCCACCCGCATGGGCGGGATTGTCGGGCCAAGAGTTTCCGGGCGCTGGGGACGGCCGATCCTTGAGCTTGGCGGCAACAATGCGATGATCGTAGCACCTTCGGCCGATATCGACATGGCGGTGCGAGGGATCGTGTTCTCAGCCGTCGGCACGGCGGGGCAACGCTGTACGACCCTGCGGCGACTGATCGCGCATAACTCGATCAGGGACGATCTGGTGGCGAAACTGACCAAGGCCTATGCAAGCCTGCCCATCGGCGACCCACGCGCGGCAACGACACTGGTCGGGCCGCTGATCGACCACGCCTCGCGCGACCGGATGCAGGCGGCTTTGGAACAGGCCAAATCCGAAGGCGGCACCGTGCATGGCGGCAAGACCGTGACCGAAGGCGTGCCGCAGGGCGGCGCCTATGTCTCTCCGGCAATCGCCGAGATGCCGAGCCAAACCGATACGGTGCGGACTGAGACCTTTGCGCCGATCCTCTACGTCATGGGCTACGAGACGCTGGACGAAGCCATCGCAATTCAGAACGACGTGCCGCAGGGCCTGTCATCGTGCATCTTCACGCTGAACATGCGCGAGGCCGAAGCGTTCCTGTCCGCCGCCGGTTCCGATTGCGGCATCGCCAATGTCAATATCGGCCCCTCGGGCGCCGAGATCGGCGGGGCCTTCGGCGGCGAGAAGGAAACGGGCGGCGGGCGTGAAAGCGGATCGGACGCCTGGAAGGGCTACATGCGGCGGCAGACCAACAC
>JBARVN010000219.1:0-6049 GCA_049646285.1 Albidovulum sp. | reverse complement strand
AGTGGTTCAGGGTATATTCGCGTGCCATTGGGCTGCCTCAGGCTTTCTCTTATTACCAGCGGTAATGGCTGAACGCTTTGTTCGCGTCGGCCATCTTATGTGTGTCTTCGCGCTTTTTCACAGCGGTTCCACGACCATTCACAGCATCTGCCAGTTCACCAGCAAGACGCTCTTCCATCGTGTTTTCGTTGCGCTTTTTAGCGGCAGTGATCAGCCAGCGGATCGCCAGCGCTTCGCGGCGCTCGGGACGAACCTCAACAGGCACCTGATAGGTCGCACCACCAACACGGCGGGAGCGCACTTCAAGCGATGGCTTCACATTTTCCAAAGCTTCATGGAAGGCTTCAATCGGCTGACGCTTCAGCTTGCCTTCAACACGCTCAAGCGCGCTGTAGACGATGCGCTCGGCAGTCGATTTTTTGCCATCAACCATCAGGTTGTTCATGAACTTTGTCAGGATCCGGTCACCATACTTGGCATCCGGCAGAACTTGGCGCTTTTCAGCGGCGTGACGACGCGACATGGCGCTTTCTCCTTATTTCGGACGCTTTGCGCCGTATTTCGAACGACGCTGACGACGATCTTTAACACCTTGGGTATCCAACACACCGCGCAGGATGTGGTAACGGACCCCCGGAAGGTCTTTTACCCGGCCGCCACGGATCAGAACCACAGAGTGTTCCTGAAGGTTGTGCTTTTCACCGGGAATGTAGCTGATGACCTCAAAACCATTGGTCAGACGGACCTTGGCCACTTTACGCATAGCCGAGTTCGGCTTCTTCGGCGTCGTCGTATAGACGCGCGTACATACGCCGCGCTTTTGCGGGCAGCTTTCCAAGTGCTGGGACTTGGACTTTTTCACATTGGCTTGCCGCGGCTTGCGGATCAGCTGTTGGATCGTCGGCATTCAATCTCGCCTTTTTGTTGCAACCCGATCAACGTTCGCCCGTCAGCGACGTTTCCGGGGGCATTTCACCTTGTCGTGCCCTGCGCGTCCGCAAAACACCAAAACCGCATTCGTCCCCTTCGTGGGGCCGACGCGGTGGAATTCCAGAGGATCGGGACCATCAGGCCCGGATCATGACCACTTCAATTCTGATACCTGCTCATACGGGATCCAGCCCGCAGATCAGGTGGGCGCCGTATAGGGGGAGTCGCGGGGGTTGTCAACAAGGGCACACCGTATCTTGGCGGCGTTCGGGGCCACCGGCGGGGCCCTTGTTTTGCAGCATTGCGAAAGCAAGAGCCCATGGTTCAGCCGCACCACAGCTGATCTTAACGCAGGCGCAACGGGGGCTTGTTTTGAATGCTGATATTTTGGCCCAATTTGCGCTCGCGGTAAAAGCTGTAGACCCCGGTTGCAACGACGATTGTGGCACCAATCAGTGTGAGCCCATCAGGTAATTCGGAAAAGGCCGCCCAACCAAGGACAATCGAAAAAATCAGCGCTGTATAGCGAAACGGCGCTACCACACCGATGTCACCAACCCGCATCGCCATCACCACAGTGACATAACCCAGGATCAAAAACACCGAAGCCCCAACGATCAACAAAGCCGAGCGAATGGACACCGGGCTCCACCCCTCAAACGGCACCAAAATGGCCCCCGCCAGCGCGACGGAAATCGCGGCGATAAAGGCGACAGACACCGATGGAAGTGCGGCCGATAGCTGCCGTGTGGACAGATCCCGCACAACAACACAAGCGACCGAGGCGAGCGCGATCAAGGACCATCGGTCAAACCCATCAGTCCCCGGCCGGACAATCAGCATGACGCCGCCAAACCCTACGACAATCGCGGCCATGCGCCGCCACCCAACGGGTTCGCGCAGAACCAAGGCCGCACTCAATGTAACCGCAAGCGGTAGAAATTGCATGATTGCGGACAGGTTTGCCAACGGCATGTGGCGAAGGGCCGTAAGGAACGTCAGCGTCGCCGCCACTTCGCCCACAGATCGAAGGCCGACAAGCCGTGCGTCTCGGCGCACCAGGTCCACCCGAAGCCCGCCCACGCGAAGCCCAATGAGCGCCAACGCCACGGCGGCCAGCGCCCCGCGTAGTGCAATGGCCTGAAACAACGGCACGTCGTCCGCGATAGCCTTCATGCAGGTATCATTGATCGCAAAAGCGGCCATTGCCGTACACATGAGCAGCGCGCCGCGCAGACTGTCAGCCATCATGACACCAGGCTCTTCATGCTGACCTGACGCGCAGCGCATGGCCAAGGGCGTCAAGGTCTACGTTGAACCGATGGCTGACCCATTCAGCCGCGCGTTCTGGCTCCACCGCCTTAGGGTGCTTATAATCCCGTACCCCGCTGTCGTTCCAATCATGCACGCCCCGAATATACATGGGCCGGTCGATAAGGCTGACAGTTGTCATGTGCCGAAAGATGTTTTTGTGGTGAAAAGTCATCATCGATTCTGCGCTGTCAGGAGGCAGATAGAGCACCTGCGCCAAAGCCCAGGATTGCGCGGTCACCGGATAGAGTGACAGCGCGCCATTGGTCGCCGAAAGCATAAACCCCCGCGCATAGTCGAGCATCAGTTTGAGCTGGACATCATAAAGGCCGCGCAACCGCGTGTTGAAATCCCGTCTAAGGCGTTGGACGAAATCGACCGAGACCGCATCATCATCATCTTGCCGAAACTGGGCGATGACGTCAGCAGCCGGGTCGATATGCGCGGCAATCGTTTCTTGCGCGACAGCGGAATAGCGGCAGGGACCCACGAAAACCAAACTGATCTGAGGAACAGTTGCGGTCAGGGCCACAAGGCGACTGCGCCAGGGATCAGGCAAATCTTCGCCCGTCGCAACAATCATTGTAAAATCAGGGTCGGTCTGCTTGCGCAAACCCGGCAAAAAAACATGCTCGAACCATGTCAGCCTTTGGCTCAGCCGGGCCGGTTCATAAAGTGCAGCACGCCGTTCTTCCAGCGCATCTGGCATCTTCTGAAACCCTTCGGTTACAAGAACCGAGAACCGGCAAAAGCCCAGAGCTTGAATGCGCACTTTGTTGCCTTCCAGACGCGGGCTTCGACCGACCGAACCACCCTGCCCCGCAACCTGAAGAGCGCCTGACCCGATGTCAATTGCGGACCCATTCATACGGACCCGCAGATGCTGCCACGAGCGCGGTTAGCCGGCCCCAAAATCAAAGCCCCCGGCTTTCAACCGGGGGCTTTGCCTGTTCAGATCTTGGGTCGAGGCTTACTCGCGGCTCTCGAACACGTCATCCATGCTGACTTCCATGTCCACATCGATCACGTCATCCAAAACTTCGTCGCTCGGAGCCATCAAAGCAGCGGCCTGTTCGGCTTCGGCTTTGCGGGCCTCGATCACCTTTTGATCACGCTCAAGCGCGATCTTGCGGACACGCATCGTGGCGCCACCCGTCCCGGCTGGGATCAAGCGACCAACGATGACGTTTTCCTTCAGGCCGACAAGTTTGTCGCGCTTGCCCTGCACCGAAGCTTCGGTCAGCACCCGCGTGGTTTCCTGGAAGGACGCAGCCGAGATAAAGCTGCGTGTCTGCAAGCTGGCCTTGGTGATGCCGAGAAGAACCGGCTCACCCGTGGCGGGACGTCCGCCGCGTGCGACAACCTTGTCATTCTCTTCATCGAACTCGGACTTATCGACGTTTTCGCCCTTCAGAAGCGTCGATTCCCCGCTGTCGAGGATTTCGATTTTCTGAAGCATCTGACGCACGATCACTTCGATATGCTTGTCGTTGATCTTCACACCCTGAAGCCGGTAGACATCCTGCACCTCGTCGATGAGGTAGTCGGCCAAAGCTTCAACCCCCATGATGCGCAAGATGTCATGCGGCGCCGGATTGCCGTCCATGATGTAGTCGCCCTTCTGGACATGGTCGCCTTC
Source organism: Albidovulum sp. (assembly GCA_049646285.1). Classification (GTDB taxonomy): domain Bacteria; phylum Pseudomonadota; class Alphaproteobacteria; order Rhodobacterales; family Rhodobacteraceae; genus Albidovulum. The sequence continues at coordinate 2,169 of JBARVN010000219.1, read as the reverse complement.
CTGAACAGGAATATGCTTGCCTTTCGGCACCATGTATTCGACGGGCTGCGCGTTTTCGTCCGAAGGCTCGATCGTGATGCGGCGCTTGTTCTTGTAGTCTTTGCCAAAGCGCACGTAACCGTCGATCTCGGCGATGATGGCGTGGTCCTTCGGACGACGAGCCTCGAACAGTTCCGCCACGCGGGGAAGACCCCCGGTAATGTCCTTGGTCTTGGCACCTTCGCGCGGGATACGCGCCACAACGTCACCGGCCTTAACGTCTTGTCCGTCTTCAATGGACAAAACTGCGTCAACCGACATCTGATAGGACACAGGGTTCCCTGCATCATTGCGCATTGGCTCACCCGTCGCCGGGTCTACCACAATGATTTCGGGCTTAAGTTCGTTGCCTTTTGGCGCGTTGCGCCAATCGGTCACGATCTTCTGCGTCATACCTGTTGCATCATCCGTATCATCGCGCACCGAGATGCCTGAAACCAGATCGACGAACTTCGCGATACCGGATTTTTCAGCGATGATCGGCAAGGTGTAGGGATCCCACTCGTAAAGCTTGGCGCCACGCTTGACCGTAGAGCCATCCTTGACATGGATCTTTGCACCGTAACTGATCTTGTGGGCGGCACGTTCTTGACCATTCTCGTCGATGATCGCGACCTGCATATTACGGCCCATGACGATCAGTTCGCCAAGTGCGTTCTCCAACAACATGGCGTTGCGGAACTCGACTTTACCTTCTTGGCTGGCTTCCTGGAAGGATTGCTGACCACCCTGCGCGATACCGCCGATGTGGAACGTCCGCATCGTCAGCTGGGTGCCCGGCTCACCGATGGATTGGGCGGCAATGATGCCGACCGCTTCACCGATATTCACCTGAGTACCGCGCGCAAGGTCACGACCGTAGCACGCCGCACAGATGCCGTCTTCGGCATCGCAGGTCAGGGCCGAACGAATGCGAACAGAAGCCACACCCGCCTTTTCAACCATGTCCGCTTTACGCTCGTCAATCAGCTCACCCGAAACCACAAGCACTTCATCCGAACCCGGAATCAGTACATCATCGGCAGAGGTTCGGCCCAAGATACGCTCGGATAGCGGCGAGACGACATCACCGTCATTGACCGCAGCCGAGGCTGTGATTGCCCGGTTGGTGCCGCAATCGGGCATCCGCACGATACAATCTTGTGCCACGTCCACCAGACGGCGGGTCAGATAACCGGAGTTCGCGGTTTTAAGCGCGGTATCGGCCAGACCCTTACGAGCCCCGTGGGTCGAGTTGAAGTATTCAAGAACGGTCAGACCTTCCTTAAAGTTCGAGATGATCGGCGTCTCGATGATCTCACCAGACGGCTTGGCCATCAAACCGCGCATACCGCCAAGCTGCTTCATCTGAGCAGGTGAACCCCGCGCCCCAGAGTGGGACATCATGTAGACTGAGTTCGGTTCCCTTTCAGCGCCCGCATCGTCATGGCGAACCGCCGAAATCGCCGCCATCATGTCCGCAGCAACCGCATCAGAACATTTCGACCAGGCATCGACGACTTTGTTGTACTTCTCACCTTGAGTGATCAGACCGTCCATATACTGCTGTTCGAATTCCTTCACCTGATCGCGGACTTCGTTGACGATAGTCCATTTGGTGTCCGGAATGACCATGTCATCCTTGCCAAACGAGATACCGGCGCGGAACGCTTCACGGAAGCCAAGGCCCATGATCTGGTCACAGAAGATCACGCTCTCTTTCTGACCGCAGAAACGGTAGACGGTATCAATGACGTTTTGGACGTCTTTCTTGCGCAAAAGACGGTTTACCAGATCGAAGGGTGCTTTGACGTTCAAGGGAAGAAGCGCACCCAGCCGCACCCGGCCCGGTGTGGTTTCAAACCGCTTGAGGATCTCATTGCCCTCATCGTCGATCTGTTTGATCCGGCACTGGATCTTGCTGTGCAGGTTCACGATACCGGCATCCAGCGCATGCGTCACTTCATCCACGGATGAGAAGATCATGCCTTCGCCGGGCATGCCCTTACGCTCCATCGAGACGTAGTAGAGGCCCAAGACCATATCCTGCGACGGAACAATGATCGGCGCGCCATTGGCAGGCGACAGAACGTTGTTCGTGGACATCATCAAGACGCGGCATTCCAATTGCGCCTCAAGGCTGAGGGGCAC
>JBARVN010000218.1:0-6717 GCA_049646285.1 Albidovulum sp. | reverse complement strand
TGGCGCGAAGGGCAGGATCATGCAGATGCTGGCTGGGGGTCAATCTATAATCTTGGCTACTTGCAGTCTAATATCGAGGGTGGTGAAGGGTATGACTGGTATTACTCCAGTCAAGCGCATCGGGACGCGCAGATCCGGTCACCAATCACCGATGGCGCCTACGGCGAAGACTGGATTTTTCGCTACAAAGATATCCGCAACTGGTGGGAGAATAAGCATTTTGAACGGATCAACGGTGTAAAGGGCGCGCAAAGCCCTTGGGTTCCGCAATCGAAACCGATTGTGTTTACTGAGTTCGGGTGCGCGGCGATCGACAAGGGAACGAACCAGCCAAATAAGTTCCTTGATCCGAAATCTTCGGAGTCAGTCCTGCCAGACTATTCCGACGGTCGACGGGATGATCTGATCCAAATGCAGTATTTGCGGGCGATGATCGACTACTGGAGCGATCCGGCGAATAACCCAATTTCGGCTGTTTACGCGGCGCCGATGATCGACATGGATCACGCTCATGTCTGGGCATGGGATACGCGTCCGTTTCCGCAGTTTCCGGCGAATATCGGGCAATGGTCTGATGGCGACAACTATGCGCGCGGTCATTGGATAAACGGGCGGGTGTCGGCTCAGCCTTTGTCAAGTGTCGTGGCGGAGATCTGCACGCGCACGGATGTGGGCGCGGTTGATGTAAGCGGGCTGTTTGGTTTGGTGCGCGGATTTATCGTGGGTGATGTGGACACGGGGCGTGCGGCCCTGCAACCCTTGATGCTGGCTTACGGTTTTGAAGCACTGGAGCGCGATGGCGTATTGTTGTTTCGCATGCGCGACGGGCTGGCTAAGGCCGAGCTTGGCGCAGACCAGCTGGCTGTCGACGATCAGACGGACGGTTGGATTGAGACGGCGCGCGTGATGGAAGCCGAGATCGCGGGCCGTGTCCGGCTGAGTTATGTTGAGGCGGAGGGGGATTACGAGACCAGAGCCGTCGAGGCAATCTTTCCGGACGAGGAAACGCTGGGAGTTGCGCAATCAGAGCTGGCGCTTGCCCTGACCCGGTCGGAAGGTCAGCGTATTGTCGAGCGGTGGCTGACCGAGGCGCGCATTGCCCGCGATGGGGCCAGATTTGCCTTGCCGCCGTCTTTGGGACATCTGGGTGCAGGTGACGTTGTCGATCTGGCAGGGGCAGGGCGCTACCGGATCGACCGGGTCGTTCAGGCGGGCGCAATCTCGGTTGACGCGGTCCGCGTCGAACCTGCTGCCTATCAGCCATCCGACGAAGCCGAGGAAAGGGTGACGCCGCGCAGCTTTTCTGCACCGGTGCCGGTTTTCCCGTTGTTCATGGATCTGCCGTTGATGACCGGACAAGAAGAGCCCCATCAGCCGCATCTTGCCGTGACTGCGACACCTTGGCCGGGATCTGCTGCGGTGTATTCATCAGACGCGGATTCCGGGTATCAGGTGAACAAGATAATCACCGCCCGCTCTGCGATCGGACAGACCGAAACGGCGCTGATGCAGGCAATCCCCGGCATATGGGACCGAGGAGCGGCGCTTCGCGTGAAGGTTTCCGGCGGTGATCTTAGTTCTGTCAGCCCGGATCAACTGTTGAACGGGGCCAATCTGATGGCAATCGGAGATGGTTCATCCGACTTCTGGGAGCTTTTTCAATTCGCAAAGGCAGAATTGGTGGCGCCAGACACCTATGATTTGTCCCTTCGCCTTCGCGGACAGGCGGGAACCGATGCCTTGGCCCCGGCGAGCTGGCCCGCGGGAAGCTATGTGGTGTTGATGAACGGTGCGCCGAAACAAATTGATCTGCATGTGCATGCGCGCGATCTGGCGCGTCACTACCGAATTGGTCCGGCCAGGCGCAACTATGACGACCCATCCTATGTTCATCTGGTCGAAGCGTTCCAGGGTATTGGGTTGCGCCCGCTATCGCCCGCACATCTGTGGGCAAGGCGTAGTGGCTCAGGTGATCTGGATATTGGCTGGATCCGGCGCACAAGGATGAACGGTGACAGCTGGTCGGGCATCGACGTGCCGGTGGGTGAAACCCATGAGGCCTATCTTTTGCGGATCGTGATCGGTCCGTCGACCGTTCGAGAGATCACGCTTGGTCAACCTGTCTGGAGCTATCCCGCCGGATTGCAAGCGGTGGATGGTGTTGTTGCACCATTTGAAATTCATGTGGCGCAAATGTCCGATACTTTCGGGCCCGGCCCCTTCAAAAGGATCATTGTCGATGTCTAACACAAACCAGCTGGGCTTACCGCTTATTCAGCCTGCACAAGCGCAAAAACATGTTACCGTGAACGAGGCTTTTGCTCGATTGGATGGGCTTGTTGAACTTGTCCTGACGTCGGTGAGTACTGCGTTGCCACCGGCGGTGGTTACCGATGGCGTGTGCTTTGGTGTGCCGATTGGCGCCGTGAATGAATGGGCCGGACAAGAGGGTCGCGTTGCCATCGGCACGAATGGTGGATGGGAGTTTGTGACCCCAAAGCGTGGCTGGCGGGCGACGGTTCTGGATGAAGGCGGACAGGCGCTGCATGACGGAGATGTCTGGCGCGTGGGCTTGGTGACCTTATCCACCAACAATGCTGGGCTGTTTATTTCGGTGGCTGAAATTGATCACGTATTGGGTGCAGGGCCGGTGTCGCTCAGCGCCGCGATCCTTCCTGCAAACTCTGTTGTGATTGGGGTAACGGCGCGCGTGGTCGTCCCGATTACAGGATCATTGGTCAGTTGGTCATTGGGGAACCCTGGGGCCGTTGGCCGATATGGGGCCGGCCTTGGATTGTCAGCCGGATCTTTTGCACGCGGCGTCCTATCTCAACCCACAGCGTTCTACGCGCCCGAAGTGATGCAGTTAGATGCAGTTGGAGGAGATTTTGCGGGGGGAACGGTGCGCATCGCCGCGCATTTTATGGAGGTGGCTCTTCCGGATCAGTAGGCAATGCGCCCCCTAACGCATGGCGATGTATCACTGGCTGCGATGGCTATCTGCGATCTGTCGGCAGATGTCAGCCGTATTGAGATGTTGCGTTTTCTCAACCACGCCCATGCCGCCGACCTGTTTCGAAAACGCACAGGGCGCGCGCATCCCTTGTGGGGTGATGGCAGTCTGGCGGCGCTTGTGCTTAAGCACTCCCCCAGAAAGACCGAGCCGTTTTTAGGCGATCCCCGGTATCTTGGGGCACTTTTCATTGTGATCGAGTGTCTGTTGGAGTGGCGTGCGCGATGAAAATACCAAGATGCTCTCTTCCGGTTTGCTGCGCAGTGCCTATCTGTTATAAAGCCGCAGACAACCGGAGGGCAATCAATGGCCGAGAGAAAGCACAACGTAGCCGAAGTCGATCCGGTTTGGTCGCATATCTGCGAAGAAGCGCAGGCCGCCGTGCGCGATGAGCCTTTGTTGGGCGGATTGATACATTCCGGTCTTTTGCACCACGGGTCTTTGGAGCGTGCTTTGGCATACCGGTTCTCGCTGAAGCTTGCGTCTGGCGAAATGAGCGAGCAGATGTTGCGGGAAATTGCCGATGATGCCTACGCGGCGGACCCGGAAATTGGCCGATCAGCGCGCGCGGATATTGTCGCGGTTTATGACCGTGATCCTGCTTGCCATCGGTTTTTGCAGCCAATCTTGTTTTTCAAGGGATTCCAGGCAGTGCAGTGCTATCGGGTTGGGCACTGGCTTTGGAAGACCGGGCGTCGTGATCTTGCCTACTTTGTGCAGATGCGCGTGTCTGAGGCATTTGGCGTGGATATTCATCCAGGTGCAAAGATTGGCAAAGGGATCATGATCGACCACGCCCATTCCATTGTGATTGGTGAAACGGCCGTGGTCGGCGACAATGTATCAATGCTCCATTCCGTGACATTGGGCGGTACCGGCAAGGAAGATGGCGATCGGCATCCGAAAATTGGCAATGGCGTGCTGATCGGGGCTGGCGCAAAAATTCTTGGCAATATCAGCGTTGGCGACTGTTCGCGAATTGCCGCCGGTTCTGTTGTTTTGCATGATGTACCCAAGTGCAAGACGGTTGCCGGCGTGCCGGCAAAGGTGATCGGTGAAGCAGGATGCGCACAGCCAGCCTTGTCCATGGATCAGATAATCAAAGACGAAATCTAGAATATATTTGTAGCCCTACGTCTGGTTGGGGCCGCTGAATGATGGAGATGCCGGGGCGATGGCCCCGGCATTTTTTGTTGTCGTTAAGCCAGCATTGCCATCGGATTTTCAAGATTACCAACGATGACATTGAGCAGTTCAGCCCCAAGTGCCCCATCAATGACGCGGTGGTCTACTGACAATGTCACCGACATGACCGTCGCCACGCCAATGGTGCCATCCGCCAATACGACCGGCTTTTTAACGCCAGCCCCGACCGCCAGTATCGCACCGTGCGGCGGGTTGATCACCGCATCAAAATTGTCGATGCCCATCATGCCGAGATTGGATATGGCGAAGCTGCCGCCTTGATATTCATGCGGGGCCAGCTTGCGGGTGCGGGCCCGCGCGGCCAGATCCTTCATTTCGGAGGACAGGGTGGAAAGCGTTTTGGTTTCCGCGTCCTTCAGGACAGGCGTGAAAAGACCACCTTCGATGGCGACGGCTACGGCCACATCGGACGGCTGCAGCTTGAAAATCCGGTCGCCCGCCCAGATGGCATTGGCATCTGGCACCGATTGGAGTGCAAGTGCGCAGGCTTTGATGATGAAGTCATTCACGGAAAGCTTTACGCCGCGTGCCTCAAGCTGCTTATTCAACTCTGCGCGGAAGGCCATTAGTGCATCAAGCCGTATGTCTCTGCGCAGATAGAAATGCGGCACGGTTTGCTTGGCTTCGGTCAAACGTGCGGCGATGGTTTTTCGCATTCCGTCCAGTGGTACTTCCACATAGGTGCGCCCTTCGTACATTCGCGCAACCATATCGGTCGCCATACCCGCAGGCATCGCAACTGCCGCATCCGTGCGGGCTGGTGGGGCCACGGGCGAGGCCGTTGCCGGCGCTGCTGGGGCGGCCTCAACATCGGCTTTCACAATCCGCCCGTGCGGGCCAGATCCGATGAGGGTCGCGATATCCACACCCTTTTCTTTTGCCAGACGACGCGCAAGTGGCGATGCGACTACGCGGGTGCCTTTGGCAGCAGGGGTCGATGCGGCGGCCGGTTGAGGTGCAGTCTTCGAGGCCGCTACAGCGGCAGGAGCTGCGGCGACCGGGGCGGCTGATGGGGCAGGGGTGGCATCAGCGCTTTCGCCTTCTTCCAGCATCACCGCAATGGCCGTGTTGACCTTCACGCCCGCCGTGCCTTCCGCAATCAGGATTTTTCCGACGATGCCTTCATCGACGGCCTCAAATTCCATTGTGGCTTTGTCGGTTTCAATCTCGGCCAAAATATCGCCTGACGAAACGGTGTCGCCTTCCTTCACCAGCCATTTCGCCAGCGTGCCTTCCTCCATCGTGGGTGAAAGAGCAGGCATTAAGATCTCGGTTGCCATGATCGTTTCTCCTTAGCGATAGGTGACTTTTTTGACGGCGGCGACGACTTCGTCCGAGGTGATCAGTGCCAGCTTTTCAAGGTTCGCCGCATAGGGCATTGGAACGTCTTTCCCGGCACAATTGATCACCGGGGCGTCGAGATAGTCGAACGCCTCTTGCATCAGAACCGAAGAGATATGGCCGCCAATTGAGCCGACCGGCCAGCCTTCTTCAACGGTCACACAGCGGTTGGTTTTCATCACCGAATTGATGACCGTTGCCGTGTCCATTGGACGCAAGGTGCGCAGGTCTATCACCTCTGCACTGATCCCCTCGGCGGCCAATTTGTCGGCGGCCTCCAATGTGTGAACCATTCCGATGCCGAAGGATACTAGCGTCACATCGGTGCCTTCGCGCCAGATCTTGGCTTTGCCGAAGGGGACCGTGAAATCATCCATGTCGGGCACTTCGAAAGACCGGCCATAGAGGATCTCGTTTTCAAGGAAAATCACCGGATTTGGATCGCGGATCGCTGATTTCAGCAGGCCTTTCGCATCAGCAGCCGAATACGGCATGACCACCTTCAGGCCGGGAACCATCGCGAACCAGGCTGCAAAGTCTTGACTGTGCTGAGCACCGACACGTGCGGCGGCCCCATTCGGGCCGCGAAACACGATTGGGCAGCCCATCTGACCACCGGACATATAAAGCGTCTTGGCGGCAGAGTTGATGATATGGTCCATCGCCTGCATGGAAAAGTTGAAGGTCATGAACTCGACAATCGGACGCAGGCCCGCCATGGCCGAACCGACTGCGATGCCAGCGAAACCATGTTCTGTGATGGGCGTGTCGATCACACGCTTGGCACCGAACTGATCGAGCAAGCCTTGGCTGATCTTGTAAGCGCCTTGATATTCGCCGACCTCTTCACCCATCAGGTAGACATCTTCGTCACGCGTCATCTCTTCGGCCATGGCTTCGCGCAACGCTTCGCGAACGGTCATGGTTTTCATCGCCGTGCCTTCGGGCCAATCGGGTGCGGCATCGACTTGCGGAGCGACAGGGGCTGAGGCCACGGTCGCTGGGGCCGCTGGGGCAGGGGCGGCTGCCGGGGCCGCTTTGGCGGCAGGGGCCGCCAAGGTGTCAGCACTTTCGCCCTCTTCGATCAGCACCGCGATGGCCGTGTTGACCTTCACATTCGCTGTGCCTTCGGCGATCAGGATCTTGCCGACAATGCC
>JBARVN010000217.1:0-5609 GCA_049646285.1 Albidovulum sp. | reverse complement strand
CGCTCACGCCCCAAGCTGCCTTCCGTCTCCCAAAACCGCGGCGCAAAGCGGCGGCCTTCACGGCCCTTAGTGGTCAGAAACTTGTAAAGCCCGCGCCCTTCGCTTGAAATCTCAAAATGCGCGCCTTTCGTGGAATATAGATCGCCCAGTTCCGCTTTTAGCCTGCGGGCATCCGGGCTGATCTTTCTTGCAAAGAGAAAGTCCTGGCTAAGCAGCAGGTCGTAATGGTCATTATAGAACGTGACAGGCATGCCGTAGTCGGAAAACATCAAGAATGTCAGCGTTCTGTTGCGGATCTCTGGTTCAGGAACCACATGGCGCACGATGGTTTGAAAAAACGTCTCATCGGGGATCCATGTGGTGCGGAAGAACCGCATCACATCGCGGCGCGTTTTGGTGAACTCCATCACCCATTCAACGGTACGGCGCCGTAAGCACCACCACTGTGACCCGATCATCATCTGCACATCAGCCGGAATGGCCCGCTGCCACCCCATACGCTTTTGCAACGCATGCCATCCGTCGAACAGGCGCTTATGCGTGCGTTCATTGAAGGGATGGCGATAGATCAGCCGGTCTTCCTTCATGCCGGTCTTGATCCAGTCAGACCCAAAGAAATCAAAGCTTTCAACATAATCGCAATCTTCGGCATCAAGGAACGCATGGGCGTATTCGGCCGATTTGATCGCCATGCAATCACCTGACAGCATGTAGAAATGGGTGACATCGGCAAACGCTTCCAGTGCCACGCTCAGTGCATTCAGCGTTGCCTGCACCAAAGACCATTCGCCCCAGCCACATTTGACCCTGCGGCGGGCAAAAACCACATTGCGGTTCTTGGCCAATGCGGCACGAATGCGGTTGTAGTCGGCCGATTTCGCCCGCGCATCGAAATGAATTGCCATGCAGTCACCAGCAGCCGTCAGGCGTTCAGCCTGGCGGATGATCCCCTCAGGGTCCTTGTGACACAGCAGAATGAAGGCGATTTTTGCCATTTTAGAAACCAGTTACCCATCTGTTAATGGATTGTTTAGAGAAATAGCGTTAACAGCCGTTGAAATGACAGAGTTTCTTTGCTCTTTAAGCCGTAATTCCTTCGCATACCGTGCTTGTGAGTGATTGGTTGGAGATAATTTGATGGGTTTCCCCGGAACCTGGATGACGGAAAGCGAAAGCGTGGTCTACCGCGTGGTGCCCAAATGTGCGTGTTCGACCATCGGTCAGATCATGTACTACTCCGATCACGGACGTTTTTTTGACGGCGACATTCACGATGCCACCGACGGGCTGCGCAAATGGTCGCAAGAGCACAGCCAACCTTTGATCGAAGCGAATGTGCAAGGCCACACCTCCTATGCGTTTACCTGTGTGCGAAACCCCTACACACGCATCCTCTCATCCTTTTTCGACAAGATTTGTGGCATCCAGCGTAATGGAAAACGCTACCGCGGCAACCTTGTGCCGACCTTGATGCAGAAATACGGGGTTGAGGTTGGCGATCCTGAAACCAATTTTGAATTCGACCAGATCAAATCCTTCCGGCGCTTTTTGCTTTTTGCGCGCGACACCATCCGCTGGCGCCGCCCGATGGAGCCGGATATTCACTGGTCCGCCATGTCCGGCCACATCTCAACCTTCATTGTGAATGGCGGGAAGTACGACAACATCTTCTTTACCGAAAAATTCAATGAAGGCATGCAAAGCGTGCTTGACGGGATCAAAACCAAGAAAAAGGTGAACCTGTCAAAAATCCCCAAGTTCAACGAAAGCGAAGGCCACGGGCCAAAGCGGGCCCATCCGGTTGAGGACTATTTCGACGATCTGTCGATGCATCTGGTCTATGAGATCTACAAACGCGACTTCCAATTGTTCAAATATGATTTCGAAAACCCGGGCAACAAGATGCCAACGGGTGAGATTGATCTGGACGAAGTTCATGCCAAACTCGGGCAGTAGCCGCGGCTATTCTGGTACCCCACTTGTGAAAAAGCTTGGGCTTAAGGCTGGGATGCGGATCGCAGTCCTCTCAGACGAAAGCCTTGCCGACTATCGGGCATTGCTGGGATCCGATGCGCCTGATCTTACGTTGCAAACAACGCTGTCGACGGGCATTGATGCCGTCCATATCTTTACCGCATCACGGGCCGATCTTTCAGATCTTTTACCCAGAGCCATGGCAGCGATACCGCCCAATGGCATGATCTGGGTCTCCTGGCCCAAGAAAGCCTCGAAAGTACCATCCGACGTCACAGAAGATACGGTGCGCGAATTATGCCTGCCGCTCGGCCTTGTCGACGTCAAAGTCTGTGCCGTAGACGCGGTCTGGTCCGGCCTCAAACTCGTTATCCGAAAGGAATTGAGATGACGGGCGCAGGAGTTCCGTCCCACGCCCTGTCTAAAATATGCCAGCAAAGCGCGCCGGGCACCACCCAATCCACGCGACGCCCCTTATTCACGGCCGCAGGCAGTCGCACTGTTCAGATCAAACCCTGTGCCCGGAACAGCCCCTTAACGTCAACCTCTGGCCTTGCGCCAAAATGGCTAATCACCTCGGCGGCGGCAATGCACCCCATCCGCCCGGCAGTGTTCAGGTTCTGACCGGTTGCAAGTCCGTAAAGAAACCCGGCCGCGAACTGGTCGCCTGCGCCGGTGGCATCCACGGGCACAACACTGTGCACCGGCACCTCGGCCCGTTCATCCCCGCGCAACACAACCACGTCTGCGCCTGATCGAGTGCATACAACCAGCGGGCAATCGGCCCGCGCAGCAGCAAGCGCCGTATCAAGATCTTCGGTCTGGTAAAGCGAACACCATTCGTGCTGGTTGCCGATCACATAATCCATCTGATCATTGACCAGCCGCCGGAAATCGGCGCGGTGCCGGTCCACGCAGAACGGGTCCGACAGCGATATCCCGGCTTTGCCGCCGCCTTTGTGGCAGGCTTCGGCCGCCTTCAAAAACGCCTGTTTGCCCTGATCCTTGTCAAACAGATACCCTTCAAGAAACAGGTATTGCGTCTGGCGCACGATCTCTTCGTCCAGATCTTCTGGCCCGAAATCAGCACCCGCCCCCAGATAGGTGTTCATCGAGCGCTCGCCATCACCGGTGACAAAGATCATCGAACGCGAGGTTGGAAATTCGGCTGTGGCCGACGGCGGATTGGGGAAATCCGTGCCTTCCGCCTCAAGCGATTTGGCGTAGAAACGGCCCAGCGCGTCGTCTTTCACCCGCCCCACAAACGCTGTTTTGAGCCCAAGATTGCCCAGCCCCGCCAATGTGTTGCCAACCGAGCCGCCCGGTGCCTGCGTCCGGTCCTTCATGGCGGAATAAAGCGTCTCACCGCGTTCGCGGTCGACAAGCTGCATGATGCCCTTTTCGATCCCCATCCAATCAAGGAAATCGTCATCGCATTGGGTGAGCACATCGACCATCGCATTTCCGATGCCGACGACTTGATACTTGGTCACTGGGTCTTCTCCTCAAAGGGGCATAAGTCACGGATATGGCACGCGCCGCATTTGGGCTTTCGGGCCACACAGATGTAGCGGCCATGCAAGATCAACCAGTGATGTGCGTGCTGCTGAAATTCGGCGGGGATATGATCTTCGATGGCGCGTTCGACGGCATCCACATCCTTGCCCGGCGCAATGCCGGTGCGGTTGCCAATACGGAATATATGGGTGTCGACCGCCTGCGCGGGATGATGAAACCACATGTTCAAAACCACATTTGCGGTTTTGCGCCCCACCCCCGGCAACGATTGCAGTGCCGCACGCGATGAGGGCACTTGGCCACCGTACTCTTCGGCAAGAATGCGCGACAGCTTGATCACGTTCTTGGCCTTTTGGCGAAACAGCCCGATCGTCTTGATATGGTCGGTCAAAGCTTCTTCGCCCAAGGCCAGCATCTTTTCCGGCGTATCGGCAATCTTGAACAGCGCCCGCGTCGCCTTGTTCACGCCCGCATCTGTGGCCTGCGCTGAAAGGGCCACGGCCACGACCAGCGTGTAGGCGTTCACATGGTCCAGCTCGCCCTTCGGTTCGGCCTCGGCGTCGCGAAAGCGGGTAAATATCTCGTAGATCGTAGCGTAGTCGAGTTGTTTGGCCATATACGCGGATATGCAACGACCGGCTTCGCGGCGCAAGTCTGTAGGCGGTTGGGAACAATTCTAAACAAAGCAATCCGGCGTTTTAACCAAGTATTCGCTCCCCAGGAGGACCCTGTCTTGAATTGCGACCGGAGACCCCATGGACCGCCACCACGTCAATGCACAGGCAGCATCAGAACCGGGCGGCAAAGGCACGTCCGATCCTTTCGACCATGGGCCGCATTCGATCACACATGGCTTCGTCTCTGACACGATGATCGCAACTTTGTCTGGCGAAAAGCCGGTCCAGCATCTGCTGCCCGGTGACAGGGTCCTGACGCGCGACAGCGGGTATCAGCCGCTGCTGGCAACCGAATTGGTCAAACCACCACCCGTATCGCCCGGCGCCAGTCTCAACGAAGTTGAATTTGGCTTCGCCAGCCTTGGGCACGGGGTTCCGCAACGGTCATTGACCGTCGCGGCCGGGCACCGGTTCTTGCTGTGCGGGCCGTCTGTCTTACACCATTCGGGTGAATACGAAGCGCTGGCGACAGCCCGGCACATCGCGGAAAGCTACCAGATCGTGCGGCACCAGTCGCCGCGCGCACGGGCCTATCATCACCTGTTGCTTGGCAGGCATGAGATCGTTCAGGCCAATGGATGCTGGTGCGAAAGCCAGAATATCTACGCCCCAGACACACCTTCATCGGGACGAAATCCTTGGAATGGCGCACCGACACCAATTCAATCCAGCCGGTTCCAGCCCGCCCGGCTGTGCCTCAGCCTGCATCAAACCCTGATGATCCTTCACCACGAGGTCGGCCACGCGGTTCGGGTCGCCTGAAAGGCGCAAGATCCGGGTCGCATCCCATTCCGCCCTGACCTATCTTCACGGCAAGGAGATCAAGATCATGCGCGACGAACCAACCGATCAGGGCTACCACTACGGCGTTATCGCCCGTGCCTTGCGCTTGATCGACGCCGAAGGCGGCACCGGGATGACGCTCGAAGATCTGGCAGCCCGCCTTCAGATGAGCCCGGCGCATTTTCAGCGCGTGTTCTCACGCTGGGTCGGGGTCTCGCCCAAGCGGTATCAGCAGTATCTGACCCTTGATCTGGCCAAACGGCTTTTGGGCGAACGGCACACATTGCTGACGGCCGCCGCCGAAACCGGCCTTTCGGGCACCAGCCGGCTGCATGATCTTTTCTTGCGCTGGGAAGCGATGAGCCCGGGGGAATACGCCCGCGCAGGTAATGGGTTGATCGTCAACTACGGCTGGTTTGCCTCACCCTTTGGCGAGGTCTTGGCAATGGGCACAGACCGGGGGCTTTGCGGCCTCGCCTTCAGTGGCGAATGCGGTCGGGATGCGGCCTTTGCAGACCTGACCGCCCGCTGGCCGGATGCGCGTTTCGCGAAGATGCCTGACGCAATCGCCCCTTGGGTCGACGCCGCTTTTGCGGGGCAAGGCGAAGCGCGGCTTCATATGATCGGCGCGCCCTTTCAGATCAAGGTCTGGGAAGC
>JBARVN010000216.1:0-1785 GCA_049646285.1 Albidovulum sp. | reverse complement strand
CGCCGTGGCGTTCGCGGCGGATCGCCCAAGCATACATCGATTTTGGCACATAGCCCAAAGGCGGCATCTCGCCAATTTCGTAAAGGTCTTTTTCCGGCGCATCGTAGGGTGCGATATCGATATGCGTGTCCAATGCCATATGCGTCTCCTGAAGTTCGTGCCGCAACGCAGAATGAATCGCGGGTTACGGCATGGAATAGGATTGGCAGAGCAACATTGCAATAGGTATGGTGGTCTATTTTGTAATTTTATGTCCCTTAGGTTGACGATCCGTCTGTTTGGGACGGATTTCATCCGTTTCTGATGCCGCAGCCGCATAAAGATGTTGATTGACCGATGCCCCATAAAACCCGATCAGATCCCGGTCTTTGGGGGGCACATTGATGCGCCCGCCGTTTTGCACAACGATCTTGCGCAGGGTAAGGATGCTCAAAGCCCGCAACACAGCACCCGAAGCCGAGCCGTCTGGCAGGTTCAGGTGAACGCCTAAGGGCTGCAAGCGCCCCACCAATGCATCGGCTCTCGACGTCAGCTCACCAACGGTGATTTCGGTATCCTCCCCGATCGCGGCACAGATCAGCGGCACCGGCAGCACCACAACATTGCGCGCGACACGGCCCATCATCGCCGCCGCCAATTCTGCCGCCACATCCTCATGCGGATCTTGCATGAAATCGGCCAGGGACAGGGGGGCGCCGAAACTGACAGCGGCGGTGCCGAACTTCTCAAACCGCCCGGTCAGAACCCGCCGCACCTGTCGCCCAAGGAACAGCAGGATGGAACCGATAGAGGCCCGAAACCTGCGCACACCAGCGGCATGTGCTGCCGTCAGCACCCGATCCTCGATAATCCGGTCGTAGGCAAGCGACACGGGTACAAACACCACGTCGCGCCCGCCCTCGCGGTAACCCGCAATGATGTAACCCAATAACCCCAACTTGGCCTGCCCCACACGCCCATCAAGGCTCAGGCCGCCTTCGGGGAAAATCGCTTGCGTCACGCCTTCTTCCGTCGCCATCTGCACGTAACGCGCCAGAACCCGGCGATAGAGCGGGTTGTTCGACTTGCGCCGGATGAAATAAGCCCCGGCAGAGCGGATCAGCCACGACAAGGGCCAGACCCGCGCCCATTCGCCGACGGCATATGACAAGGCAGACCGGCTGGCGGCCAGATGCGTGACCAGCACATAGTCCATGTTGGACCGGTGATTCATCACAAAGACCACCGTGGCCTCTTTGTCGATTGACCCCAGCGCCTCGGTATCGAATGCGCCGATGCGGACTTTATAGATCAGCCGTGCCAGCCATTTCGTCGCCCGCGCTGCAAAGCCGAAATAGATCGTGGCCGAAAAGGCCGGAACGATCTCGCGCGCATAGCGACGGGCCCGTTCGTGCACCACTGTCTCCGGCTCTCCGGTCACGGCCGCCTCGGCGGCAATAGCCTCAGCCACTTTGGGGTCATGCACCAGCCGGATAATCATGTCGTGGCGCTTCATCAGCTTGAAGGGCTGGATCGGCCGGTCGAGCCGGGCATTCAGCCGTGCCACCACCTTTTCCATCCTCCCCCGTAAGAACCAGCGTACCGACGGGAACAAGAAGTGCGACGCAAACGTCACCCCGGCAAAGACCAGGATCAGAACGAAAAGCCAAAGCGGGATCGTCACTGTCTGAAACATGCGCCGAAAGTGACAGGTTGGGATGCAATGGTAAATCCCGCAACGCGACGATGCGGCGGGCTTGCAGCGGCAAGGTTTGCGCCCCATCTTATGCCCATGACCGACACTGG
>JBARVN010000215.1:0-13131 GCA_049646285.1 Albidovulum sp. | reverse complement strand
AGCCTGGTCTGACCGAATTTGTGCGCGGCCTGAACAAGGAGTTTGAGAGTAGATGATCTGGGAACTCGACGGGATCACGCCTCAGGTGGCAAAGAATGCCTGGGTGGCGCCAGACGCCAATCTGATCGGCAAAGTCGTTCTGGAAGAGGGATCAAATGTCTGGTTCGGGGCGACGCTTCGGGGCGACAATGAAGAAATTCGTGTCGGGCGCGGATCAAATATTCAAGAAAACTGTGTTTTGCATACTGACATGGGCTATCCGCTGGTGATTGGTGCGGATTGCACCATTGGCCACAAAGTCATGCTGCATGGCTGCACTATTGGGCCAGGTTCCCTTATCGGGATGGGCGCGATCGTTCTCAATGGCGCGCGCATTGGGCAGGGATGTCTGATTGGGGCAGGGGCGCTTGTCACCGAAGGTAAAGAGATCCCGGATGGCGCGTTGGTCATGGGTGCACCAGCAAAAGTCGTGCGGATACTGGACGCCGAGGCGCAAGCCGGTCTATTGGCCTCGGCCGCACGCTACCGCGAGAATGCTGCCCGCTTCAGGTTGGGACTAAAAAAGGCCCGTTGACCTGCATTCAGATGGTTTCATTCGCCTCCAACACCACCAGCGAAAAGTCGATGCCGGTGCAATGACTGCTGATCTCGCGCGCGACGGCATCTGGATTTGGCAAAGGCTGTGTTATCGCTTGCAAAACCCCGGTGTAACCCAAGCCCGTAAGCTTGCTCGTCAGATCAAGAATATCGAAATCCTGCCCAAGCAGTGGGGCAAGTATTACATTGGGCATGACGCGCGTTATCATGCTGGCATCCAAATTCCGATATGTTGTCACGACAAAATTTGCGCCGGTCAGTTCGTGCACCCGCTCCATCAAGGTCGGAGAGATATCAACAAGTAGGATCTGCATATTCCAGGTGTTCACTTCTATCGAAACGGGCAAACGCCGTATCTCGCCTTGCGAGGTTAAGTTGTGTTGGCATGAAACTAACCGCCGCGTCGGTTGATGATCTCAAGCCTTTGCGGTCCTACCGTTACGCGTATTTAGTCGTACACATTCCCGTTATCGTGTAACTCGCCCTATACGGGAAGAAAACCCTCCAATGGGCGAATTTACATTTATTGCAGGTTAACGCAGGGTTACGAAAGCTCCGAAACCGTGGGAATATGGGCTGTACATCAAAGGGATGCGGGATGGACCGAATACGGAAATATCTGGATGCGGTGCCGGTGGCGCTGATCTTTGTCGGGTCTGATCACCGCGTAAAGATTGCCAATCAACCTGCCATTGTGCTCTTTGGTCAACCCCTGGAAGGGCGGCTCTGCAATGCATTTCTGCGCCATCCTGACTTTCTGGACACGTTGGAGAAAACCCTTGGCACCGAAACCGGCAGCACCGTTCGCGTCAGCCTTCCGGGGGGTAGCGAGACGCATCTTGCGGTGACTGTGACGCCTTTGCCCGATGAAGATGGTGCTTTGGTCGTGTTTGATGACCAGACGGCCTTTGAGCGCGCGGGCACTATGCGGCGGGACTTCGTGGCCAATGTCAGCCACGAACTGCGCACGCCCCTTACCGCGTTGATTGGCTTTATCGAAACGCTGCGGGGGGCCGCCCGTGATGACCCAACGGCCCGGGATCGGTTCTTGGCGATCATGGAACGGGAAAGCGGCCGGATGATCCGATTGGTCAACGATCTTCTGTCTTTAAGCAGGGTCGAGGCGGAAGAGCGGCGCAGGCCAGCCGGCGAAGTCGAAATTCTGGGGCTGTTGCGTGCAGCCATTGCCACGCATGGCGATATTGCCAAGGCGGCCAATGTCTCATTGCAGCTGGTGGGCGGGCCAGACCCGGTCTTTGTGCGGGCGGATCAAGACCAGATCACCCAAGTGTTTCACAACCTGATCGAGAACGGCATCAAATATGGCGGATCAGGTGGCGAAGTTATGTTGCAAGTCACGTCAGTGGCGCGCGAACCGGTTTTGCGTGGGCCTGCCGTTCAGATCGAAGTGATCGACAAGGGCGAGGGAATTGACCCTTTGCATCTGCCGCGCCTGACCGAACGATTCTATCGTGTCGATACCCACAGGTCGCGCGAAAAGGGGGGGACCGGGCTGGGCCTCGCGATTGTAAAACACATAATCAATCGCCACCGTGGTCGTTTTCGTATCGAAAGTGAGCTGGGAAAAGGAAGTAGATTCATAGTGATACTACCCATTTTATCCACCGCGTGACCACGGCGCGGATCCGTGCCATCCGCTGCCTGTCATCAAAGCGTTACATACCTGTCACAAAAGCATTGTCACGACGATCTAAAGCTCGTTCAGGGTCACCGCTGAGGGTGGCCGCTCAAACGACGTGCAGGAGAGTGCAATGACTTTCGCTAAAATTTCCGTCTCGGCCCTGGCGCTGGCCGCTGCCGCCGGTGCCGCTGATGCCCGCGATCAGATCCAGATCGCCGGATCATCGACCGTGCTACCTTATGCGACCATTGTCGCAGAAGCCTTTGGTGAGAACTTCGACTTTCCAACCCCGGTCGTTGAAGGTGGCGGGTCCGGTGCTGGCCGCAAGAAGATGTGTGAAGGCGTTGGCGAAAACACCATCGACATCGCCAATTCATCATCACGCATCAAGCAATCCGACATTGATCTTTGCACCACAAACGGCGTGGGCGATATCATGGAAGTGCGCATCGGTTATGATGGCATCGTCTTCGCCAGCGACATTGACGGCGTTGAGTTTACATTTTCCGCCGCTGACTGGTACAACGCGCTGGCTGCGAACGTGATGAAAGATGGCGCACTTGTTGCCAATACGAACAAGACCTGGGCCGATGTGAATGCTGATCTTGCAGCACAAGACATCCTTGCCTTCATTCCGGGCACCAAGCACGGCACCCGCGAAGTGTTCGACACCAAAGTAATTGAGGCAGGGTGCGAAGAAACCGGCGCGCACGAGGCCTTTTTGGCCGCCAACGGTGGTGACGAAAAAGCCGCAGCGAGTTCGTGCATGGAGCTGCGCACGGATGGCGTATCGGTGGATATCGACGGCGACTACACCGAAACGCTGGCCCGGATTGAGGCGAACACCAACGGCATCGGCGTGTTTGGTCTGTCCTTTTACCAAAACAACACCGACAAGCTGCGTGTCGCCACGATGGGTGGAGTAGTGCCAACGGTCGAGACGATCTCAACCGGTGATTACCCGGTGTCCCGTCCGCTCTACTTCTACGTCAAGACCGCGCATCTGGGTGTGATCCCGGGCTTGCAGGAATATCTGGACTTCTTCGTGTCGGATGACATGGCTGGCCCCGATGGCCCGCTGGCTGAATATGGCCTTGTGTCGGACCCAGAGCTGGCAGCGACGCAAGACATGGTCGCCAATGCCACGCCAATGGCGCCGTTGAACTGAATTCAAAAGAAGGGGCGGCGCACGTTGCGCCGCCCTGCCAGTCTTCCGGGTGGGTGCAATGACAATCGGCTTACTTTTATTGATCGTGCTTGGCCTGGCAGCACTGGGTTATGCGATAGGGCGTCGCCGCGCGTTTACCCAATCTGGCGGGGACATACGCGGACTACATTCGTTGCCTGGCTATTACGGCCAGTCGGTTTTCTTGTTCACAGCTGTGCCGGCCTTTCTGCTGTTCGGCGTCTGGATGTTTCTTCAGCCGATTTTCATTGAAGGGCGGGTGTCAGCGCTGATCACCGCCGAAGACGTGCCCCAAGGTGGCTCTGCCGCGCTGGTGATGAGCGATGTGCGCCGGGTGGCCGAAGGGTTGGACGTATTGGCCGAAGACGGCCTGCTCTCGGATGATGATATTGCCACTATAGGCCGCGATGGCAGCAATATCCGCGCAATCCTCGGCAAAGCCGGGGTGGCACTTGCCAGTGAGGTCAGCGCGAATGTTTTCATCGCCGCCACCGAGTACCGCAACCTGAACCGCAGCTACAGGCAAACCATGTCGGCGCTGGTGACTGTGGTGGCCTTGTTGGGGATGATCTATGCACTAACCCGCATCAATCCCGCCTACCGGGCGCGCAACGTGACAGAGCGTTTTGTGCTGGTGCTTTTCTTCGCCTCATCTTTGGTGGCGGTGTTGACGACAATCGGAATCATCGCCTCGCTTCTCTTCGAATCCATCCACTTCTTTCGGCTTTATGCGGCCAAGGATTTCTTTTTTAGCCTGACATGGAACCCGCAGTTCCGCGGCGGCTCGGATCTGGGCATCTGGCCACTGCTTTGGGGCACGCTTTATGTGTCCTTCGTGGCGCTTCTTTTTGCGGTGCCGGTCGGGCTGATGAGCGCGATTTACCTTTCTGAATATGCGTCGCGCCGGATGCGATCCTTTGCCAAACCGGCGATTGAGGTTCTGGCGGGCATTCCGACCATCGTCTACGGGCTTTTCGCCCTGATCACCGTCGGGCCGTTGCTGCGCGATTATCTGGCACAACCACTGGGGTTAGGCACCAGTTCATCTTCGGTGATGACCGCCGGACTGGTGATGGGCATCATGCTGATCCCGTTTGTATCCTCTCTTAGTGACGACATCATCAACGCGGTGCCGCAAAGCCTGCGCGATGGATCCTACGGGCTGGGTGCCACGCAATCTGAAACCATCAAGCAAGTGGTCTTGCCCGCTGCGCTGCCGGGCATTGTCGGCGCGATCTTGCTGGCGGCCAGCCGCGCGATCGGCGAGACGATGATTGTCGTGATGGGGGCAGGGGCCGCCGCGCGTCTGAACCTCAACCCCTTTGAGGCGATGACCACGATCACGGTAAAGATCGTCAGCCAGTTGACAGGGGATACCGAGTTTGCATCCCCCGAAACGCTGGTGGCCTTCGCGCTTGGCATGTCTCTGTTCGTCTTTACACTTGGGCTGAACGTCATGGCGCTGGTGATCGTGCGCAAATACCGGGAGCAGTACGAATGACCGACGCCGCCGCCAATACACCGCGCCGCCACGGCTCTTTGATCCAGGTTGATGAGCGTACGCGTCGCCGCAATGCCGCCGAGGCCCGATTTCGCATCTATGGCCAGATCGCCATCGGCATCGGCATTCTTGCGCTGATCGTATTGTTGACCTCGATCGTTTCGAACGGGTTCAGTTCTTTTCGGCAGACCTTCTTGTATCTGGATGTCCAACTTGATGAAAAGGTTCTGGACAAAAGCGGCACGCGTGATCTGGAGGTGATGAAGAAAGTCACCACCATCGGCTATGGAAAGCTGGTCACAAAGGCGCTGGAATCAGCGATTGAAGACAAGGCGATTGTGGTCGATGGGCTGTCCAAAAAGGACGTCACCGACATGATCTCGAAAGAGGCCGCAGCCCTGGTGCGCAACCGTGTGTTGGCCCACCCTGATCTGGTTGGCCAAACTGTGGCTTTCAAGGTTCTCGCAAATGGCCGGATCGACGGCTACATGAAAGGCCGTGTCACCGCCGCGAGTGCGGAACGCGACAGCAATGTTTCACCCAATCAGCTTATCCTCGCCGATGCGATGCAAGAGGCGGGGTTGCTTAAAAAGTCCTTTAACTGGGGCTTCATCACTGCAGCAGATGCGTCTGAGCTGCGCCCCGAGGCTGCTGGCCTTGGCGTCGCGATCCTTGGATCGGTCTATATGATGATGATCGTGCTTGTCCTGTCTTTGCCCATCGGTGTGGCCACGTCGATCTATCTGGAAGAGTTCGCCCCAAGGAACCGCTGGACCGATCTGATTGAGGTGAATATCTCGAACCTAGCTGCGGTTCCGTCGATTGTGTTTGGTATACTGGGCCTGTCGATATTCATCAACTTTGCTGGGCTGCCGCAATCTGCCCCAATTGTGGGCGGGCTGGTCCTGACGCTGATGACCTTGCCGCGCATCATCATCCCGACACGGGCCGCACTGAACGCAGTGCCACCGTCGATCCGCGATGCGGCCCTTGGGGTAGGGGCCTCAAAGATGCAATCGATCATGCACCATGTGCTGCCATTGGCGATGCCGGGCATTCTGACCGGGATGATCATTGGCCTTGCACAAGCGCTTGGGGAAACCGCGCCGTTGTTGCTGATCGGCATGGTGGCCTTCGTGCGCGATTTTCCGGGCGCACCGCCCGATGGGTTCTTTGACCCGGCCGCAGCCCTGCCGGTGCAGGTCTATAACTGGACCCAACGCTCAGACCCTGCGTTTGTCGAACGGGCCTCGGGCGCGATCATCGTGCTGTTGATATTCCTGATGGTCATGAACTTTGTGGCGATCCTTTTGCGCAATCGCTTCGAACGGCGCTGGTAATCATGGCGGAGAGTGCGACAATGAATGATATGCGACTGACAGGAAATGCTGTGGACACCATGAGCACAAAGATGACCGCGCGCGGCGTGCAGGTCTATTACGGCGACAACCATGCGATCAAGGATGTCGATGTTGATATTGCCGAACGCACAGTGACCGCGTTTATCGGGCCATCGGGATGTGGAAAATCCACCTTCCTGCGGTGCCTGAACCGGATGAATGACACCATCCCGATTTGCCGGATCGAAGGTAAAATCACGCTCGACGCCGAAGACATCTACGACAAGCGTGTTGATCCGGTGCAGCTGCGCGCCAAGGTGGGCATGGTCTTTCAAAAACCGAACCCGTTTCCGAAGTCGATTTATGACAACGTGGCTTACGGCCCGCGCATTCACGGCCTGACCCGCAACAAGGCTGAACTGGATGAGGTTGTTGAACAATCACTGCGCCGGGCGGCCTTGTGGGGCGAGGTTAAAGACCGTCTTTTGGCCCCCGGCACCGGTCTTTCGGGCGGCCAGCAGCAACGTCTTTGCATCGCGCGTGCGGTCGCCACCTCACCCGAGGTTTTGTTGATGGATGAGCCATGTTCAGCGCTTGACCCAATTGCAACCGCGCAAGTCGAAGAACTGATTGACGAACTGCGCTCCAACTTCTCGGTGGTGATCGTGACCCATTCGATGCAGCAAGCCGCCCGTGTCAGCCAGAAAACCGCCTTCTTCCATCTGGGCAATCTGGTCGAGTTCGGCGACACCGCCCATATTTTCACAAATCCCAGCGATCCGCGCACGGAAAGCTACATCACCGGCCGGATCGGCTAAGGGAGACACGGGCCATGACTGAGCAACATATCTTACGCGCCTTTGACCGCGATCTGGAGGCGATCCAGGCCCTTGTTATGAAGATGGGGGGCATGGTTGAAACCGCCATACTGGAGGCGGCACAGGCACTGGAAACCCGCGACGAAGAATTGGCTGAAAAGGTCCGCGCGGGCGACAAGGCCATTGATGCGCTGGAAGAGCGGATCAACGAAGAATCTGCCCGCCTGATTGCCCTGCGCGCGCCAACGGCTTCTGATCTGCGTACCGTGCTGAGTGTGATGAAAATCGCAGCCAGCCTTGAGCGCGTCGGGGATTACGCAAAGAATATGGCCAAACGCTCTCATGTTCTTGGGCAAATGACCGCCGTCGGCAGCTCAGGCGGGGCGCTGCGCCGCATGGCAAAGGCCGTGACGGAAATGCTGAGCCATGCGCTGGATGCCTATATCCACCGGGATCTGGACCTGGCCGAAGATGTGCGCCAACGCGACCGCGAGGTCGATCAGATGTATAACGCCCTTTTTCGTGAATTTCTGACCCATATGATGGAAGATCCGCGCAGTATTACGGCGTGCATGCACCTGCATTTCATTGCCAAGAATATTGAACGGATGGGCGATCACGCGACAACCATCGCCGAGCAGGTTATCTATCTGGTTACAGGGGCTGTTCCCGAAGAAAGCCGCCCCAAGGCCGAAAGCGTGACCAATATCGGGGTCGAGGGGCTTTAACATGCAAGCACCCTCCGTTCTTCTGGTCGAAGATGAACCCGCGCAGCGCGAGGTGTTGGTGTATAACCTTGAGGCCGAAGGCTTTCGGGTGTCACAGGCGGATAACGGCGAAGAGGCATTGCTGCTGGTCGCCGAGGATATTCCCGACCTGATCGTTCTCGATTGGATGCTGCCCAATGTCTCTGGCATCGAAGTGTGCCGCCGGTTGAAATCGCGGTCCGAGACACGCGGCGTTCCGATCATCATGCTGTCGGCACGCTCCGAAGAAGTGGATTTGGTGCGCGGGTTGGAAACCGGTGCTGACGATTACATGGTCAAACCCTATTCCGTGGTCGAGCTGATGGCACGCGTGCGCACACAGCTGCGCCGGTCGCGCCCGTCATCCATGGGTGAGATTCTGGAATATGCAGATATCCGGCTTGATCCGGAAACCCACCGGGTGCACCGCGCAGGCTCTGCGCTGAAACTCGGGCCAACCGAGTTTCGGCTTCTGACCACATTCATGGAAAAGCCGGGGCGCGTCTGGAGTCGTGAGCAGTTGCTGGACCGTGTGTGGGGGCGCGATATCTACGTCGATACGCGCACCGTGGATGTGCATGTCGGCAGGCTCCGCAAGGCGCTGTGTGCCGAAGGGGGGGACGATCCGTTGCGCACGGTACGCGGTGCCGGTTACGCGCTTGGCTGATCAATCATCTCCATAACGGGCATCATCATCAGATTCGTCCTCTCCCTCGGGCAAGAACTTGGCTGACAGGTTGATTGAATGATGGTCGTGATGCGGGTCCATCACCACGTCTGATGGCAACTCGCCGCGCAGCCATTCTGTGATCTCTTCGCGCGCTTCGGCGAATTCGGTTGCCTGCAGTTCTGCAATGTAGCGGATGAAGGCGCGCTGATCTCCGTCAACCTCATCCAGATCAGCCTCATCTGCTTCAGGCCATCTGTCTGTGATTGCGTCGTAAAACGCGCTCCAGTTTTCTGCGATGTGGTGCCATTTCATTGGGCTGCTCCTGGAGGGTCTACTACCCCAATGTGCACCCGAATGACTAATCAGAAAAGAGCCTTGGAAGAAAAATTATGGCTATGACAGCCCCAGCAAGTTGCGCAAAAATGAACCCGGTGACATGCGCGGGATCGATGCCTGCAAATGTGTCTGACAGCGCCCGTGCAATCGTCACCGCAGGGTTGGCAAAGCTCGTCGAGGCGGTGAACCAGTAAGCGCCCGTGATATAGGCTCCAACCAGCACCGGCACCTGACCGGGTGCGTGCCGCAGGCCGCCGAGTATCGTGAAAAGTAGCCCAAAGGTGGCCACAACTTCGGCCAGCCATTGTGGCGACCCTGTGCGGGCGGTCGCCGATACCTGCCATATCTCAAACCCGAACATGGCATGTGCCAGCCAAACGCCCGCAATTCCCGACGCTGTCTGAACCGTAATATAGGCCAGCGCCGCGCAGGGTGTGATTTTGCGCATAGACGCAAATACAAGCGTTACCACTGGGTTGAAATGCGCGCCCGAGATCGGGCCGAGAACTGTGATCAGCACATAAAGTGCACAGCCCGTTGCCAGCGCATTGGCCAATAGCGCCAAGCCGGTGTTGCCGCCTGAAAGGGTCTCGGCCATGATCCCTGACCCGACAACGGCAATCAGCAAAAATGCCGTGCCCAGTGCTTCGGCAGACAATCGGCGGATCATGGCAGGTCTCCGATCCTCGCAAGGGCAGCGGCGAGGGCCGGGCGGGGCATCGCGGCAAAATCCAAGGCAAGAAACGCATCTGCGCGGGTCGAAAGCCTGTTCCACGCGGCGGCAAAGGCGGCAGGCTGATCGCCCTCAGCGGCGGCTGCGGGATCGTCCACACCCCAATGCGCCCGCAAGGGGGCACCGTACCAGACAGGGCAGGTTTCTCCGGCTGCTGATCCACAAACCGTGATTACCAAATCAAGCTTGGGCGCATGTTCTGCACCAAACTCATCCCAACTTTTGGAGCGAAGCCCCGCCGTCGGCAGGCCCTTTGCGGACAGCAAGTCCAACGCCTGTGGATGCACCCGTCCGGCTGGCCGAGATCCGGCAGAATATGCCGATATGCGCCCAGCACCGCGATCCCTGAGAATCGCCTCAAGCAGGATCGAGCGCGCGGAATTTCCGGTACAAAGGACGAGTATTTTCATCCTCGCCGATTACTGGTTTTCTGTAACGGATTTACGACGGGTTCAGCGTCAGAACCAGCTTTTAACGGTCCGTGCGCCACCAGACACGTCATCACCGACGCCCGCGACGGTATTGCAGCCCGCCATGGCCACGACCATGGTAATCAAGATCAGTTTTTTCATTGGCTCATTCCTCATACCACCAGACCTCGGGCTGAAAGCCCGGCCAATCCCCGTATAGCGGAATTCTTTCGGGGTAGTGAAGATGCGACGAATGGGCAATGCGAGAGGTTTTCGAGAACCAAGCGGGAATAACGTAGCGTCCGGCGGTCAGCACACGGTCCAGAGCCTTGGTTGCGGCAATGTAGTCTTCTTGGCTGCGCGCACCGGTCATGGCCGCCACCACCGCCTCAACCGCGGGCACGTTCATGCCCATCCAGTTGCGGCTGCCGGGTTCCGTCACGCCTTTGGCCCCCCAATACAAAAGTTGCTCGTTGCCGGGGCTGAGCGAAAGTGCGCGCGCGTACCAAGCCATGTCGAAACTAAATGCGTTGGTGCGTTCCTTATATTGTGCGCTGTCCACAACTGTCACGCGCGGGGCAATGCCCAGATTTTTGAGCGCCTCAACATAGATGTCCACAATGGATTGGGTTTCTGTGGCGCCTGAAGCCAGCAAGATCTCAAAGTCGAAAGGTGCCCCGGCGCTATTTTTGAGCACTCCGTCTACAACCGTCCAGCCAGCCTCAGCCAATAGGTCGCGGGCCTTTCGCAAATTACCGCGGCTAAGCGACCGGGTCGCATCCCCTTGCGGCAATGCGTATCCCTCCAGCGTGCCATGTGGCAGGTCCCCCGCGAATGGGCTTAACAATTCGGCGACTTTTCCCGAGGCCGGACCGTGATCCATCCCAAGAACCGAATTTGAGAAGTAAGAGGTGATGCGTGGTTCGGTGCCGCCGTTCAAAGTCTGGTTGATAAATTCGAAATTGAAGGCAAGGATCATCGCCTCGCGTACGCGCCAATCGTCAAAGATCGGGTTGCGGGTGTTCATGACCAGCCCGGTGATACCGGATGGCCGGCGGTTTTCGATCTCGGATTTGACCACTTCACCGGATTGGATCGCCGCGAAATCAAAGCGGTTCAGCCATTTGGCCGAGTTGGTTTCACGAAAGCTGGTTGTGTCGCCGGCGCTGAAGGCCTGAAACACCACATCACCGTCACCAAAGTAGTCGTAGCGGATTTCATCAAAATTGTTCAGGCCTTGGTTGAAGGCCAGATCCTTGCCCCAATAGTCCGGGTTGCGACGAAAGGTGATGTAACGGCCTGCCTCAAATTTCTCGACGATGTAAGGGCCGGTTCCAAGAGGCGCTTCAAGTGCGCTTTCGGCGAAATCTGTGCCCTCCCACTGTGCTTTTTTCAGGATCGGCCGCATGCCCATCAACATCGCAAGTTCCCGGTCGTCGGTGTTGAAGGTGAACCGCACCGAACGGTCACCGGTCTGCTCCATCGACGCGACCTTGGACCATGTGCCTTTGTAGCGTGGATGCCCGATGGTCCCGAGCGTCTCATAGCTCCACATGACATCGGCGATGGTAACCGGGGTTCCGTCAGAGAATCGGGCCTCGGGGCGCAGCGTGAATTCGACCCATGACCTAGCGTCATCTGTCTCAACTGATTCGGCTAACAGGCCATAAAGGCTAAAAGGTTCGTCGATAGAGCGGCCCATCAACGTCTCGACCGTATGGATGCCAAGCCCCCACGGAGCACTGCCTTTCAGGATGTAAGGATTAAGGGAATCGAACCCGCCCGGCTCGCCAAAGACAATGCGTCCGCCTTTAGGCGCATCGGGGTTGGCATAGGGCAAAGACACAAAATCAGGTGGGAGGGCAGGGCGGCCATACATAGCTATGCCGTGTTGAGGCTGTGCCAGCCCTGCACAGACAGAAAAAATCAGACCCAAAGCGGCCAGTGTGGGTTTGGCGGCCCGGAAAAAATGCGATCTCATTTCTGCAACAATCCTCATAACCCTTTTATTATTGGAGCCGATGCTATCTGGGCTTTCCAGCCTTTTCAAACTTTTAGCTTGGCCGGTGGCAAAGGACCGCGTATAAAGACCTTACTGCTCGATAGGTTTCTTGCCTGTATGAAACCTGCCTCAATAACTTAACGCCCGCTTCGTGCGGGCGTTTTTTTTGGCCGTCTGACTGCATTCAATGTGTGGGTTTCGGCCGCGACGAATCGCGCAAGATGCCGCCTTAATTTCAATTTGCCCTGTTCTTTGCGTTTGCAGCATATAGTCTTGCTGCAAACGCAACCATAGCCAGAGGGCATTCACATGACACTTGCCGGAAAAACAGCCGTCATCACCGGGTCCAATTCCGGCATCGGACTTGGCGTCGCACGTGAATTGGCACGGGCCGGGGCGGATGTCGTGCTGAATTCCTTCACGGACACGCCCGAAGACCACGCGATTGCCGCCGAAATCGGCGCAGTGTTCGGCGTAAAGGCGCGCTATATTCGCGCCGACATGTCAAAGGGTGATGACTGTCGCGCCCTGATCAAGGCCGCCGGAACGTGCGATATCCTGGTCAACAATGCGGGCATTCAGCATGTGGCCCCTGTGGAGGACTTCCCAACATCGAAGTGGGACGCGATTTTGGCGATAAACCTGACATCTGCCTTTCACACAACTGCCGCCGCCCTGCCGGGCATGCGCGCCAGTGGCTGGGGCCGCATCGTGAATATTGCTTCTGCGCATGGATTGACGGCATCTCCGTTCAAATCCGCCTATGTAGCCGCCAAACACGGTGTTGTGGGTCTGTCAAAGACAGTGGCACTGGAAACTGCCGGGCAGGGGATAACCTGCAATGCAATCTGTCCGGGCTACGTGCTGACCCCGCTTGTCGAAGCGCAGATACCTGACCAGATGAAAGCCCATGGGATGGACCGTGAAACCGTGGTTCGCGATGTGATGCTGGCGCGCCAACCCTCGCGTCAGTTTGCAACCGTTGAGGAAATAGGCGGCACGACAGTGTTCTTGTGTTCGCCTGCGGCAGCGCAGATCACCGGGACAACAATTTCGGTCGATGGTGGGTGGACGGCCCTTTAACGCCATTTCGACCCGCTGGCGCGGGCCGATCCGCCGAGGGGCGCTGCCCCCCGGACCCCCCGGGGAT
>JBARVN010000214.1:0-2096 GCA_049646285.1 Albidovulum sp. | reverse complement strand
GTGGCGTACACGCGTGATGGAAATGCTGCCCGCAGTGCGGCTGACGTTTTTAATCGGGGCTTACGCGCAAAGCTGGCATCTGGGGGCAGGGGTCGTGCGCGGTGGCGTGACGGGCACCGTGGGGCGTTGGCGCGATCATGCGCCGCAGGTTTTCCCCTTGCCCCATCCGTCCTGGCGCAATACCGGCTGGCTGAAACGCAATCCGTGGTTTGAGGCCGAGCTGTTGCCCCAGGCCCGTGCGGCAGTAAAGGATGTTTTGGCACATGAGTGAGACGCTGCTGGACCGCGCTTTCCGCGCAATGGCTGAGGCAGAGGACGGGGACGACGCGCCCCGCCTGCGCTTTTATGAACGGCTGGCGGATGCCGAGCTGTTTTTGTTGCTCACAGGGGAACCTTCGGGCCAGACCATTGCACCGCAGATCTTCGATCTGGAGGAAGGCCGCTTTGCATTGGGGTTCGATACCGAGGATCGTCTCTCGGCCTTTGCTGCCGGTGCGGTGCCCTATGCGGCGCTTCCGGGTCGGGTGGTGGCCCGCGAACTTGCCAGCGCCGGGATTGGGCTTGGCTTTAACCTTGGTGTCGACGCCTCTGCCTATCTGATGCCCGCAGAGGTTCTGACATGGCTGTCGGAAACCCTTGACCACCGCCCCGAAGCCGGTGAAGCCCGCGTGGCCGAATTTCGCCGGCCGACCCAACTGCCCCAAGCGCTGATCATCGCGCTTGACGCCAAGCTTGCCGGTTTGGCCGGGCTTGCCCGTCGCGCCCATCTTGCCGCAACGCTCGGTGTCGATGGTGGCCTTGGGCATTTGTTGGCCTTTGAAGACGCCCGCCCGGGCGCAGAAGAACCGCTGGCCAAAGCGATATCCGAAGCCTTGACCTTTTCCGGGGTCGAGGCGGGCGTGCTGGATGTGGCGTTCTTTGCAAGCTCAGGCCCTGAGCTGGCCCTTATGACGCCCGTGGCTCTGAGTTTTGATCTGCCCGTGCCAGAGCCGGTGCGGGTGGAAACTCTGACCCCACCGGCCCCCGGAATGGATCCTGACCACCCGCCAAAGCTACGCTAGAGCGAAACGCTGTAAGCTTAGTACCCCAGCGCCCGGTCAACGAGGTTCAGCAGCGGCTCACCCGCCTCGCCTCGCCGGATATTCTCGGCGATGATCAGTGCGGCGCTGCTGGTCCGTGTGTCGGCGGCAATATGAGGTGTGACCGTCACACGCGGGTGCGCCCAATAGGGGTGATCGACAGGCAGAGGTTCGGTTTTGAACACATCCAATGTAGCGTGACCGATATGGCCCGAACCAAGCGCTGCAAGCAGCGCGGTATCGTCAATCAGCGGTCCGCGCCCGGGGTTGATGATCACCGCCCCCTTGCGCATCTGGGCCATCCGCTCGGCGTTCAGGATATGGGTGGTGCCATCGGTCAATGGCAACAGCAAGACGACGATTTCGGCACCCGCCAGCGCTGCCCTTAGCCCCGCATCGCCGGAATGACATGTAACGTTATCGATAGATTTCGGGTTGCGGCTCCATCCCGCCACGGGGAAATTCAGCATTGATAAAGCTTTGGCTGACGCTGCCCCAAGCGCACCAAGACCCAGCACCGCCACCGGACGTTCGCGCGCCAGTGGCGGCAGAACGTCATTGCGCCAGACGCCGTCTTGCCCGTGCAAATGTGCGTCCATGCCCAGATGGTGGCGCAAAACATGGCCCACAACATATTCCACCATCCCTTCGGTCAGCGCGTCATTGACCATTCTGGCAAGGGGTTGCGTCAGTGTGGGGTTCGTTACCAGCCGTTCAACACCGGCCCACAGGTTCAGCACGGCTTTGCAGCTAGTATAGGACGAAAAATCATCAATGATGCCGCCGGGGGCGAAGATAATGTAGTCCACAGCTGCCGGATCGTCAGCACGGTCAGATATGTTTGCCGGAAGCCCGATGTTGGCCAAGGCGGCGGTGAGCGAGGCCCGGTATTCGTCCCAAAGATCTGGGCCTGCAGCAAAGAAGATGGTGATGGGCATGTTACCTCGGACGGTGGATATGTGCGCTTTGGACAAGGCCGAAGGCCCCCAACAGGATGATCATTGCCGTGCCGCCATA
>JBARVN010000213.1:0-5255 GCA_049646285.1 Albidovulum sp. | reverse complement strand
GTCGAGGCGAATCTACGTCTGGTGATCTCGATTGCCAAAAAGTACACGAACCGCGGCTTGCAATTCCTTGATCTTATTCAAGAAGGCAATATCGGCCTGATGAAGGCCGTCGATAAGTTCGAATACCGCCGGGGTTATAAATTCTCGACCTACGCGACATGGTGGATCCGTCAGGCGATCACCCGTTCCATCGCCGATCAGGCCCGCACCATCCGTATCCCGGTGCATATGATCGAGACGATCAACAAGCTGGTGCGCACCGGACGGCAGATGCTGCATGAGATTGGCCGCGAACCGACGCCCGAGGAACTGGCAGAAAAGCTGCAGATGCCTTTGGAAAAGGTCCGCAAGGTGATGAAGATCGCCAAGGAGCCGATTTCACTGGAAACGCCGATTGGCGACGAAGAGGACAGCCAGCTTGGCGATTTCATCGAAGACAAGAACGCCATTCTGCCACTGGATTCCGCCATTCAGGAGAACCTGAAGGAAACAACGACACGGGTTCTGGCCTCGCTGACCCCCCGCGAAGAACGCGTGCTGCGCATGCGCTTTGGCATCGGCATGAACACCGATCACACGCTGGAAGAAGTCGGCCAGCAGTTCTCGGTCACCCGCGAACGCATCCGCCAGATCGAGGCGAAGGCTTTGCGCAAGCTGAAGCATCCGAGCCGGTCACGAAAGCTGCGGAGCTTCTTGGATCAGTAGGGATGGAGAAGCGTGAAGGAGATTTGATCGGGCTTGCCCTAAAGGGGGAGTTCGACGTTATCATTCACGGATGCAATTGCTTCCATACGATGGGCGCCGGAATTGCCAAGGCGATTTCGGCACAATTTCCCGAAGTATATCAGGCGGACAGGGAAACCGAATACGGTGCGCGCGAGAAATTGGGGACGATTTCATCGGCACTGGTTCATCGCGGTGAGGTGAGGTTTCACGTCGTGAACGCGTATACGCAGCATCAATGGCGCGGGCGTGGTCTGAAGGCGGAATACCCCGCGATTCAGTCTTGTTTTGAAATAGTTGCGGATGAATTTGACGGGGCCAGGATTGGGTATCCGTTGATCGGAGCGGGCTTGGCGCGAGGGGACTGGTCTGTGATCGAACCCTTGATCGAACAGGCGCTTAGGGGGCAGACCCACACGTTGGTCGTGTTGCCTAGCTAGAAGATAAACGGCGCAGGCCCGAAAGCGGCGTTGACCCAGTCACATTGACTGCGCAGGATCCGCCGTTCTTTAGTTGCTTGCCCGGTTCGCCTGAGAACCGGGCAGCGCCCGAACCGCCCCCACGGGGCGGGCGCTTTTCGCCCACCCCCCGGTTCGGGCGCGGCCCTTTGTTTGGGCGACCATTCAAGCATGGTAGAATGCCAATCGCGCTGGCCGTTCGGTCTCAGCCCTCAAGCACAAACGTCACCATCATATTGACCTGATAGCTGACGATCTTGTCGTTCTTAACCGCCACTTTGTGCTCCTTCACCCAAGCACCGGACACGCCGCGCAGGGTTTTGGTGGCGCGCTCGATGCCGCTGTTCACCGCATCCTCAAAGCTTTTCGTGGATGTGGCGGAAATCTCGGTTACGCGGGCTACACTCATGGGTCTCTCCTTCAGGCATGGCCTGTCGCCTTGCCGATACTCAACCGGTCAAGTCAGGCCTTGGCCCCAAGGTAGCAGCTCTTGCACCCCATATTGCGGGGAAATTCTTGGCCAATTTACCCATTGCGCGGCCTTCCGCTGCCTTTGGGGCGTATTTTGCACCAAAGCAGTGGTCAGACCGATGGGCGGCCCCTATATTTGCCCCAGGGCGTTTTCGGAAAAACCTGAATCACCCAACGCAGCGTGAAATCAAAGATTTCAACGCGTTAAGTGATGATTGATGTCTCAGGTGTTCCGAAAAACGCTTTAACGCAGTCAAGAAAGGATGCCCCATGCGCCTGACCGCCATTTTCCTTGCCCTTACCCTCGCCGCCCCGGCCTTTGGTTTCACCGCCCAAAACGGCATGCGTGTTGAGCGTGACAGCGCAACTGGCTTTTCCGTCCCCTGGATTGGCCGCGGCGGGCCCGCTGATTTCTGGTGCGCCGCCGGTGATTTCGGTGTGCGCAAGCTGCACCTTGCACCGGGCCAGAAAATCTACCGCGCGTCCGAGCCGCCGCGCCGCTCAGGCGAACCGATGCGCTTTACCCTGAATGCCGAGGGAGCAGCAAGCGCCACAGGCTTGTTGATGCTATGGGGCGAGGGTGCGGGCCTAAGCGTCGGCCACGCCCAGTCTCTTTGTGAGCCGGGTTTCAAGAACCGGTAGACCTGTGCAGCCCGGAATATGATGCGGTCTTTTCCGGATCGGTAAGAATCCATGAACGAAAAGGGCCCGACGTGATTGGTGCAGCAAACCCAGTGCCATGCCTATCACGTCGGGCCAAATTGACCGTCTTCGTGGTGGCCTTTTCACCCGGAAAGTGCCGCACGGGGTGCGCGCAGGCCGATCGGGTGTCCGTGCAGACAGTCCTCCGCCGAGGTCTTAATACGCCGTTGGCCGAGTATTTTCCTTATCGCGCAACCCTAAGGCGTCAGGCAGGGGAAATTGTTGCAGATTTTCCCCCCTCTGACGGTCCGTTATCTGGTGGGGTCATTTGACCTCTACCCAAATCCTAGAGGTATCCCTATAGTGCCTGTGGATAACCGGAATACTGGACCAAGGGGAACGGAATGCGCTGCCCGTTTTGCGGAAATGTTGACACGCAGGTGAAAGACTCTCGCCCTGCCGAAGATCATGTGGCCATCCGACGCCGGCGGTTCTGCCCGGCTTGTGCTGGGCGTTTCACCACCTATGAACGCGTGCAGCTGCGCGACCTTGTGGTTGTGAAATCATCCGGCAAACGCGAAGACTTCGACCGCGACAAGCTGGAACGTTCGATCCGCATGGCAATGCAAAAGCGCCCGATTGATCCTGAGCGGATTGATCAGATGATTTCGGGCATCGTGCGACGGCTGGAAAGCCTTGGGGAAACCGACATCCCGTCCAAGACCATTGGCGAGATTGTCATGGAAACCCTGGCGCGGATCGACACCGTTGCCTATGTGCGATTTGCCAGCGTTTACAAAAACTTCCAGGCCGCAGATGATTTTGATAAATTCGTCTCCGAACTGCGCCCCGGTGGCGCCGCGGAAGAGTGACGCCAGACATTGACCGACATTACATGGCCCATGCATTGGGCCTTGCGCGGCGCGGATTGGGGCAGGTCTGGCCCAACCCGGCCGTCGGCTGCGTGATCGCAGGCGGTGGCCGCATCATTGGCCGCGGCTGGACACAAGCCGGCGGGCGCCCACACGCGGAAACCGTCGCACTGGCACAGGCAGGGACGGCTGCGCGCGGTGCCACCGCCTATGTCACGCTGGAACCTTGTGCGCATCACGGCCACACCCCGCCCTGCGCCGAGGCCCTGATTGATGCGGGCATCAGCCGGGTGGTTGCGGCGTTTCAAGATCCCGACGCCCGTGTCGCGGGGCGCGGGCTTGCCATACTTGAGGCCGCCGGGATCGAGGTTACAAAGGGTGTGATGCGGACCGAGGCCGAGGCCTTGCAAAAAGGATTTCTGTCGCGCATCCGTCTGGGCCGCCCGATGGTGACGCTCAAACTCGCAATTAGTCTTGATGGGCGCATCGCAACCTCGTCCGGGGAAAGCCAGTGGATCACCGGGCCGCAGGCGCGGGCGCGTGTGCACGCGATGCGCGCCCTACATGATGCGGTGATGATCGGCGGCGGCACGGCGCGTGCGGACAATCCCACGCTGACGGTGCGCGGACTTGGCATCGCGCATCAACCCTTGCGCATTGTGGCGACACGCGCGCTGGACCTGCCCGCAGATGGCCAACTGGCCGGGACGGCCGCGAACACGCCGCTTTGGCTTATGCATGGCCCCTCTGCGCCCCCGGCGACGATACGGCAGTGGGAAGATATCGGGGCACGGCTTTTTTGCTGCGAAGAAACGGCCAAGGGGCTGGATCCGAGTGTGATGCTCGCGATGCTTGGGCAGGCGGGTCTTACCCGGATCTTTTGCGAAGGTGGAGGCCAACTTGGCGCGGCGCTTCTATCGGCTGGTATGGTGGATGAACTGGCGCTCTTTACCGGCGGCGTGATGCTGGGCGGTGATGCACGTCCAGGCATCGCAGCCCTTGGGCTTGACCGTCTGGCCGATGCGCCTGACTTTACCTTGCAGCGCACCGAAACCCTGGGTCCCGACACGCTCAGCCTATGGCGCCGAAGCTAGCGCCGGGATCCCTTCATTAATCGGGAAGGTTCGCCATGCGGTTCAGCTTCAACGGATCGCTACAACACAGGATTCACATTTCTCGGCTGGCGTTTGGTATTGCAAGGTCTTTCCGGGTCGTTCGTTGAGGGGCTGCAAGTGCGCAAACGCGGTGGAGCCTGGACGTCGTATCGGATGCATTCACAGGCGGGCGAAGGTTCCGCGTCGTCGCCATCGTCAATGATTTAAGCCGGGAATGTTTTGCATGTGTTCCGGATACATCTCTATCTGGTGCGCGGCTCACGCGTGAACTGAACGCAATCATTCAGGTGCGCGGAATGCCGAAGACAATTGTCAGCGACACCGGGGCAGAAATGACCCACCCAGCAGGGCTCAAGGGTGCCAGAAAACCAAGGTCGATTGGCCCTATATCGCGCCGGGTAAGCCAATGCAAAACGGCTTTGTGGAAAGCTTCAATGGCAGTTTTCGCGACGCGTGCCTGAATGAAAACCTGTTCTCGTCGCTTTAGAACGCCCGATTAGGTTCACCAAATGGAAGGAGGACTACACCCAAAACCAGCCGCATTCGTCACCGGAAAATCTCACGCCCACCGAATTCGCAGTCAAAATGACGTTGCAAAAGCAGGCCGCATAAGACCAGAAATTCAAACTCGGATTCTCCAATAGGCTGGACGAGCGTTGAGGCTAAGGTCACTGAGCAGCTACTCGATACCCGTCATTCATGGACGGCACAGCATTTTCACGGGTTTGGTGACGGCTCGGCGGGACATTGCCGCCATTGCCGTTCCGGGTGTTTGCTGACGCAGCATTAGCTCGCAAGTGCGGCACACGCCTCGCTGCATTGCAGCCGATATCGCCAATCCGGTCATTCGGGGGCGTTGTTTTGTCGGAAGCCGAGATCGTGATTTCGCCACAGCCCGGTCAGACAAGCAAGGCGCGGACTTAGTGAGCTTTCGCTGCGGTTGCTCCGATGAACCCTTTGGACAACCACTAATC
>JBARVN010000212.1:0-8372 GCA_049646285.1 Albidovulum sp. | reverse complement strand
GGCTGATCGGGGCGTTTACCTTCATTTTATGGGCGCGACTGGGCGCTGTGCATGAAAACCGTGCCCGGGCCTTTACGCTGATTGGATTCTTGTTGGGGATTCAGCTTCTGTTTGGGGCACTTTTTGGTGGTGCACCTGACTGGATTGCCGACGTTGCTGGGTTTGCAACCGGATTTCTTTTGTCTTTCGTGGTTGGGCCCGGCGGCCCGGTGCGTCTCTTACAGCTGATCCGTCAGCGCTGACGCTTCAAGCCGTCCCGGAAGTCTGACACCCGGAAGGCGCCAATGATTGCGGCTGCGGCGGCGTAGATGCCCATGCCAACAAGCACCAGAACCACAAGCGCCCAGTACCGATGTCCAGCTGTGTGGAGAGCATCATTCAGGGCCCATGACGCTGCAAAAAGGGCAGCCCCCATGATGGCCGACGCCGCGATCACCCGAGGCAGACGCGTGATCAGCCGCGCATCTGGTTTGGCCGCATCACCCATAGTTTTCGTGCCGTGCCATAGCTGAAAGGCCATTGCCCACGCCGCAAGGGTCGTGCCCAACGCGGCAGCGACGAACCCGATAATCGGCGCAAGCCCGATAGCAAGGGCTGCATTCACGACCATGGCCCAAAGTGCAAAGCGAAATGGCGTGGCCGTGTCTTCACGCGCGAAATACAAAGGCTGCAAGACTTTTTGGAGCACAAATGCAGGCAGGCCAGCCCCGTAAATCGCAAGCACTTTCGCGGTTTGGGCGGTATCTTCCGGCCCAAATGCCCCCCGCTCAAACAAGACTGAAATCAGCGGCTCTGGGATCACCATAAGGGCGACCGCCGCAGGCAAAGTTAAAAACAGCGCAAATTCGGCGGCGCGGCACAGTGCGTAGCGGCCCCCCTGATCGTCGCCGGCACGCAGCCGCCGGGAAAGATCCGGCAACAACACGATGCTGATGGCGATGGCCACCACGCCAAGGGGCAGCTGATAAAGCCGGTCTGCGTTGTAAAGCCATGCCACAGCTCGGTCGAAATAGCTGGCAACCTGTCGGCCGACCAAAAGATTAACCTGTACCACGCCGCCCGTCAGCATGGCGGGGGCCGCAATAATAGCAAGGCGCTTCAGGTCAGGTGTTATGCGCGGTAGACGGGGGACCAGCCGGATCCCCGCCCGTTTGGCAGCAGTCCAAACCAGCGCAAATTGGGCAATTCCTGCAAGAGGCACTGTCCAGATCAGTGTTCGACCGGCGTCCCAGCCCAAAATGGGGGCCAGTGCAAGGGCGGCGAGAAAGAGAATGTTCAGCAAGACAGGTGCCGCTGCCGCAACGGCAAAGCGCCCAGTCGCGTTCAAAACGCCCGAGGCGAGTGCCGCGAGCGAGATGAAAAAGATATAGGGAAAGGCGATCCGACCAAATTCGACCGACAGCGCAAAGCGTTCGTCGCCCGAATAACCCGAAGCCATGGCAAGGACGAGCGCTGGCATGAAAAGCTGTGCCAGCAAGGTCAACGCGATCAAGATCGCCGCCAGACCGGACATGGCGTCTCGGGCAAAGGTTTCTGCGTCGTCCCCACCTTCCAGTTTTTTGGAAAACATCGGCACGAAAGCAATGTTGAACGCCCCTTCGGCAAAGAAACGTCGGAACATGTTGGGTAAGGCAAACGCGACGATAAAAGCCTGAGCCACTGGACCGGTCCCCAAGGCCCCAGCAATCCACGCGTCGCGCAAGAGGCCAAGCACCCGGCTCATCATGGTCCAGCCGCCTACGGTCACGAACCCGCGGATCAGGCGGATCGGCTTCATGTGTCCCGTGCCCGGGCCGCGCCCTCGGTAATCGCCTGACGCAGCTTTTTTTCAAGGGCGTCTTGCTTGGATTTGGTATGTAGTTTCAATCCGAACATGTCCTTGACATAAAAGCTGTCCACGACCTGTGCGCCATATGTGGCGATCACGGCACTGGCAATGTAGATGTTGTTGACCGCAAGTGTGCGGGTCAGATCAAAAAGCAGCCCCGGCCTGTCACGCGTATCAACTTCGATGATTGTATAGATCTCGGATCCTTCATTGTCGAAGGTAACTGAGGTCGGGAACCGAAATTGCCGTTCGCGCTTTTTTATCTTGTCGCGGTCTTTCAGGGCGTCACGGGCCAGGATGTCGCCGTTCAATGTCTTTTTGATCATGGTGCGCAGGCGTGGCAGGCGGGTTGTTTCATAGGGATGACCGTCGCTGTCTTGCACCCAAAACACGGCCGTCGCGAAGCCGTCTTTCGATGTGTAGGTGCGCGCGTCCACAACGTTTGCCCCCACCAGCGCCAGTGCTCCGGCCAGCCGCGAAAAGATCCCCGGATGGTCGGCCAGCGCAAAACAGGCACGCGTGGCATCGTGATCGGGATCGGGTTTGATGTCGATCTGGATCGTATCGCCGGGGATGCCGCGCAACAGGTTCGCAAAGACCTTGTGCGTTTCGGTAGAAAGGCCCTGCCAATAGGGACTGTAATGGCGCGCCGTCTCACGGCGAATTTCTTTTGCATCCCAATCCGTCAGGACATCGCGCAAGGACCGCTTGGCTTCGTCTTGGCGTTTGTCACGGTTGACGTTTTCAAGCCCTGCTTCCAGCGCGTCCGCAGTTTCCGCGTAGAGCTTGCGAAGCAACATCGCCTTCCAGTTGTTCCACGTAGTCGGGCCGACGCCGCGAATGTCACAGACCGTCAGAACCGTCAGCAGATCAAGGCGCTTTCGGGTTTTCACTACCTTGGCAAAATCACGCACCGTGCGCGGATCAGAAATGTCGCGCTTTTGTGCCATGTCGGACATGAACAAATGATAGCGCACAAGCCATTCGACGGTTTCGCATTCTTCAGGGTTCAGCCCCAGACGCGGTGCCACTTTGCGTGCAATCAGGGCGCCAAGGATTGAGTGGTCCTCTGGCCGCCCCTTGCCGATATCGTGCAGCAGCAGCGCTATGTAAAGTATGCGCCGGTTTACGCCGTCATCAAGGATTGAGGAAGAAAGCGGCAGCTCCTCAATAAGCTCTTTGCGCTCGATCTGAGCCAAGGTTGAGATGGTCTGGATCGTGTGTTCATCGACCGTGTAGTGGTGATAGACGTTGAACTGCATCATGGCGACGATGGGCTCAAACTCCGGAATAAAGGCCGACAGAACCCCAAGCTCATTCATTCGTCGCAGAGCCCGTTCCGGGTTGCCATGCTTGAGCAACAGATCAAGAAAGATCCGCGTTGCTTCCTTGTCTTCGCGCATGTCGTCGTCGATCATGTCGAGGTTGGACGTGACAATACGCATAGCCTCGGGGTGGATAAGGTTGCCGGTCCGCAGCCCTTCCTCAAACAGTCTAAGAAGATTCAGTTTGTTGGCCAGAAATGCCTTTGAATCAACGATGTTGATGCGGCCACGATCAATACGAAACCCTTCGCGTGTCTTGGTGCGGCGGCGGCGCAGAAACCCAGCCAGCATCGCTTCCTTTTTAACGTGCCGTTCTTCCAGGGCGGTCAGGAACACCCGCGTCAGTTCACCGACATGGGTGGCATGACGAAAATAATCTTGCATGAAATATTCAACGGCCCGTCGTCCTTCCGTGTCTGCATACTCCATGCGTGCTGCGACCTCGACCTGCAGATCAAATGTCAGTTGATCCTGCGCCCGGCCGGTCATCAGGTGAAGATGGCAGCGCACAGCCCAAAGGAAATCCTCAGCGCCGGCAAAAGTGTCGTATTCCTCGCGCCGCAGCAGCCCTTGATCCACCAGTTCAGCAGATCTGCGGACACCGTGAATATACTTGCCGATCCAGTAAAGCGTCTGAAGGTCGCGCAGACCGCCTTTGCCTTCCTTGACGTTCGGTTCCAACACATAGCGCTGGCCGCCTTGGCGTTTATGCCGCTCAGCGCGTTCGGCCAGCTTTGCTTCGATGAATTCGGTGCTGGTGTTTTTGAACAACTCACTGCGCAGTTTCAGCTGCAGGTCTTTTGCAAGAGGTCTATGGCCGCATAAAAATCTGCGCTCTAGCAGGGCGGTCCGGATGGTATAGTCCTCGCGCCCCAAACGCACGCAATCCTGAACTGTGCGGCTGGAATGGCCGACCTTCAACTTAAGGTCCCATAGAATATAGAGCATTGATTCAATTATGCTCTCGGCCCAACCGGTCAGTTTCCACGGGGCCAGAAACAGAAGGTCAACATCAGATTGCGGCGCCATTTCGGCGCGCCCGTAGCCGCCCACGGCCAACACCGCGATGCGTTGGCCTTCGGTCGGGTTTGCCATTGGGTGCAAGACTTCGGAGACCAGCGTAAAGGCGCATTCAATAATGGCATCTGTCAGCGCCGCATAGGCACGCACGGTGGACAGGGCGGCGCGGGGGTGGGATGCAAATTCATCGCCGATTGCGGCGTTGATCTCGGTGCGCGCAACCGACAGCGCGTCCACGATCAATGCACGCTGTGCTCGGGTATCTTCGGCAGCCGCCAATTCCGCTTTCAGCCCCTCGGCAAAGCGGGGGACTTCAAACAAAGGATGGGCGCGGATCGCAGCGGGAAGATCTGATCTTGGCGTAGCGACCGCCGGATCAGAACCCTGCGCCACCGAAGCTTCTTGGAGCAGGATCAATCACGACCACCTGTGCATTCTTAATTTGGGCAATCGCAAGCCCGCGTTCGTTGGTGCCATTTGGCAATAGACGAAAGACTCC
The DNA here is from genome assembly GCA_049646285.1 of Albidovulum sp. Taxonomy (GTDB): domain Bacteria; phylum Pseudomonadota; class Alphaproteobacteria; order Rhodobacterales; family Rhodobacteraceae; genus Albidovulum. Next base: position 3,700 of record JBARVN010000212.1, on the reverse strand, counting down.
GGTAACGCCGGCAAACCCAGACCCTTGCGTGAGCGCCGAGGCGCTCAGGGCGTTTGAGTTGCCTTGCTTCACAAGCGCGCCGATGGCCGCGATCCCGTCATATGCCAGACCCGCAATGGGATGCGGAGACTCGCCATATGTCGCCAGGAACCGGTTTTCAAACTGTGCCGTAAGCCCTTGATCCGGCATGGCAAACCAGCCCCCTTGAATGCCAGGCATGGAAAGCGTGCCTGACGGAATGTCCCAACGCGTCAGTCCGATGAACTGTGTGGACTGAGAGCTGACACCCGCTTCCGGTAGAAGCTGAGCCAAAAGGGGAAGCGCGCCCGCCGTATCCGCGGTCAAAAAGACTGAACTGGCGCCTGTGGATTTCACAGAAGCCGCGATGGCGGGCGCGGCGGAAATCACGCCTTGCTGTGAAAACGGATAGGTGGCGGTGCCAACAATGGTCGCACCAGAACGGCCAGCAGCGGCCTCGATCGCGCGTCGTCCCAGATCGCCAGCAGGGTTTTGGTCATGCACGACCATGATCCGGCCCTTACCGGTACGCGCGGCATAGCTGACCAAACGATTGGCGGTATTTTGGAAGGTGGGGCCCAGAACAAATACGTTGCCGCCCGCAATATCCGTGTTGTTGGAGAAGGACAAAACATTGACGCCTGAACCGGCAACGGCAACACCGGCTGCATTCGCGGCTTCAGCGAAGACGGGGCCAAGGATAATCTTGGCACCTTCATCCACCGCCTGGCGGGCAACCGCGGCAGACGTCGCAGGATCAGACCCGGCGTTGTAGACGCGCAGATCAATCTCCACTCCGCCTAAGTCTGCAATCGCCAGATCGGCAGCTTTCTTGAGGTTGCTTGCAAGCACCTCATCGCTGGAATTTCCAGAGCCGCCGGGAAGAATCAGCGCCACTTGCACCGGAGCACCGGGGTCGAGCCCTGGGCCGTTGTTCGAGGCGACGGGATCACACGCGGCTAGCGCGAAAGACGCAACAAAAAGTGCTGCACGGGTCAATACCTTGCGGCGGGTACTCAAAACAGTGAACATGGGTTCGGGGTCCTTGATCCGATCTCGGGGTGACACATCTGGTGCCGGCATCGGATAAGATTAGGCGCTCCGTCGTCCGAAGTAAACGTATCAGCAGGAAGGACGGCAATGACCGGCCCAAAGGAAAAACCCGAAGGCGGGCTTTATTTCATTTCCACACCGATTGGTGCTGCTCGCGACATCACGTTGCGAGCCCTTGATCTGTTGGCGATGGCAGACGTGATTGCCGCCGAAGATACCCGCAGTATGCGCCACTTGATGGAAATCCACGGGGTTCCCTTGGGGGACCGGCCGCTTTGGGCCTATCATGACCACAATGGCGAACGGGTGCGCCCCAATATTCTGGCAGCCCTGTCCGACGGAAAATCGGTTGTCTATGCATCCGAAGCCGGGACGCCTCTTGTTGCCGATCCGGGGTTTCAGCTGGGCCGCGCGGTGATTGCTGCAGGCCACAAGGTGATTGCGGCCCCGGGACCCTCAGCGATGCTGGCGGCGCTGACAGTGTCAGGCCTGCCGTCGGATCGGTTCTTGTTTGCGGGTTTTGCGCCCAGCGGCAAAGCGGCGCGGCGTCAATGGCTGGCCGATCTGTCCACCGCGTCGGCGACCGTCATTCTCTACGAATCGCCAAAGCGTCTTAAGGCCTTGTTAACGGAACTGGGCGAAACCTTTGGGATCGTGCGGCAAGCTGCGATCTGCCGCGAACTGACCAAACGATTTGAAGAAATATCCCGGGGAACATTGGCCGAGCTGGCCTTGGTCTATGCGGACCGCACGGTGAAGGGGGAAATCGTTGTGGTCATTGACCGGGCGCCGCCCCGGTCCGCAGACCCCGCCGATGTAAATGCCGCCCTGAAGGAGGCGCTGGAATGCCATTCGACAAAAGACGCAGCGACTCTCGTGGCCGAAACCTTCGGTCTGCCGCGCCGTCAAATCTACCAGATCGCCTTGAAACTCGCCGCCGAAAACTGACCGGCAGTGTCGCCCATCACGGCGGGCGGGTGGCCGAGGAGCAGGTTGAGGCATCTTATGTCGCCAAGGGCTTTCGCGTTCTGGCCAGGCGATGGCGCGGCGAAGGCGGGGAAGTTGACCTGATCGTGTGCGATGGCGCTGGGCTGATTTTTGTCGAAGTGAAGCGCGCAGACAGCCATGCAGTTGCCGCGGAACGGCTGGCCGTCAGTCAGATGGCGCGGATCTATGCGGCGGCTGGGGAATTTCTGGCCACGCAGCCAAATGGCCAAGACAGTGAGGTGCGTTTTGATGCGGCCCTTGTCGATGGGCAGGGGCGTATTCGGATCATCGAGAACGCGTTCGGGCTTTGAAGATGCATTGCATCCCGCCCGCGCCTCGGTCATCTATCGTTCCTGATGGCAGGACGAAAGGCTAGACCCCATGGCACTTAAAGTCGCATTTCAGATGGACCCGATCGGGGCGGTAAATATTGACGCCGATTCGACCTTTCGCATCGCGCTTGAGGCTCAATCGCGTGGCCATTCGTTGTTTTTCTATACGCCCGACCGTCTGGCTTACCGTGAAGGCCGGGTTGTTGCGCGCGGATGGCCGATGGAGCTGCGCCGCGTGCAAGGCGATCACGTCACCCTGGGGCCCGAGACCGAGATTGATCTGGCCGACTGGGACGTGGTCTGGCTGCGTCAGGATCCGCCTTTTGACATGGGCTATATCACCACCACCCACATCCTTGACATGATCCACCCAAAGACTTTGGTGGTGAACGATCCGTTCTGGGTGCGCAACTATCCTGAAAAGCTGCTGGTCCTGAACTTTCCGGATCTGACGCCGCCCACGCTGATTGCCCGAAATCTTGAAACCATCAAGGACTTCAAGCATCGCCACGGAGATATCATTCTCAAGCCGCTTTATGGCAATGGTGGTGCCGGGGTGTTCCGGCTGGACCCGAATGACCGCAACCTTGCCTCATTGCATGAGCTGTTTGCGGGCATCAACCGTGAGCCTTTGATTGCACAGAAATTTGTGCCCGACGTGGCCAAGGGCGACAAGCGCATCATTCTGGTTGATGGCGACCCGGTCGGGGCAATCAATCGCGTACCCGCGGCGGGTGAGACGCGGTCAAACATGCATGTGGGCGGGCGGCCCGAAAAGGTCGGCCTGACCGACCGCGACCGCGAGATCTGCGCGGCCATAGGACCTATCTTGCGCGACAAGGGCCAGATCTTTGTGGGCATTGATGTGATCGGCAATTGGCTGACCGAAATCAACGTAACCTCGCCCACCGGCATTCAGGAGTTGGAGCGCTTTGACGGCACCAACACCGCCGCGAAGATCTGGGAAGTGATCGAGGCCAAGCGGGCCTAACGCCCGGCCTGAACGCTTAGGCGGTAGCTGACCGCTTCTGCGACATGCGGTTTGCGCACCTCGGATTCGCCTGCAAGATCAGCAATCGTGCGGGCCACCCGCAAAACCCGGTGATAGCCACGCGCCGACAGGCCGAAACGCTCTGCGACCTTGGCCAGCAATGCCCGGCCTTCGGTGTCGGGGCTGGCCACGTCTTCCAGCAAACGGCCCTCTGCATCTGCGTTCACCCGCACGTCCGGATGGGCTTCAAAGCGTGCCGTCTGGATGTTGCGTGCGGCGGCCACGCGGTCTGCGATCGTGGCCGATGCCTCGCCTGCAT
>JBARVN010000211.1:0-4844 GCA_049646285.1 Albidovulum sp. | reverse complement strand
GTTCAATCCAACGTCAAATGTCCCATTTCCTGGGAGGAGACATTAGATGCATCGCGTGGAATCGGTAAAGAGGGCTCTTCGGGCACCTTCGCCGCGTGATCCACGAAAGTCGGCTCCCAGAAGCAACGCCGTCCGCTGCATGGTGTCCGAACTCGAGAGATGCGCACGAAGCGGAGCCATGCAGCCACGGATATTGCTGGCGCAGTGTCGCTTCGTATGTGCTGCAGGTCCGTTACGGTACCAGCGGATACGCTTATGCAGAGCCATGAGTTGTTCGGACAGATTGCGGACCACCTCATTGGCTATGTCAGGCAGGTCGAGGACTTCCCCGAGCGTTATATCTTCAGCAAAACCAATCACGCGGGCTAAGCCACGTGCAATGTAAATGCCAAACTCAGCGACCAAGCCACGCAGGCCGTTGATGAGCTGTGTTCTTTGTCGGACCAGCAGATTACGTGCCCGATGTAAGGATAGCAGAGATTGCTGCTCAACGGTCTTGATCGCAACAAAGCGCATGGTCGGACGGGTTACCGCTTCGCAGATCGCCGCCGCGTCAATTGCATCAGACTTGCCGCGTTTGACATAAGGCTTCACATACATTGGCGGGATCAGCCGCACGTCATGGCCCAAGGCGCTAAGTTCGCGCGCCCAATGATGGGCAGTGCTGCAAGATTCCATGCCGATGAGGCACGGCTCCAGCTTTGCGAAGAACGGCAGGACTTGCGCGCGACGCAGCGGGCGATTGAAGACTACGGTGCCATCTTCGGCAATGCCATGAACCTGAAAAACGTTCTTGGCCAGATCCAAACCGATTGTGGTAACTTGCATGGGGTGGCTCCTCTCATAAGCAGTTGTTGACACCTGCACTATGGCGCATTGCGACGCCGGTTGAAGCAGGAGCCATCCACCCCATCAGCAATGCGGGCTGCGCTCGCAGCGCGGAGGTTGCTGCAACAGCGTAAATTTCTACGCCGCTGCGCGGCAGGAAAACCAGCCTTCCATACGAACCGCAGCGGAGACGACACGTTCAGTCGCGGACAGAGCCGTCATTCACAGTAATTGGATATCTCGATTAAGGTAAATCGTCAGCGCTCTGTTGATGTTTGGGCTGGAGGGTTGGATGAGGGCAAATCATGCCAAGAGTCCAACTTCCCGCCGTCACCCCGAAACGCAGAGCTTGGAACAGGGGTCGTCTTGTCGGGCAAAAGCGCCCACTACTTCCCAAGCAGGTTTGGGCCATCCGGGCGCGCTTAGAACTCGCGGGCAATCTTCGCGATCTAGCTTTGTTTAACGTCGCAATTGACAGCAAATTGCGCGGTTGCGACTTGGTTGCGCTCAAAATCGATGATCTTATCAGGGATGACAAGGTGCGCGAACGCGTGTCTGTGGTTCAAAGCAAAACGAACAAGCCTGTGCAGTTCGAACTGGCTGAAAACACGCGAGAAACTGTGTCCAGCTGGATCAGATCTCCGGAAATGATCGGATGCCAATTCATGTTTCCAAGTCGTTTTCATGATCGCCCGCACATATCAACACGCCAGTATGGGCGATTGGTGCGAGATTGGGTTGTTTCGATTGGTTTGGAGCCAAGTGGCTATGGCACGCATTCTATGCGCCGAACAAAGGTCGCGGAAATCTATCGCAAAACAGGCAACATGCGTGCTGTTCAACTTTTGCTTGGCCACACTAAAGTCGATAGCACGGTCAGGTTTCTGGGGGTCGAGCTCGAAGACGCGCTAAGCATTTCCGATCAGATCGACATCTAAGAAATTTGACAAACGGTAGGATTCGTTCGTCATTTCGAAGAAGTTGTGCCTTTTTGAAGCTTTCTGCGGTCCGGTCGATCCCAAAATTGAGAGATTCTTCAAATTGGATGGAAAGACTCATAAGCTCGCATAGCCCAAAGTTCGGCTCAGAGGATTTCGGAGAGTTTTAGCCGTTGAATTTTTCCAGATGGGCCCTTGGGCAATTCTTTCATGAAATGAATGCGGTCCGGGGATTTGAATGTGCCAAGCCGTTGCGCGCACAGGGACAAAAGGTCAGCCTCAATCAGTGCAGACCCCTCGCAGATTGCAACTGCTGCTTCGACGCGCTCGCCGTATTGCGTACAAGGTCGCGCGAAGGCTGCGGCCTCAATGATGTCGTTGTGACTGTAAAGAACTTCGTCGATTTCACGCGGAGCAATGTTCTCGCCGCCTTTGATGATCAACTCTTTCAAGCGGCCCGTCACAAAGACATAACCGTCGTCGTCCATGCGCCCAAGATCGCCCGTGCGCAGCCAATCGCCAGAAAACGTGGCGGCAGTGGCGTCAGGATTGGACAGGTATTCTCGCATGACGTTAGGTCCGCGCACGGCGATTTCGCCCTCAGTGCCGCGCGGTGCCTCGTTCAGATCGGCAGCCATGATTTGCACGTCGTTGCCAAATCCGACACCAGGTGAGCCAATTTTTCGCACCCCTGGTGGTAGCGGGTTGGACAGGATTTGGGCGGCTGTTTCTGTGAGGCCCATGGTTTCAATAATCGGCACACCAAAGCGATCCTCAAAAGCCGACTGCGTTTCAACCGCCAAAGCAGAGGACGCAGATCGTCCGAACCGAAGGCGCGTCCCCGTCTTTGGATTAGCCGCACCGTGCAACAAATGGCTGATGATGGTCGGCACAACCGAGAACCAAGTGGCCTCGCCATCAGCGACTTGGGTCCAAAATTTACTTGCCGAGAATTTTGACACCATCACCAGTGATCCGCCTGACACCAATGCACCCATCACGGTCACGCATAGCCCGTTGATGTGATAGATTGGCAAGACGCAAAACCCGCGATCCGCGGCGTTTAGCCCGTGCGCGACTGCTGTTGTCCAACCGCCAGCCAAAAGACTGGAATGGCTGTGCACCACGCCTTTGGGTTTGCCTGTGGTGCCCGATGTATACATCAACAGCGCGTGGTCGTCGGGGCCAATAACCGCCAGCTCGGCCGTCGCGGTCAGATTTGATGGCGTAAGTTCAACCACACTCTTTGGGGCGACGCTGGCGAATGTCTCTTTCTGGGATGGATGCACAATCGCAAAGCGCGCGCCGGAATGATCCAAGGCGTAGGCTATTGCATCTGGTCCCGCTGCGAGGTTGATCATCGTGGCGCGAAACCCGCCATACAGCGTGGCGTAAGTTGCAACCAATCCGTCGCGTCCGTTGGGGTGGATGATGGCGACGCTTTGGCCTTTTTCGATCCCAAGCGCTGCCATTTTGCGGGCCATGTTGCGGGCCTCATCGCGCAAGGTCCGCCATGTCAGGGTTTCAGACGTTTCAGGAAACACGACAGCGACACCATCCGCATCTGCGCGCGCGTCCAGCCAGTCGCGAACCGTGCCTTTGGGGGGGTGTGCCGCATCAAAAATCATTTGCCAACCTGTGCCCAGTAATCGCCAAAGATATCTTCAACGGCGGGTTCACGCGGTGGAATTTCACGCACGATCTTGGTGCTTTGGATGAAGTGTTTCCAATGCAAGTTATCGTCGATTGAATTACCCCCCCATGACCCACAGCCCATGGACAGCGAAAACGGCATCCCATTATTGAACGCACCGCCCGTGGCGAACGTATGCGCCTGATTGACGATGACGCGGCTGGTGGGAATGGACGTGGCTAGCGTCAGCGGACGCAGCTCATCAGTGGTGTGGATACCGACGGAATGGCCTGCACCCTGATGCAGCTGAACTTTGCTGGTAATCCCCACGGCTGCATCAAAATCACGTGCTCGGTAGACGGTCAGAACACGGCTGAGCTTTTCACCCGATAGCGGGAAATCAGGGCCAATGCCTTTGGTCTCCACGGCGATGAATTGTGTGTTTTCTGGAACTTCGCCAGTCAGCCCCAAGGCTTCGATCATCTGCTTGGCATCTTGGGCAATGGCACGTGGGTTCAAATGTCCTTTTACCCAGAGCGTGCTGGTGATTTTACGATCATCCGTGATCAACGCACCGCCAGCTTTGGTGAGTTCTTTTATGAAAGCATCATAGATATCGTCCAGCACAACGATGGAATTTTCCGAAGAACACGACGTGGCATTGTCAAACGTCTTTGACGCTGCAATCTTTTGGGCAGCAGCCGCCAGATCAGCGGTTTCATCTACGATCACACAGACATTCCCCGCCCCAACCGCAAGCGCAGGCGTACCGCTGGAATAGGCACGTTTTACGTTGTTCTGGCTGCCGGTGACAACGATCAAATCGGTGATTTCCAGCAGACGCTGGGTCTTTTCCTTGGACCCGCGCCCTGGAACCATTTGTACCAGATCATGATCAAGACCCAGTTTGTCAAACTCGGTGTAAATATAGCCTAGCAAAGCCGCGCAGGTCGGCACCCCTTTGGGCGACGGTGACACGATAATGGCGTTACCGCACTTAAGAGCGTTAATGATATTGTTGGCGGGTGTCGCACCTGGGTTGGTGGAGGGCACAACGGCCCCGATCACACCAATCGGGCGTGCAATTTCAGTGATGCCCGTGGCCGCATCATCGCTGATGATGCCATAGGTCGCAACGTCCGCGATATCGCGCATCAGCCCAAGCGTCTTGCGGTGGTTCTTGGTAATCTTGTCCGCCACGTTGCCAAGGCCCGTTGTTTCAACGGCCAGTTCGGCAAGATGTTTGTTGCGGCTGGGTTCCATGATCGCCCAAGCGACGGCTTGCGCTGCGCGGTCATAGAGTTGCTGTGATCCACCCGTTTCAAAGTCTGCCTGTGCGGTGCGTGCGCGCGCAACGATGGCCTCTACTTCGGCAATGTCAGCGGCGATGGGATCAATGGCGGTCATTGGAAATCCTTTGGTTTGGCGGGGCTGCGATACAGCCC
>JBARVN010000210.1:0-9452 GCA_049646285.1 Albidovulum sp. | reverse complement strand
GCGACGAGATCTGGGTGAAACTCTGGGGGAACCTGTCGTTCAACCCGATCTCGGCGCTGACACATGCCACGCTGGATGTGCTGTGCACCGACGAGGGCACCCGCGCGGTTGCACGCAACATGATGGTTGAGGCGCAAGTGATCGCCGAGAAAATCGGCGTCAGGTTTCCCATCGACGTCGATCGTCGCATCAGCGGCGGTGCCGCCGTCGGGGCACACCGCACATCGATGTTGCAAGACCTTGATCTGGGGCGCCCGATGGAGATTGACGCGCTTATCGGCTCAGTTCAGGAACTTGGCCGGATTACGGAAACACCGACACCGACAATCGACACAGTTCTGGCCCTGACCAAGCTGCGCGCGCGCAGCGCCGGGCTATATGGCGTTTAGGGTAAGGGGTTGAATGTAGCGTTTCGCGTTTAACTTAACTCATCGGACATCATCCAATGCACCAAAATCTTTGATTTCAGGCAGCGTTAGATGATCCAGGTTTAACGCGAAACGCTGTAAGACCCCCAAAATGAGGATCGCAATAAAATCTGATCCGGCCAAACACCTCTCCAACGCACCGACCGGAACATCGGTCGGACTAGCGGACCTGCTGCACGCAGCGAGTTCTTCAACCTACTAGGCGCCGATGTGCATCATATCACCATCAAACGTCCTCAGGGACATCACGAACGGGTCCGTTGGATAGCAGAGTGCCTGTTCCTCCAGCATGGCTATCGCAATGGCTTCGCCCATGCGCAGACTGTCGTAATAGTCCGAAAAGTAGTGAACTCCCGCCATGTTCCGCCCAATGGAGATATTGGCGGCCAATTTGCTCAGCTCACCCTCAAGGGTCAGCGGATGCGAAAGCGCGTTTGGAACCTGACGCAGTGCCGCACCGTTTTGATATGCTTCATAGGCAATGGGTTGATCAGCTGCCGTCGCATGGCGGAAACTGGTTCCGGCGCTGCTGGCGGTCGCGTCTGTCACAAAGACTGCACCGGTATCAAAATACGCCTTTAGGACGGTTACACACGCGCCTGCTACAGTTGCGTGGCCTGCAGCATAAGACGGATGCATGGGCGATCCTTCTGCAAATGCCATTGGCAACAACGCGTCTGTATTGCCGTTGTTTGCGTTTATGGCGTCAACTGTTGGCTGAATGCCAGCACGCATCTGCCCAAAGTGGTCATTCATTTGCGGGAACGCTGAATCCGGATTATGCGTCGCAGACATCCGCGCCGCCAGTGCCTCTGGCGGCAACCGCAGGTGAAGGTTGAACTTTTGGTAACGCGCGGCCTTGAGCGCGCGGGTCGCCACCTCGGTTACCATCGAATGGATGTGTGGCCCGCCATAAAGAGCAAAACCCCCTGCATTCGGTTGAAAGCCGAAAGTGGCTATGGGCTGTCCATCTGCGTTCACATCTGCGCCCGCGTTGTAGACACTTGACGGGAAACTGTTACGGCCCCCCGACAGATGCGCAAAACCTGAATCGCGCGGTGTGTTCATTGCCAAAAGGATCAAGCACGCATTGAGGTACGCCTGATACAGCGCATCAAAATGGACGTAAGTTGCAAGGTCCCGCGGGGTTTGAATGAAGCGGGTCGCACCGCTCGAAAACGACTGCCCCGGATTGCCGGGTGGTCGGACATCCTCACCATCTTGGACGCGAAGCCACTCAGCCCAAGTTTTCATGTAATCGTCGCCTGCATCGGCCACGGGCACACGTTGATCAACCTTTTGCGCACCATAAAGAACTTGGCCATCATCAATATTGGCCACGCCGTCTACGTGATTGCCGATCAGCAGAAATTGGGAAATATACGGCCCGATCTCGACGCCCGGTGTGGACCCGCGAAATATGGTGTCGCGGTCAAGCAATCCTGCTGAGTTGGTTTTCCGGGGACGGTTTGGAAACCCCGACTGGGCATAGGCGTATGCATTCAACCGATCCCGCGCCATCGTAAGCGCGCCACTTCCGCCGTCGGCGTCGAAAGCATGAAATGGTTCATCACGCAGGAGCGCGAGTTCGTAAACCTCAGCCATTTCAAAGGCCAATTCGTCAGAACCAAGTTCAGGCGCCGGTGCCATCGTGACGGCCTGCGCATCTGGCCCTTCAAGATCAAAAACAACACCCGCTGTCGGCGCTTCCCATTGCCGCCGGCGAAAGGCGGTCTGGCCCGCAAATGGCGGCACGGGTACACGCGTATTGAACGCATCAATGTGCCCGTCATTAATGGCATTGCGAAACGCCATGAAGTGTTGGGGATTGTCCACGAGTCCCGTCGCCGGGTCATGGGCGAGGCCCTTGGTGAAGCTCATCGCGAAATGCGCGCCGGAATACTTCTGTTCATCGCCATTGGCGCGGTGTTTGGGGTGGTTTCTTTCTCTGGCAAGTTGAGCAGCAGACACTCTTGCAGCAAACGAGCCCTCTTTACGATTAATCGTCATTGCTAAATCTCGCTTTTAAAAATTTTGGTAAAATATTGTATTCAATTGTCGCGTGCATCTGATGCTAACCAAGCGGTGGCTAACGTAAGTCAGCGATTCCCTGCCTCGCCCTGCCCATGCGGATTGAATGGGGTCACGCCATCTTTGTCATACTCATAGACATGCCTGATGGACGGAAATGCTGCTATTTTTTGCACATGCCGGCGCTGAGTATGGGGCGGAAAAAGCCCCGTCTCTGTCGAACAAAAGGTGGCTTACACGCGCAGTTGAAGCGGCACAAAAGCGCCACAGCTTCAATTCGTTCATGAACAATGCCGGTGCCGCAGGCCATTGAATTGCTGCGGCTAAAGCGTTTCGCGTTTAACTTGACACATTAGACATCATCTAATGCGTTGAAATCTATGATTTCAGGCAGCGTTAGATGATTCAAGTATAACGCGAAACGCAATAGTCAAGCGGCAGTTCTGTTGTGGATTTGGTTTGCCGCAGGACGAAACTGGTTGATGTGGTGCGCACGATACCCAAAGCCAAAAGATGGTGCATGAGGAAGGTTTCAAGATCTTCGGCATCCTTGGTCACGACCTTCAAGATGTAATCGAAGGCACCTGTCACCCGTGCGCATTCCAATATTTGGGGCTGCCCTGTTACGAAGCTATCAAAACGCGCCACGGTGGCTTCGCTGTGATCCGTCAACGAGACCTGCACATAGGCCAAGGCCCCGAGGCCAAGTTTGCGGGCGTCCAGAAGGGCCACCTGGCCCCGGATGATGCCAAGATCTTCCAGCCGTTTCAGCCGCCGCCACGCCGGAGAGGTGGACAGGCCCGCCGCTGCGGCCAGATCCTGGGTTGAGGCGCGGGCGTCTTTTTGCAAAAGCCGCAGAATTTTTCGGTCCGTGTCAGCCAGCTCCACCTCAGGCATGAATTTCCCCATTCTTTCCGTTTTATGGAATCGTGTTTCACAGTTCTGGAAAAACGCCGCAAGAACGGCAAGGTATTTCATCCAAAATCGGCAAAGATAGCCATGTGTCATTTGCAGGAGAGGCCTGATGCCGAAATCCACCAGTTACGTCGCCAGAAAGCCAGATGCCGCGGGCCGCATTGCCTATGGGGTCGAAGAAGACGCTGTCTGGCGCGATTTGATGGCCCGCCAACTGCCCTCGGTTCAGGCGCGGATGGCCGCGCCTTATCTGGATGGACTGGCGCGCCTGAACCTGCCAGCTGACCGGGTTGCACAATGTGCCGACGTCTCGGCCCGTTTGGCCGCCACCACCGGCTGGCGGGTGGAACCGGTGCCCGCCCTGATCCCCTTTGGCCGGTTCTTTCAGCTTCTGGCCGACCGCTGCTTTCCGGCCGCATCGTTCATGCGCAGCCGCGCGGATTTTGACTATATTGAGGAGCCAGACATCTTTCACGAGATTTTCGGCCATACCCCGCTGCTGACGGATCCGCGCTTTGCCGCCTTCAGTCAGGCCATCGGTCTGGCGGGTTTGCGCGCCGAGCCGGCGGACTATGCCTGGTTGATCCGGCTTTACTGGTTCACCATCGAATTCGGCCTGGCGCGGGAAAACGGTGCTTTGAAGGGGCTGGGGTCGGGTCTGGCCTCATCTATCGCAGAGCTGGAGTGGGCCACTTCAGGTCAGCCCGAGCTGCGCCCCTTTGATGTGATCGATAGTCTGCGCATGCCCTACCGGATTGATATTCTCCAGCCGGTCTATTTTATGATCGACGATCTGGATGCTCTTTTTGCTGCGGCCCGGCGCGACCTGCTGGCCGATGTCGCAACGGCGCGTGCGCTGGGTCTGCATGCCCCGAAATATCCCCCGAAGGTGGCGTGAATGAGCAGCTGCGATCTTGGCAACCGCAACTGTGCGCCCTGTCAGGGCGAGGGCACGCCTTTGGCCGACCCCGCCCCGATGATGTCCCGGCTGCACCCGGATTGGCGGCTGGACGGCGCGAGGATCTGCCGCCGCTTTACCTTCAAGGGTTTTGCCAAGGCGGTGCAGATGGCCAATCTTGCCGCATGGCTGGGTGACAAGATGGGGCATCACCCGGATGTGGGTTTTGGTTGGGGCTGGTGCGAAGTGACCTTTACCAGTCATGAGCTGGGCGGCCTGAGTGAAAACGACTTTATCTGTGCGGCGCGTCTGGATGCGCTTGTCGAATGAGACGCCTGCCCCGCGCCGGGTCGCTGCCGCTCAGTTTCCCAAGATCGTCGGTAGCCGCAGCCCTTTTTCGCGCGCGCAGGCCACAGCATCTGCATAGCCCGCGTCGGCGTGGCGCCAGACGCCGGATGCCGGATCGTTCCAGAGCACCCGTTCAAGACGCGCGGCGGCATCATCGGTACCATCAGCACAGATAACCATGCCCGCATGTTGGCTAAAGCCCATGCCGACGCCCCCGCCGTGATGAAGCGACACCCAGGTCGCCCCCGACGCCGTGTTGATCAGCGCGTTGAGCAGCGGCCAGTCGGACACCGCATCAGATCCATCCATCATCGCCTCGGTTTCCCGGTTGGGCGAGGCGACCGAGCCGCTGTCGAGGTGATCGCGCCCGATCACGACCGGCGCAGAAAGCTCGCCGGTTCTGACCATCTCATTAAAGGCCAGCCCCAGCCGGTGCCGGTCGCCAAGACCCACCCAGCAGATCCGTGCGGGCAGACCCTGAAAGCTGATACGTTCGCGCGCCATATCCAACCAGTTATGCAGATGCGCGTTGTCGGGCAGGATCTCTTTCACCTTGGCATCGGTTTTGTAGATGTCTTCTGGGTCACCTGACAAAGCTGCCCAGCGGAAGGGGCCAATCCCCCGGCAAAACAGCGGCCGGATATAGGCGGGCACGAAACCGGGGAAATCAAAGGCATTTTTCAACCCTTCGTCCAGCGCCACCTGTCGGATATTATTGCCATAATCGAAGGTCGGGATGCCCCTTTCGTGAAAATCGCACATGGCCTGCACGTGAATTCGCATGCTGGCGCGTGCGGCCTTTTCCACTGCCTTGGGGTCGCTTTCACGCTTGGCCTTCCACTCAGCCATCGTCCAGCCTTGTGGCAGATAGCCATTGATCGGATCATGGGCCGAGGTCTGATCGGTGACCATATCCGGGCGCACGCCGCGCGCGACCAGTTCCGCAAAAACGTCGGCCGCATTGCCGAGCAGGCCCACGGATTTCGCTTCACCCGCCTTTGTCCAACGGTCGATCATCACCAGTGCTTCGTCCAGCGTATCGGCGCGTTCATCCACGTATTTGGTGCGCAGTCGGAAATCGATACTGTCGGGGTTGCATTCGACCGCCAGACACGAGGCCCCGGCCATGACCGCCGCCAAGGGCTGCGCGCCCCCCATGCCGCCCAAGCCGCCGGTCAAGATCCACTTGCCGGTCAGGCTGCCGCCATAGTGCTGGCGTCCGGCTTCGACGAAGGTTTCATAGGTGCCTTGCACGATGCCCTGACTGCCGATGTAGATCCAGCTGCCAGCGGTCATCTGGCCATACATCATCAGGCCTTTTTTATCGAGCTCGTTGAAGTGATCCCATGTGGCCCAATGCGGCACAAGATTGGAATTGGCGATCAGCACTCGGGGCGCATCTTTATGCGTCTTGATCACGGCCACAGGGCGGCCGGATTGCACGATCATCGTCTCATCTGCCTCAAGGTCTTTCAGCGTGGCCACCATGGCGTCGAAGTCAGACCACGTCCGTGCCGCCCGACCGATGCCGCCATACACCACCAGCTCATGTGGGTTTTCGGCGACATCGGGGTGCAGGTTGTTCATCAGCATCCGCAACGGCGCTTCGGTCAGCCAGCTTTTGGCGTTCAATGTGGACCCGGTTGGCGGATAAACGTCGCGGCTGTTCTTGCGGTCATTCATGTGCGGTTCCTTTCACGCTCTTCAAGTCAACGGTTGTGGCAAGCTGACAAAGAGATTTCAAAATGCGCCCCAGCGCCGGGCGCAGGGTATTTGCCCGGTCGGGGCGATAGGTCCATGGTGCGGCCTCATCCATATAGGCGCGTTGCGCCAGTTCCATCTGAACGGCATGCTCAGCTTGGTCCGGTTGTCCATAGTGCCGCGTCGTCCATCCGCCTTTGAAGCGGCCATTCACCACGGTACTGTCGGGCAAGTGATCTTTGCAGATGTCATGCAACGCAGCTTCAATTGCGGGGGCGCATGTGGTGCCACCCATCGTGCCAATACTGAAGACCGGCAATGTGCCTTCAAACAGGAATGGAATGTCGGACCGGATCGAATGGCAGTCATAAAGAATAACATAGCCGTGACGGGATTTGACCCTGTTCAGTTCATCGGCCAATGCCGTGTGATACGGGGCATGATAAGTCACCCGCCTAGCCTCGATCTCATCAGCGGACGGCGCTTGGCCATCCATCCAGATATCCAGACCATCGAAATTCGTCGTCGGACACAGGCCGGTGGTGTTCTGGCCCGGATAGAGAGACCCGCCTTCAGGGTCGCGATTGAGGTCGATGACATAGCGGTGGATATTGGCGGAAACGACTGTCACGCCCTCTAGAAGCTGATCGTAAAGCTGGGTGATGTGCCAATCCGTATCCTCCAACCCCTGTCCACGCGGATTGAGACGGCGCAACAGCGCGTCGGGAACATATGTCCCCCCGTGCGGCTGGGCCAGAACGATCGGGCCAGAGCCACGGGTGACGGTGAATGGCTGCATCACATCAGCTCCGGTGCCGGGATGCCGGTGACACTGGCAATCTCGCCGGTGCCAATCATTACTGCAGCGGCCTCAATTTCAGGGGCAAGGAAGCGATCATCCGTCAGGCGCGGTACATCGCGGCGCAATCTTGAAATGCTTGCGGCCAAGGGCGGGCTGGTGGTCAGGGGGGCGCGAAATTCGATCCCTTGGGCCGCGCAAAGCAGCTCAACCCCCAAGATGACATGCAGGTTTTCGACCATCCGCCGCAACCTGAACGCGCCGTGTGCCGCCATTGAGACATGGTCTTCTTGATTGGCGGATGTCGGGGTGGAGTCGGTGACGCAGGGGTTGGCCAGATGTTTGTTCTCAGACATCAGCGCGGCCGTGGTCACTTCGGCGATCATATAGCCGGAATTCAGGCCCGGATTGGGGGTAAGGAAAGGTGGCAGATCAAACGACAGGGTAGGATCAACCATCAACGCCACGCGACGCTGCGCGATGGCCCCGATTTCAGAAATCGCCAGCGCGATCATATCGGCGGCAAAGCCCACGGGTTCGGCATGAAAGTTCCCGCCCGAGACGATCATATCCGCCTCGACCAGCACCAGGGGATTGTCGGTGGCCGCATTTGCCTCGATCTGCAAGGTGGCGGCGGCCTGACGCAGCACATCCATCGCGGCCCCGGTCACCTGCGCCTGACACCGGATGCAATAGGGGTCTTGCACCCGCGTGTCGCCGGTGCGGTGGCTTTCGCGGATCTCGGACCCGTCCAGAAGCGCGCGCATGGTCGCGGCCGCGTCGATCTGGCCGCGGTGGCCGCGTAGCGCGTGGATTTCCGGCTGCAAGGGCGCAGTTGAGCCCATGATCGCGTCCGTTGAGAGGGCCGAGGTCACCAGCGCAGATTGGGCCGCCCGCCAACCTTTGAAGAGGCCTGCCAGTGCAAAGGCGGTGGAAAACTGTGTGCCGTTGATAAAGGCCAGCCCTTCTTTAGGGCCAAGCGCGATTGGCTTAAGCCCGGCTTTGTCAAGCGCTTGGGCACCCGGCATCACCTGCCCTTGATATTCAGCCTGCCCTTCGCCCATGATCACAGCCGTCATATGCGCCAGCGGTGCCAGATCGCCCGAGGCCCCGACCGAGCCTTGTGACGGGATAACCGGCGTCACGCCGTTGGCCAGCATGTCTTGCAACAGCTCGATCAAGGACCAGCGCACGCCAGACGCGCCGCGCCCCAGTGACAGCAGCTTCAGCACCATGATCAGGCGCGTCATACGCCGCGAAATCGGCGCGCCGACACCGCAGCAATGCGACAAGATCAGGTTGCGCTGAAGGGCTGCGGTATCGTCCTTGGCGATCTTCATACTGGCCAATTTGCCAAAGCCGGTATTCACACCGTAAACCGGCACGTCGCCCTGCGCAGTCACTGCGATACGTCGGGCCGCCTCATCCACGGCAGGCTTGCACGAGGGGTCAAGCACCGCGCCGGTGTCTTGCCAGAACACGGTTGCAAGCTGATCCAGCGTGACACTGCCGGGGGTCAGGGTGAGATGGCTCATATCTGGCCTCCAAAGATGCGCTGGTAGAGTGGGTTGAAACCGATGCGGTAGGCGAGTTCACACGGATGCGCCACGTCCCAGATCGCCAGATCCGCCCTTTGGCCAGCGCCAAGCACACCGCGATCTGCATATCCCAAAACATGGGCCGCATGGCGCGTGGCCCCTGCCAAAGCCTCTTCTGGTGTCAGCCGAAAGAGCGTGCAGGCCATATTCATCGCCAGCAAAAGCGACGTCATGGGTGATGACCCCGGATTGGCATCGGTCGAGACCGCCATTGCAACGGCGTGCCGGCGCAAGAGCCCAATCGGGGGTGCCTGGGTTTCGCGCAGCGTGTAGAAGGCACCGGGAAGGATCACGGCAGTGACACCCGTTTGCGCCATGGCCTGAACACCGGCCTCATCGAGATATTCGATATGGTCGGCCGAGACCGCGCCGTAGCGGGCGGCCATCGCGGTGCCGCCGAGATTTGACAGCTGTTCGGAGTGAATGCGGATCGGCAATGACAGCTCTTGCGCCACATCGAACACCCGCGCCACCTGATCGGGGCCAAACGCGATGCCCTCGCAAAAGGCATCGACCGCATCGACAAGCCCGTGGCGATGCGCCAGACGCAAGGTCGGAATGCAAACCTCATCGAGATAGGCATCCGGGCGTCCGCGATATTCCTCCGGCACGGCATGTGCGCCGAGAAAGCTCGTCCGAACGGCGATTGGGCACGCCTCGGCAATCCGCCGGGCCACACGCAACATCCGCAGTTCGGTATCTTGATCAAGGCCGTAACCGGACTTGACCTCAAT
>JBARVN010000209.1:0-2911 GCA_049646285.1 Albidovulum sp. | reverse complement strand
GCGTCACTGATCGGTGACATGCTGCTGAAAAAGTTCCGTAAGAAATCCTCAGGGCCGAAAAGTTTTTCGTCGGTTCTCTATGATGGGCTAGGCCCCACGATATCTGAGCATTTCTACTTTCCTTATGTGCGCAAGCTTTGGGGGCTGGACCCTGAAAAACTGGCCGTCACCTTGGCTGAACGCCGGGTTTCCGGCAGTTCAATTGGCAAGATCCTGGGAAAGATGATGCGAATGATCCCCGGGCTAAGGGGGGCCACGACTGGGCGGTTTTTCTATCCCAAAAAAGGGTTCGGTCAGATTTCCAGCGCAATGGTTTCCGCTGCCGAAGGGCAGGGGGCTGCGTTTCGCTTTGGTGCCGATATTGTGCGGATCGAGCGGGATAAGTCACGCGTCACCGCCGTGGTCACGCGCGATGGTGACACCGAGGTGCGCCATGAGCCTGATCAGATCTATTCCACCATCCCGCTGACAACGGTCGTCAAACTGATGGATCCGCCCCCGCCGCCCGAAGTGATGATGGCCGCACAGTCGATCCGCTTTCGCGGGATGATCCTTGTGTATCTGATCCTCGAGACGGATCAGTTCACCGAATTTGATGCGCATTATTTCCCCGAAATCTCGATCCCGATCAGCCGCATGTCTGAGCCGAAGAACTACAATTCGGCCACCGGTCCCAAAGGCCGCACCATTCTTTGTGCCGAACTTCCGTGCGATCCGGGCGAAAAGTGGTGGGGTATGACGGATGAAGATCTGGGCCAGCACTATTGCGAATGGCTGGGCAATCTTGGTCTGCCGGTGAATGTGCCAGTGATCCGCACCGAAACGCGCCGAATTGCCCATGCCTATCCGGTCTATGACCTTGACTATCAGCGCCACTTTGAAGCGGTGGACAATTGGTTGTCGACGCTGGACGGCTTTCTCAGTTTCGGGCGGCAGGGTCTGTTCGCGCATGACAACACGCATCACGCCTTTGCCATGGCCTATGCGGCCTCAGACGTGCTGACGGCCGAAGGCGGCATAGACCGCGCAGCCTGGGCCGCGCATCGGCATGAGTTTGAAAGCCACCGGGTCGAGGATTGAAGAGTGGCCACACCTGCCGTTGATATCTTGATGTATCACTCGGTCTCTGACCGGGGCGGGGCAACGTCGATCCATCCACGGGTGTTTGCCGGTCAGATGCGCGCGATATCCGAGGCGGGTGTCGATGTCATTTCACTGGATGACTATCTGGCCGCCAGGGCCGGGCAGAAAACGCTGGCGAAGCGTTCGGTGGTCGTGACCTTCGATGACGGCTTTCAGGACTTCGCCGAAGTCGCCTGGCCTGAGATGCGCAGCCATGGATTTCTGCCCATCGTCTATCTGCCCACGGGGTTTGTCGGTGGTGCCGAAGGCTGGCGCGGAATTGCCACCCCTCCACGCCCATTGATGGGATGGGATACTGCGCGTGCGCTGGCAGGTCAGGGGGTTGAGTTTGGGAGCCACACGGTCACCCATCCGGATCTGAATGGCCTGACGGATGCAGATGTGGATGCTGAACTGACACAGTCGCGCGCATTGATTGAAGCGCGGCTTGGCTGCCCGGTTCGTCACTTTGCGCCACCATACGGGATCGCTCGGCCCAAAATCCGCGCCCAGATTTCACGGGTCTATGCAACATCTGTCGGAACTCGACTGGGCTCGGCGAGCCTTCGGTCAGACACCCATGATTTGCCGCGGATCGAGATGTACTATTTCACAGATCTAAACAGGTGGCGCGCTCAACTGGATGGCCGGGGGGGAACTTATCTGGCCACACGGCAAGCCATGCGCGGCATCAAAACGGCCGTGATGAAACCATGGCGAGGCGTCTGAGGCATGCAATTGAACCGGGTTTCCCCTGACGTCGGTCGTGGCCGCATATGACGATTGGCGGTAAATTTGCCAAAGGTGTGGCTTGGATGGCCGCTGGCGGCTGGACCGAACAGGCGATCAATTTCGGCGTTTTCGTCACCATGGCAAAACTGTTGGGGCCAGAACTTTTTGGCCTGTTGTCGATGGCCGCCGTCTTTATCGTTCCCGCCGAAGCTTTGGTGCGCGAAAGTGTGTCGGAATATCTTATCGCGGCGCATGATCCGACGGATGAAGATTACAATGCCACCTTCTGGCTGACCACCGGTCTTGGGCTGGGTCTCGCAGTTCTTTTGTGGCTCATCGCGGGGCCGATTGCCTATGTGTACGGGCACGAGATTGTCGCCGGATTGATACGGGGGCTGTCGGTCACCGTATTGCTGATCGCCTTCACCGCTGTGCCGGTGGCGATCTTGCGACGAGAGTTCAATTTTCGCGTTTTGTCGCTGCGCGCGATTGCAGGTGTCATCGTTGGGGGCACGGTCGGGATCGGCATGGCCCTATCCGGTTGGGGCGTTTGGAGTTTCGTTGGCCAGTGGATCGCCATGATCTCGACCAATGTTGTGATGGCATGGACGGCGGTGGACTGGCGCCCGGGGCTGAAGACGACGCGGGGCCATATGCACCGCGCGGGCCATTTCGGGGCACAGGTTCTGGGCCTGCGTATGGCGGAACTGGCCGTAGTGCAAATGCCGACGCTCTTGATTGGGGCGACGCTTGGGCCGCTGGCGACTGGTCTATACTCGCTGTGCTGGCGGTTGGTCGAGACGCTGACCTTCCTGATCTCCACGCCGCTTCGCATGGTGTCTCAACCGGCATTCGCCGCCGTGACGCGGGAAGGCGGGCGTGCGGGCGATCTTTTGTTGGACATTGCCAGAATGACCGGTGTTGTTGCCTTTCCATTCTTCGTCGGCCTTGCAGTTGTGGCCGAACCGATCTTGCGGCTGTTCTTTGGTGAGGAATGGCTGGGGGCGGCACCTGTCTTGTCGGTCATGGCGTTCCTTGGCCTCTATTTCTCAATCGC
>JBARVN010000208.1:0-6266 GCA_049646285.1 Albidovulum sp. | reverse complement strand
GCGCAAGGCCCTTGGACAGCCACATCTCTATCGTGGCCATATCGCGGATACCGCCACCAAGCTGCGCGGGCACCTTCACCCGCGCCAAAATCGCCTCAACCGCAGCCGCGTTGACGGGCGCACCTGCGAAAGCACCGTTCAGATCGACCAGATGCAGCCAGCCGCAGCCCGCCGCTTCAAACTTGGCGGCTTGTGCAGCCGGATCATCGCCAAAGACCGTGGCCTTATCCATCTCACCGTGCAAAAGCCGCACGCATTGGCCGTCTTTGAGGTCGATGGCTGGGTAAAGGATCATCTTTGCGCTCCGGTTTGGCTCAGGCGCCTCTTGCCATAGGCTTGAAGTGATTGCAAAGGGGTGGGCCCGCACGGATATTTGCCGCCTGCAACGCCACGTCAGACTGGACGGATGGGTGCCTTTGGGTAATGATTATCTCCAAGTTTCAGGGAGGAAACCGCTCATGAAGAACCTGCTGATTGCCGCCGCATTGTCGATGCTTGCCGGGGCTGCCTTCGCCGATCCCGTTGAAGGGGTGTGGAAGACCGAAGTTGATGACGGGTCTTACGCGCATATCACGATCTCGCCCTGTGGTGTGGCCTTTTGCGGCGTGATCTCGCGTACGTTCAATTCCGACGGGGAATATAAGTCGGAGAATCTGGGGAAAACCCTGGTGATCGATATGGTCCCGAATGGGGCCAACGCCTATGCGGGCAAAGTCTGGCGGCCTTCAAATGACAAGATCTATATTGGTAAGATCGCATTGAATGGCGATGGGCTGAAGCTCGCAGGGTGCATTGCGGGCGGACTGTTATGTTCCAAACAATCATGGAGCCGGGTGAAGTAACCGTATTTTAGTCGGATCGCGCTGCTGCACGCAATCGCAGCGGCGCTAGCCTTCCTACGGGCGCCAGTTCAAAAAATTCGCAATCAAGCGCAGGCCAAGGCTTTGGCTTTTCTCGGGGTGGAACTGCGTGCCGACCATATTGTCGCGCCCAACGATGGCCGTGATGTCGCCCGCGTAGTCGCAATGCGCCAACCGGTGCACAGGGTCGGTGACCCGGAACTGGTAGGAATGCACAAAATAGGCGTGTTGGCCGGTCTCAATGCCGCTCAACATAGGGTGAGGCTGGTCAATCACCAGATCGTTCCAGCCCATATGCGGGACTTTCAGAGCCGGATCGCTTGGGGCTATCTTGGTGACCTCGCCGCCAATCCAGCCAAATCCCTGCGTCTCAGTGTATTCCAGCCCGCGCGTCGCCATCATCTGCATACCGATGCAGATGCCCATGAACGGGCGGCCTTTGACCGTCACCGCCTCTTCAATCGCCTCAAAAAGGCCAGCGAAGCGATCCAGTGCTGCCCGGCACGACGGAAACGCGCCGTCACCGGGCAAGACGATCCGATCAGCCCGCGCCACATCGTCGGGGCGAGATGAGACCAGCACCGTTCCGGCCCGGGTTTCGCCTGCCATGCGCTGAAATGCTTTTTCGGCTGAATGCAGATTGCCGCTGTCGTAATCGACGAGGACCGTCAGGCTCACAGCGCACCCTTGGTCGAGGGAAGCACGTCGCCAGCACGCGGGTCGGCCTCAACAGCCATACGCAGCGCCTTTGCCACTGATTTGAACGTGGCTTCCGCGATGTGGTGGCTGTTGATTCCGTGAACACGGTCGACATGCAGCGTGATACCGCCATGGGTCGAGAGGGCCTGAAAGAATTCACGCACCAATTCGGTATCGAATGTCCCGATCTTGGAGGTGGGCATGTCCACGTTCCACACCAGATAAGGGCGTGCCGACAAGTCCAGCGCGGTGCTGACCTGCGCGTCATCCATCGCCAGCGCGAAGTGGCCATAGCGGCGAATGCCGCGCTTGTCGCCAAGCGCTTGGCTGAGGGCCTGCCCCAGCGCAATGCCGGTGTCTTCGACGGTGTGGTGATCATCAATATGCAGATCGCCTTTGGCCTGCACGGACATATCGATCAGGGAATGGCGCGACAGCTGATCCAGCATGTGGTCAAAGAACCCGACACCGGTTTCATTGGAATAGCGTCCTGTCCCATCAAGATTGACCACGACCGTGATCGCGGTTTCCGCGGTGGTGCGGGTCACTTCTGCCTTGCGCATGTTTTTTCCTTTCGGCTTGGGCGCCTTATAGGCGGACGAGAAGTGCTGTTCCAGTCAAAGGGCGCGAAATTCTGCACCCTGTCACCCATGCGCCGCGCCTTCGGTCTAACCCGCAGCCGGGCCGCTGTAGCGTTTGCGCGCCGCACTTTGCCGCATCAGCCAATCGGCCACTTCCGCGCGCCCCGGAAAGGCAGGCCGGTGGTCCGGGGTCAGCAGGTAATACCCGTGGCTGGTGCGGACCTGCAGGTTGCCCAAGGGTCGGACCAGTTTGCCAGCGGCAATGAAATGATCGACCAGATGCCCCCATCCAAGGGCCACACCCACGCCGTCCACCGCTGCATAAATCGATAGTGAATAGGTGTTGAAGAGCGTCATCCGATCGGGTCGTGAATAGGGAAGGCCGGCCTGCGACAGCCATGTGCGCCAGTTCATCCATTCTGTATGGCTGCTGGAGACCTCGATCAGGGGCACGCCCGCAAGACCGCCAGCATCCGCAATCTCAGGGTTTTGGTGCAAAAACTCGGGCGAGCATACCGGAAAGATCGTCTCACCAAACACGAGTTGTGCGTGGTAGCCGGGCCAGTCGCCGTCGCCGCGCAGGATAGATAAATCAACGCTGTCAGCCAGACATTCTTTATCATCATCGGATGACACAAGCATGATGCTGAGATGCGTGTTCGCCTCGCGAAACTCATGCAGGCGGGGGGTCAGCCACAGGGCGGCAACGGAATTGGTTGCGGCCAGCACGACGGGTCTGGCCAAGCCAGAAGTCAGCATGTCGCTGGATGTAGCACGCAGCATTTGCAGGGCAGGGTGAATACGGTCCAGAAACTCCCGTCCTTCGGGCGTAAGAGATATTGAACGGTGGCCGCGTGTGAAGAAGCTCAATCCGAAATGTTGCTCCAGCAGGCGCACTTTTCGGCTGATGGCGGTTTCGCTGATATGGAGTAGCCGTGACGCGCCGGTGAAACTCATCTGCTCGGCTGCGGCCTCAAAAGCCAGAAGATAATCCAGCGGCGGCAGAGGATTGCCGCCAACCCTTGGCCGTGCTGATATCTTCTGATCGCGTGCCAATTTGCCACCCTGTTTCCAGCTATTGAACGCTAGATCCAAATTTTCGTGTCAGGAAAGAGTTTATCGTATCATTTTGTGTTTGGCATCAAAAATTAGAGGCAAAGCCCGCCAAAATTCTTCGCAGAGATTTGCGCCAGACTTGGCATCATCGCCTCGGAACTCGGTTCTGAAAGCCGGGCACCCCGTCTCACAGGGATAAAACAGGGAAACACAATGAAACGCACCGGACTGGTATCACTTGCTGCCATCGTCGCAGCCACGTCATCTTTCGCCGCCGACAGTTCTGATCCGATTGTCATTCCGATCCACAACTGGTCCAGCCAGATTGTGATGAGCCATGCGGTCGGCCAGATTCTTGAAACTAAAGGCAATAACGTAGAATTTGTCACGACCGACAGTCAGGCGGTTTACGAATCCGTTCGACTTGGCGACGTGACGATGGAGCTTGAAGTTTGGGAAGGTGCCTTTGGTGCGTCGTTCCGCGCGGCGCTGGAAAAGGGCGGTCTGCATGACGCGGGCACGCATAACGCAGTCACCCGCGAGGATTGGTGGTACCCGATGTGGACCAAGGAATCCTGCCCCGGCTTGCCGTCCTGGGAGGCCCTTAACGACTGTGCCGCAGTCTTTGCGACACCTGAGACTGGCGACAAAGGCCGCTTTCTGGGTGGGCCGGTTGATTGGCTGAAGCATGATCAGGAACGGGTTGACGGGCTTGGCATGAACTTCACTGTGGTCAATGCAGGGTCTGCCGCAGCTCTTTGGGCTGAAATTGGTGCGGCCGAAGCTGACAAGAAACCGGTCGTGGTGTTCAACTGGACGCCCAATTTTGCCGAAGCCGTATGGCCGGGCGAGTTTGTCGAGTTTCCGGAGTGGGAAGAGGGCTGCAATGACGACCCGGCCAAAGGCCCGAACCCCGATCTGACCTATGATTGCGGCAATCCGGCAAACGGGTATCTTAAGATCGCGGCATGGGACGGAATGAAGGACAAATGGCCAGCGGCCTATGCAACGCTGACCAAAGTGTCCTTCACCAACCCGCAAATCGCCGAGATGGCCAAGCTTGTCGACATTGACGAGATGGAGCCAGAGGACGCAGCCGCCGCATGGCTGGCCGACAACGAAGCAGTCTGGAAACCCTGGACCGAGTAAGCAATCGTTGCAACAAATGGCGTCGGGAGGGATCTTCCCCCCCGACGTGTCTCTCACAGGATCCAGAATTAAATGACCGATACTTCGCCCGTGATTTCGTGCCGCAATGTCTGGAAGCTGTTCGGCCCGGCCCCTGGCGCGTATCTCGACAAGGCGCGTGCGCGCAGCTTCGATGAAATCCGCGAAGACGGTTACATCGCCGCCGTCCGTGACGTGTCGCTGGATGTGGCGCGGGGAGAATTGTTGGTCATCATGGGCCTGTCCGGTTCGGGCAAATCCACGCTGGTGCGCTGTATGACGCGCCTTATCGATATCACCGGGGGTGAGTTGATAGTCGATGGCCAAGATATCATGTCTCTGTCGGAACAAGAGCTGATCGAACTGCGCCGCCGCAAGATGGGCATGGTGTTTCAAAGCTTTGGTCTTTTGCCGCACCGCACGGTGCTTGAGAATGTGGCCTTCCCCTTGGAAATGCGCGGGCAAGACCGCCACGACCGGCGCGAACGCGCGCTGGAGGTGATTAAACTGGTCGGACTGGAGGGGCGCGAAGAGTATTTCCCGCGCGAGCTTTCGGGCGGCCAGCAGCAACGTGTGGGCATTGCCCGCAGCCTCGCGATTGAACCAGATATCTGGTTTCTCGACGAGCCCTTCTCAGCACTTGACCCTTTGATCCGGCGCGAGATGCAGGATGAATTTTTGCGCCTGCGCGGCATGTTGGGCAAGACCATCGTTTTTATCACCCACGATTTTGACGAAGCGCTTCGCCTTGCTGACCGCATCGCCATCATGAAGGATGGCGCGGTTGAGCAATGCGATACTCCTGACCAAATCGTATTGAACCCCGCCACGGAATACGTGGCCAAGTTCACCGAAAATGTCGAAAAGTCGCGCGTTGTACATGCGCGCGGATTGATCCGTCCCATCAACGGGCATGCGTTGGACGGCCCGTCAATTGCTGCGGATGCGACCGTGTTGCAGTTGGCGCGCCAGCTTGTGAACGAAAGCCGGGATCTTTTGCCGGTGGCGGACCGCACGGGCACCGTCATCGGCGCGATGCACAGGCAAGACGCGCTCGACATCTTGCTTGGCACCGACGGATGAGCGCCACCGACCTTCCCATGCCCGGGCTTGGGCGCAGCTTTGGCCGACCGGGCCCGGCGGTGATTTTGCTTGGCTTGGCTGTGCTGTTGGCACTTTTCAGACCATTTCTGCCAGAGATCTTGATCCGCGTGCCTGAGTGGGCGGTCTTGCCCTATCAGGACTGGTTTCAATGGCTCTTTGACTGGATCAAGGACGATCTGGGCCTGATCCATGTGACGCGGGGCATATCATCCGTGCTGGAATGGTCCTTGGATGTCACCGGTAACCTTTTGCACGGCAAACACCGTTGGCCCTATCTCGGACCCATTCCGTGGACGGCAATTGCAGCAGTGGCGGCTGTTGTCGGATACGGGCTGGCAGGCTGGCGCATGGCGGCCCTTGCGGGGGGCACATTCATTTGGGTGGCACTGATCGGGCAATGGGATCTTGCCATGCAGACCCTATCGGTTATCGCGGTTGCCGCGCCTGTCGCGGGGCTGCTTGGGCTGTGTTTGGGTATTTTGGCATGGAAATTCCCACGATTTGAGGCGGTCCTGCGCCCGATCCTTGCGGTCTTTCAGACATTACCGTTTTTCACCTATCTTCTGCCCGCAGTCATCTTCTTCAAGGTCGGGCCGACGGCGGGCTGTGTGGCCACAATTGCCTATGCGGTGCCGCCGATGGTGCTGATGACGACGCTGGGCCTGAAGAAGGTGCCCGATGAAGTTGTCGAAGCCGGGCATATGAGCGGCTCAACCCGCTGGCAGATGCTGCGCAATGTCTATGTGCCCGCAGCACGGACCGAGATTCTGGTGGGCGTCAATCAGGTGATCATGCTGTC
>JBARVN010000207.1:0-18244 GCA_049646285.1 Albidovulum sp. | reverse complement strand
GATCCTTGTGTTCATCTTGTCCATCGGTTTCTACATCACGCCTGAACTGGTTGGCGGCACCCAAGGTGTCTTTATCTCCAACCGGATCGCCTATCACATCTCGTCATCGCTTAACTGGGGGCTGGGTGCAGCGCTGGGTACGATATTGCTGGCGGCGGTGATGATCCTCTACTGGGCTTACGACAAGGTCGTTGGCATCGATAACGTCAAGCTGGGATAAAAACATGTCCACAAAAAAAATGCACGTGCCGACCCCCAGCCTGACGGGCTTTACCTTGCCTCTGATGGCTCTTGCCGGTGCCTTGGGTGGCTATCTCGTGGGTACCGCCAATGGCAATGTGCTGTTGGGTGTGATTGGTGGCGCGATTGTCGCAGCGTTGCTGGCCTTTGTACTCACACAATACGTGCCTGCGCGAAAAACAGGTCGCCTGTTAAGCGCCGCGGTGTTCGGGGTGGTCGGAGCGTTGATGGCCGGAATCTCCGGTCTAATAGTCGGCGTTATCATTGGTCTGGTGCTCAGTTGGATGGCCTATTGGCTGGCGTCAGGTGACTACCGTCGTTCGGTGCCGGTCTATGCAACGCCGCGCGATGTGCTCTGGCACAACGGGTTCAAGCTGATATGCGGCGTGATCTTTTTCTTTCTGATCGCCCCGATTGTGGTGATCATACCGCTGAGCTTCAACGCTCAGGATTTTTTCACTTTCACACCGGAAATGCTGGCGCTTGATCCTGCGGGGTTCTCGCTAAAGCATTACGAGGACTTCCTGACCAATGCCGACTGGACGCGGCCGATGAAGAATTCGCTGATCATCGCGCCCATTGCGACGGTGATCTCGGTGTCTTTGGGGACGCTGGCCGCGATCGGTCTGTCACAATCCCATGTCCCGTTCCGTCGGGCGATTATGGCGATCCTGATTTCGCCCATGATCGTGCCGCTGATTATTTCTGCGACAGGCATGTTCTTCTTCTATTCGCCGCTGGGGAACTGGATTGAAACCAATCTGGGACTATCGAAATCTTTGACCGGGTACATTAAGGTGATTTTGGCCCACGCTGTGCTTGGCATTCCCTTCGTGATCATCACCGTGACCGCGACCCTGGTCGGCTTTGACCGGTCCTTGACGCGGGCCGCGGCAAATATGGGTGCCGATCCGGTGACCACATTCTTCAAAGTGCAGATGCCGCTGATCTTGCCCGGCGTGATTTCGGGGGCGCTATTCGCATTCATCACCTCATTTGACGAAGTGGTCGTGGTTCTGTTCGTCGGCTCGGCCGGGCAAAAGACACTGCCCTGGCAAATGTTCACCGGCCTGCGCGAGCAGATCAGCCCAACCATTCTTGCTGCGGCCACCGTGCTTGTCGCATTCTCAATTCTGCTTCTGGCCACAGTTGAGATGTTGCGCCGACGCTCAGAACGGCTGCGCGGGATGAGCCCGAGCTAAAGGGTTTCGCGCCAGCGACTTAACGCGAAACCCTGTAGTCTTCAGGTCTGTTGATCCTCAAGGCTAATGCTTAGCCCGACTTTGACACGGTCCATGACAATCGCTGTTTTGAATTTGCTGACCTCCGGCGTGCCAAAGAAATTCTCTTGGGTGAATGTCTGGTATTCCTGGATATCTTTGACCACCAAGACCAACGTAAAATCCGCTTCGCCGGTGGTGTAATAGCACTGCTGAACCAACGGGGCTTCGCGCATCCGTCGCTTGAAACTGTCGAGGACGGCAAGGTTTTCACGCTCCATCGACACTTCGACGATGATCGTCATGCCGCGCCCGACCGTCACGGGATTAACAATAGCAATTTCGGCTTCAACCACGCCACTGTCGCGCAGCCTTTTCAGGCGTTTTTGAACGGCGGCGGCGGATAGTCCGAGATGCTCGCTCAGCTGATCAGCCGTGCGTCTGCAATTGTCTTGAAGCAGCTCCAACAATCGGACATCAAAGCGATCAAGTGGATGAGACATGTAGCACCTTTATGGATGTCATTTGCATCAATCTTGCCAGATCTAAGCTGATGTTTCACGTCAAACACGTCAAGTGCGACTAAATTCGGCGTAACCTGAGCAAGTTTATCTCGAAATCAGAGCGATGTTTAGGGTACGAAATGTAAAGGCTACCGGGAAGGCAAAGATGCACGATATGGCGCATGATTCGTTAGTTACAGATACGGCCCGTGCCCGCAAAGGCGCCAAAATTCGCAGCGGCGCAGAAAAAAATCTGGCCTTCGAATCCTCCCTGATCCGGCCTAGAGCCGCTGAATGTGTACAAGGAAAGCATGGCGGTGGCAGCGGGTCTTCCGCGCTTATTGTCGATGCATGCAGCGCCCGAGTTACCCATGTTCAGCGAGGGAGACCGCAATGAAACTGCCATTTCAGACCGATGAAGGGATGGGCACAAAAGCTGCCATGGGTCTGATTGTGCTGCCCGCCGATGAGACGCTGGAAAATGAGATGCGCGCCATCATGCCGCAAAAGGGCGTTTCGCTTTATCACGCCCGCATCGCCATGCCGCCCGAGGTTAACCCGGAAACGCTGGCGGGCATGGCCGACGCGCTGCCTGCCGCGGTGTCGATGCTGCCCCAGATCCCGCTTGATGTCATAGGCTATGGCTGCACGTCCGGGGCCACCGTGATCGGGCCTGAAGGCGTTCGCCGTGCCGTAAGGTCCGTGCAGCCAGATGCCAAAGTGACGGATCCCGTCAGTGCAACAATTGCGGCCGCCCGCGCCCTGGGGGCAAAGCGGCTTGGCTTTGTGACGCCCTATGTTGAAAGCGTCTCGGCGGCGATGCGTCAGCTTTTGCTGGCGGAGGGCTTTGAGATTGCGGGCTTTGGCTCATTTCTCGAAGGCGACGACAGGGTGGTTGCCCGCATCACGCCTGAGGCTGTGCTTGCAGCGATCGAAACCGTCGCGGCCATGTCTCCTTGCGATGCGGTTTTTGTATCTTGCACCAATCTGCGGGTCGCAAGCATCGCCGAAGAAGCAGAACGGCGGATCGGTCGGCCGGTGATTTCTTCGAACCTGGCGCTTGCATGGCGGATGCTGGATCTGGCTGGGTTGCAATCTGATACTGCCCCAAAGATCGCGCTCTTTGCGCGATAGGCATGGTTTTGCGTTGTGAGCGCGGCGTAGCACAGAGGCGTCTGATCCTTACCAACCAATGCCTGAGGATGCTTGGTAAGTAGTGGCTTTATCCTTGCTCTGAAATCTGACAGCTTCGCTGAAACAGCCTGCGGAGGTCTTGATTTTGCGCGATCCACGCTATGACGTTCTGTTTGAACCGGTGAAAATCGGACCACTTGTCGCGAAGAACCGCTTCTATCAGGTCCCGCATTGCAATGGCGGCGGTTACCGCGATCCTTCGGCGGCGGCCGCTATGCGGGGCGTCAAAGCCGAGGGCGGATGGGGTGTGATCTTTACTGAGCAATGCGAGATGCACCACACCAGCGAAATCACACCCTTCATCGAACTGCGCCTGTGGGAAGACAAGGACATCCCGCAACTGCGCAAGATGTCCGAACAGATGAAGCAACACGGTGCGCTCGCGGGTATCCAACTGGCCTATTCCGGCATCAATGGCCCAAACCTCTATTCAAAAGAGGTGCCGTTGGCGCCGTCAGCGCTGCCGATCCGCACCTTCACCAACGATCCGGTTCAGGCCCGCGCCCTCGCCAAGTCCGAGATCAAGGATCTGCGGCGTTGGTTCGTGAACGCGGCCAAACGCTCAAAGGAAGCAGGCTTTGATCTGATCTGTCTGTATGGTGCACATGGCTTTGGGATCTTTCAGCATTTCCTGTCGCGCGCCACCAATCAACGCAGCGACGAATACGGCGGCAGCCTTGAAAACCGTTCACGTTTTGCACGCGAAGTCATTGCCGACATGCGGGATGCCGTTGGCGACGCGATGGCGCTGACACTCCGGGTCAGTCTGGACGAAACCATTGGCACATTGGGGTTTTCAAACGCTGAGCTTCGCGAATTCATTGAGATGAACAAGGATCTGCCGGATCTTTGGGATCTGGCGCAGGGCAGTTGGGAAGAGTGCTCGGGCCCGTCGCGGTTTAAGGAAGAGGCAGCGCAATCCGCGCTGGTCAAAGGCATCCGCGATCTGACGGACAAGCCAATTGTCGGGGTCGGGCGGTTTACCTCGCCCGACGTCATGGTCAAACAGATCAGATCTGGCGTGCTCGATTTCATCGGCTGCGCAAGGCCATCCATCGCCGATCCCTTCCTGCCCAAAAAAATCGAAGAAGGCCGGATCGAGGATATCCGCGAATGTATTGGCTGCAATATCTGTATCACCGGCGATATGACCATGTCGATCAGCCGCTGCACCCAAAACCCGACCTTCATGGAGGAATGGCGCAAAGGCTGGCATCCCGAAAAGATGAATGCCAAGGGCGACAGCGAAAATATTTTGATCATCGGCTCGGGCCCTGCCGGGCTTGAGGCCGCATGGGCCTTGTGCAGGCGGGGCTACGACGTGGCGATTGCCGAGGCGCGGACGGTGCTTGGGGGGCGTGTGGCGCTTGAATGCCAGTTGCCGGGG
The DNA here is from genome assembly GCA_049646285.1 of Albidovulum sp. GTDB lineage: Bacteria > Pseudomonadota > Alphaproteobacteria > Rhodobacterales > Rhodobacteraceae > Albidovulum. Next base: position 13,700 of record JBARVN010000207.1, on the reverse strand, counting down.
CTTTCAGCCTGGGGACGGGTCAGGGATTACCGCGAATACCAGCTTAAGCAACGCTCGAATGTGGAACTCTATTTTGACAGCCTTTTGGATGCCGACCAGATCCTTGACTTTGGGTTTCAGAACGTGGCGATTGCGACAGGTGCCACTTGGCGGCGCGACGGAGTGGCGCGGCAGCATGTCGTCGCTATGCCGATACACGCGGCGGTTTCCGTCTACACGCCGGACGATCTGATGGGGGGCACCCTGCCCCAGGGCAATGTGGTGATTTATGACGACGATCACTATTATATGGGTGGGGTTTTGGCAGAACTGCTGACCAACCACGGCGCGAAGGTCACACTGATCACGCCTTCCGCCTATGTCTCGGACTGGACAAGAAATACACTGGAACAAGGCGCGATCCATGCCAAACTGGCCCATATGGGGGTTGAGATTGTGCTGAACCGAGGGGTCACGGAAATTGCCGCTGATCACGTGATCAGCGACTGTGTCTATACCGGGCACTCCCGGACCTACGGCGCGGATGCTGTTGTCATGGTGACATCACGGCGCGGCAATGACGCTGTTTATGCCGCGTTGAAGGCGCGAGAGGCGGAATGGGCCGATGCTGGCATCAGATCGGTCAAGATCTTTGGCGATGCCGAAGCGCCAGGGCCAATTGCATGGTCAACCTATGCAGGTCACCGCTATGCACGCGACCTTGACGGCGAGGATATCGGCGATGCGTTACCGTTTCGCCGCGAAATCACCGAACTTGCGGCGGACTAGGCGCATGATCCAAACGCTCGACACTCTTGACCAGCTGATTGCCTTTCCGACCGTCAGCCGCGACAGCAATCTTGATATCATCGGCTATATCACCAGATTTTTGACGGATCGCGGCTTTGCCGTGCACACCTTGCCCGATGAGACCGGGCAAAAAGCCGGGATATTTGCGTCGCTCGGGCCGCCCGGTGCGGGTGTATTGCTGTCTGCCCACACCGATGTTGTGCCGGTTGACGGGCAGGTCTGGACACGCGATCCCTTTCGCCTGACTAAGGAGGGTGACAGGCTTTACGGGCGTGGCACCACCGATATGAAGGGATATCTTGCGTCTATGCTGGCGCTGGCAGATCGGGCCGCGTCGGCCCGTTTAAAAGAGCCGTTAAAGCTGGCGATTTCCTACGATGAAGAAGTCGGTTGCATCGGCATCAGCCGAATGATCGGTCACCTTGAACGCACAATCGGTCTGCCCCGCGCCTGTTTCGTGGGTGAACCTACCGAGATGCAGGTGGCGATTGGCCATAAGGGCAAGACAGCTTTGCGCGCTGTCTGCCACGGCAAGGCCGGCCATTCCGCCCTGGCCCCGCACTTTTTGAACGCGCTGCATCTTGCCGCCGACTTCATTGGCGAGTTGCGCGCACTCCAAGCCGATCTGGCCGAAAATGGTGCCCGTGATCCGGCCTATAGCGTCCCCTACTCCACCGTGCATGTCGGCAAGTTGGTCGGCGGCGTGGCACTGAATATCGTGCCAGACATGGCAGAGGTGACGCTGGAGTTCCGAAACATTGGCGCAGACAGAACCGCAAACCTTTTGGAGCGGATCCACGCATGCGCCGCCCAAGTGATGTCCCGATACCAGACCAGTTTCCCGGATGCTTTGATCGAAGTTGCGCCCTTTAACTCCTACCCGGGTCTGGATACAGATGAGGCCGCCCCCGTGGTCGCGCTCGCGCAACGATTGGCCCAGACGAACTGCACAACCAAAGTTCCATTTGGCACAGAAGCCGGATATTTTGACGCGCTTGGCATTCCCACCGTCGTCTGTGGCCCGGGGTCAATGCAAGGACAGGGGCATCAAGCTGATGAATTCATCGCGCTGTCGCAGCTAGCGCAGTGTGATGCTATGATGGACCGGTTGCTTGCGGACTTGTGCGGTTGATCCCAACAAGGCTCAACCTGCACTTTTCAGGTCATTCGTCAGCGCTTTGATGTCGCCTTTGCGCCGGTCAAGCATCGCGCCAATTTCGGTGCGTTCCGCCGCCAGCATGTTGACGCCTTCAATGATGATGTTGAAGAACTGGTTCTTGCCGGATTTATCGAAAATATGCCAATCCACGCGAAACGGCGACTGCCCCTTCAAGAATGCGGTCGAGCGGACTTCATAAAAACTTTTCAGCGCTTTGGCGTCCTGCACTTCGATGGCCCCACCGACAAATTCGCGGAACCGGCGGCCGTATTTGCGCGAAATATAGCCCTGAAACGCCTTCACATAGGCGTCCATCTCACCCTTTTCTGCGCCTCGGCCTGCAGGCCCGAGCGCACTTTGAGCGATGTAGCGCACGTCGGCATAGCGCACAAAGATCGCCTCAAACGACCTGAACATTGCGGGTTCGGACGTGCCCGAGTTGATCACGCCATTCACTTCCTCGACCAGTCGCCCGACAAGCGCCTTCGCCTCGTTCACATTCAACGCCAGACTTGGTCCGGGCAAAGTGGCGAAGGCAAGACCTGCTGGAAGTGCGGCCAGAAGGCGGCGGCGGGTAAATCTATTGTCCATAGGGGTCCTCATACGGGTCAAATACGTCTGCTTCGATGCCAAGCTCAAAATGACGGTTCTGCAAGTAGAGAAGCCGCAATTGCGCATAGCTGTCTGCGCTTTCATATAGGATCGATTCCACCGTATCGCTATAGAGCTCGCGGTCGCCGACCCTGCCTGCGATACTTCCGGCCGTCAGGTAATAGCTTTCGGGTTTATTGATCGCGTTCAGCGGATCAAGAAGAGTGTCAACAACCGACCCAACAAGGTCACGTTCTGTCGACGGCCCTGCCAAGGGTATCATGAGAAATGCGCCTTCTGGTGCGCCCCACACGTGAAGAGTTTCGCCGAAATCCGCCTTATCTTTATGCACGCCCATTGCACTGGCAGGATCAAACAACCCAACCACGCCAATCGTCGTGTTTATCGCAAAGCGAAGTGTGTTTTGCAGCGCAGGCCCGGGTTTGCCTTGCAAAAGACTGTTGGCAACTGCGCTTGGCATACCCAGATTATCCGCGGCATTAGAAAGCCCTTTTGCCACCGGTGGCGGCAAAATATTGTGCTGCCGGCTCTCGGCTGTTCCAAAAATTGCCCGGTCCAGCGCCACATTGGTTTCGTGCACAGCGCGGTTCTGAGTTTCATGCGGATCATTGATTTCTGCGCCTGCGTCGGGTCTGGAACACGCCGCCAGTAGGCAGGTTGCCGCCACCAAAACACCCCCAACACGGCGAAATTCGGAAAGCATCAATGGATTTCTGAACATTTTATTTCTATCTTTCCGCAAAATGTCGCAAGGCTTGCGCCGTGCTGGATCGAATTGGGACGTGTCTATAACCAAATAAAGGCTTAAAACCCATAGAGCGCGGGTGCAAGTCACAGCATCGGTAGGGCGTGGCAATATGGGCACGATCGGCGGATATCCGGCCGGGGCAGGAGAATACTGAATGGAAGAGCGTCTTTTGCGCGTCGGACGACATGAACTAAAAGCCGCCCGCAGTGCAAATCGTAGCCTGTTTTGGGCGGTCGCCCTGTTTTCGGCTTTTGTGAACTTGCTGATGTTGGTCGGGCCGATATTTATGCTGCAAGTTTATGATCGTGTTCTGGGCAGCCGGTCAGAAGAAACTCTGCTGGCGCTCTTCGGGCTGGTGGCCTTTCTCTTCGCGATGATGGGGCTGCTCGATCTGGCGCGGGGCCGCGTAATGGCCCGCTTATCTGCGCGCTTTCAGTCGGCGCTTGAAGCGCGGGTGTTCGCCGCGTCATTGACGCGCAGTGCCCAGCAGCCGGGCGATCCGGTTGCCGCGGCCGGATTGCGTGATCTGGAATCGATCAGGCAGTTTCTGGCGTCACCCACGTTTCTCGCGATATTCGATATGCCGTGGGCTCCCATATTCTTAAGTGCCGTGTTTATATTTCACCCATGGCTGGGGTTTCTTGCCCTGACGGGCGGCGTGGTTCTGGTGCTGGTGACCGTGTTGAACCAGTCAGCCACCCGTCAGTCAGTTTTGGATGCGCAATTGGCTGGTCAGCAAGCGGAACGTCTGGCCGACCAACTGCGCGATGAAGCCGACCTGATCCAAAGCATGGGTATGCGCGGGGCCAGTTTTGCGCGCTGGGGCAAGGCGCGCGCCGTCGCGATGGCTGAGGCGTTACTGGCCAGCGACCGGACCGGCACTTATTCGATCTTTTCCAAAACCTTCCGGCTGTTCTTGCAATCCGCAATGCTGGCCCTTGGGGCCTTGCTGGTCTTGAAGGGAGAGTTGACGCCGGGCGCAATGATCGCGTCATCGATCTTGATGGGCCGCGCACTGGCCCCGGTTGAGCAATCGATCGGCGGCTGGGCCTTTGTTCAGCGCGCGCAAGAGGGTTGGAAACGGCTCTCAGCCCTTCTGGGCGCGGTGCCCGCAGAACCCGCGCGCACCGCTTTGCCCCGACCAAGGGCCGTGCTTGAAGCCAACCAACTGACCGTCGTGCCACCGGGGCAATCGCAAGCGGCGTTGCGCATGGTTTCATTTCGCCTTGAGCCCGGTCAGGCGTTGGGAGTCATCGGACCTTCGGGGGCGGGCAAGTCCACGCTGGCACGCGCGCTTACCGGAGTATGGAAACCTGCGGGCGGCTGGGTGCGGCTTGATGGGGCGACACTTGATCAATATGAGCCTGATATTCTGGGCAGCTATGTCGGTTACCTGCCCCAACGCGTCACGCTCTTTGATGGGACAATCGCTGAAAACATCGCCCGGCTGGCAGAGGCGCCGGATGACAAGGCGATTGTGGCAGCCGCACAAAAAGCTGCGGCACATCAAATGATCCTTGATCTTCCCGAGGGGTATAACACACGGGTCAGTCAGTCCGGTGGACGATTGTCGGGTGGGCAGATACAGCGCATTGGTCTTGCACGCGCACTTTACGGTGATCCGGTGTTGCTGGTGCTGGATGAGCCGAATTCCAACCTCGACAATGACGGTTCTGTCGCTTTGAATACCGCTATCAGAAGCATCAAGGCCGCCGGCGGTGCTGTGTTGATCATGGCGCACAGGCCTGCCGCAATTCAGGAATGCGATCTTCTGTTGATGTTGGATGGCGGGGCGCGGCGTGCCTTTGGCCCCAGAGACGAGGTGCTGAAATCTGTGGTGCGCAACGCTGGCGAAATTGCGCGTGCTCCCGGCCCCGGAGGCGTATCATGACACCTCCACAAAACCCCCAATCGGCGCGCGGGCCTCTCTTGCTGGGCGCAATCGCAATTGCGCTCTTGGTTGGTGGCTTCGGCCTTTGGTCGGTGACCACACAGATCGCGGGTGCCGTTGTGGCATCGGGTCAGGTTGAGGTCGAACAGAACCGCCAGATCGTGCAGCACCCGGACGGCGGTGTAGTGGCCGAAATCCTTATCAAAGACGGTGATCTGGTACCTGCCGGTACGCCCCTGATCCGACTTGATGGCACGCTTTTGCGTTCAGAACTCTCTATCGTGGAAGGGCAGTTTTTCGAAATCCTTGCCCGGCGCGGACGCCTTGAGGCCGAGCAAAACGATGCCGATGACATCACGTTCCCCAAGGAGTTGACGGAATTCGCAACGGACCGCCCTCAGATCGAAGCGCTGATGATCGGGCAAACCCGGTTGTTTGCGGCACGCGCTGAGACGGAGGCGAATGAGCTGGATCAGCTTGCCCGTCGCCGCGGCCAGATCGCCAGCCAGATCGACGGCATCAGCGCACAGCGTACTGCCTCGGATAGCCAGCTAGACCTTTTGGACCGTGAGCTGACAGACCTGAAGGGCCTGCTCGATAAAGGCCTGACTCAAGTCAGCCGGGTGCTGGCGCTGCAACGCGAACGTGCCCGCCTTGCAGGTGCAGCGGGTGAGCTGGATGCAGGCCGCGCCGAGGCCGAAGGCCGGGTCACCGAAATTGAAATCGAGATCCTGAAACGTGGCAGCACCCGGCGCGAAGAGGCCAACAGCCAGCTGCGTGATCTGGGCTACCGCGAACTGGAACTGGCCGAGCGCCGCCGCAGTCTGATTGAACAGGTCGAGCGTCTGGAAATCCGCGCGCCTGTCGCAGGCATCGTTCATGCGCTTCAGGTGACAACGCCGCGCTCGGTGATCCGGCCAGCAGACCCGGTGCTGTTTCTTATCCCTCAGGACCGGCCATTGGTGATCGCGGCGCGTGTCTCGCCGATCAATGTGGACGAGGTTCGCATAGGTCAGGAAGTGACGTTGCGCTTTTCCGCTTTCGATAGCCGATCTACGCCTGAGCTTTTCGGCCGCATCGCCCGGGTTTCTGCCGATGCGTTGACGGATGAGGCAAGCCAGTCAAGTTACTACCGCGCCGAAGTGGTTCTTGATGCCGATCAAATCTCGCGGCTGGGAGGGGAAGCAATTTTGCCGGGCATGCCGGTCGAAGTGTTCATCCGAACCGGCGAGCGGACGCCGATGGCTTATCTGCTCAAGCCCTTGGCCGAATACTTCAATCGCGCGTTCCGGGAAAGCTGACCTGTCGTTGGCTGTACAAAACGAAAAGGCGTTGCCGATGGCGAAACGCCCCTGATCAGACAGGCCTTTCCTCTGCAATCCTGCGCAGATAGCTTACGGCGAAATTTGGAATCGGAAGGAGATCACATGACCGGGCAGATCAACGAAAGACTGGCGCAACTGGGGCTAAGCTTGCCGGACGCACCGGCACCCGCCGCGAATTATGTGCCCTATGTCCAGGTCGGCGATCTGGTCTTTGTATCGGGTCAGATTTCACAAAGCACAGACGGTTTGATCAAAGGGCGTCTTGGCGACGACATGGATGTGGCGGCCGGGGCTGAGGCCGCGAAACGGTGCGGGCTTAGCCTTCTGGCGCAAGTTCGCGCCGCCTGTGGCGGTGATCTGGACCGGGTTGTACGGGTGGTCAAGCTCACCGGCTTTGTCAATTCAACGCAGGATTTCACCGATCAGCCAAAGGTGATCAACGGCTGCTCCGATCTGATGGTCGAGGTTCTTGGTGATGCCGGGCGCCATGCGCGCGCCGCCGTTTCGGCCCCGGCCCTGCCGCTGGGTGTCGCTGTTGAGATCGAGGCGATCTTTCAGGTGAAATGATGGCGCCGCGCCCCGTTCCCTTGCCGGCTGCGTTTTTGCGAAACCCGATCGCGCATCGCGGATATCATTCACTGGCAGATGGCCGGCCAGAAAATTCGATGGGCGCGTTTCGCGCGGCCGTCGAGGCTGGCTACGGCATCGAGCTTGATCTGCAGCAAAGTGCGGACGGGCAGGCGATGGTCTTTCACGATGATGATCTTGACCGGCTGACAGAGCGTTCAGGTCTTGTGAAAGACCACATAGCGGCAGAACTGGGTGCAATCCTTCTACGAGGCAGCGATGAGCCAATCCCGACGCTTGCGCAGCTGCTGGCGATGGTTGCAGGCCGGGTTCCGCTGCTGATCGAGATCAAGGAAAATCTGGCGACGATGGGGCCAACCGAAGGTCGGCTGGAACAGGCCACCGCAGATGCGTTGGCATCCTATTCGGGCCCGGTCGCCGTCATGTCGTTCAATCCGCACTGCGTGATGCATATGGCGCGACTTGCGCCGCACATCCCGCGCGGCCTGACGACCGAAGCATATAACCCATTGGAAAATGTGCCGGTCCCCGCTGCTGTCTGCGACAAGCTTCGCGACATCCCTGACTACGACACCACCGGATCAAGCTTTATCAGCCATCAGGCCAGCGATCTTGCCCGCCTACGGGTGGCCGAACTGAAGGCTCAGGGCGCATCAATCCTCTGCTGGACGATCAGATCGCCCAAAGACGAAGCGAAGGCACGCACAATCGCCCAAAATATCACTTTCGAATCCTACCCTGCTGCTATCCCAGCTTGACGCGGCCACTCAGGGTGTACAGGTCTAACCGATAGCAAAGGCGCGGCATGACCCAAACACCCATCGATGTGACCATGATTTCGGGGCTGGACCAGATCGGCGCCGATGAATGGGACGCCTGCGCCTGCCCCGAAGCGGACGATGGGCGCGCCACTGATCCTTTTACAACACATAGGTTCTTGTCTGCGCTGGAGCGCTCTGGCTCTGTTGGGCCAGGGACCGGATGGCAGCCGCGCCATCTGGTGGTGCGCGCCGCAGGACAGATCATCGCAGCGCTGCCGCTTTATGCCAAATCCCACAGTCAGGGCGAATACATCTTTGATCACGGCTGGGCCGATGCTTTAAACCGGGCGGGCGGGCAGTACTATCCAAAGCTGCAATCGGCCGTGCCCTTCACCCCGGCCACCGGGCGACGATTTTTGACCCGCCCAGGACTGGAAGACACCGGCCGCGCAGCTTTGCTGCAGGCCTTGGTGCAAATCGCCAGCGACAACAACCTGTCCTCGGCCCACATCACCTTTTGCACGAAGGCTGAGGCCGAAGTGGGTACCAAAATGGGCCTGCTGCACCGCGTTACCCAACAATTTCACTGGGAAAACAACGGGTATACGGATTTTGGCAACTTTCTGAGCGCCTTGTCATCGCGCAAGCGTAAAGCCATCCGCAAGGAACGGACGACCGCGCAGGCGTTTGGCGGCAAGATCACACAGCTCACCGGTGATGAGATCAAACCTGCCCATTGGGACGCTTTCTGGACGTTTTATCAAGATACGGGGGCCCGCAAATGGGGCACTCCTTACCTTACGCGCGCCTTCTTCGACGAAGCGCAGGCCAGCTTGCGCGATGATATCATGCTGGTCATAGCCGAACGCGATGGGCGTCCAATTGCTGGCGCGCTCAACTTCATCGGGCGTGACACGCTTTACGGTCGTTATTGGGGGGCGGCCGAAGACCATGCATGCCTGCATTTTGAATGTTGCTACTATCAGGCCGTCGAGTTTGCCATCACCCATGGGCTTGGCCGTGTTGAAGCAGGCGCGCAAGGCGAACACAAACTCGCGCGGGGTTACCTTCCGGTGCAGACCCATTCGCTGCACTGGATCGCCGACCCCGCCTTTCGCACCGCTGTCGCCCGATATCTTGCGGCCGAGGCCCGTGCTGTGGACGAAGAAATTGAGATTCTTACCGACTACGGTCCGTTCCGCAAATCAGACACGGAAAACTGACACAAATCATCACAGCCAAAATATCCGCGCCGCAGGTATTGAAAGTATTTGCCTTGAAGGGGAGTATTTCTGGCACAGTGACGCTGCAAGGAGACTGCTATGGCCGAAACGCTCACGCTTTATTCCAATCCGATGTCGCGGGGCCGCATAGCGCGCTGGATGCTCGAAGAGATCGGCCAACCATATGAAGTGCGCTATCTCGACTACGGCCCGGATATGAAGGCGCCGGACTATCTGGAGGTCAACCCGATGGGCAAGGTGCCAGCACTGGTGCACGGCGACAAGGTGGTGACCGAATATGCCGCGATCTGCGCCTATCTGGCTGACGCCTTTCCCGAAGCGGGCCTCGCACCCGCCGAGCGCAGCGCCTACTATCGCTGGCTGTTTTTCGGGGCGGGGCCATTTGAGGCGGCTGTGATCAGCAATGCGCTGGGTTTTGAGGTGCCTCAGGAGCGGCGCGGCATGGTTGGGTTCGGATCGCTGGAAACGACGCTTACAGCCCTTGAACGCGCCCTGGCCGACAGCCCCTATCTGGCCGGTGATCGGTTTTCGGCCGCGGATGTCGCCACCGGGTCGCAAATCGGATGGGGTTTACGATTTGGCACAATCGAGCCGCGCCCTGTCTTGCAAGCCTATTGGGATCGGCTCAGCGTGCGCCCGGCCCTGCAACGCGCCAATGACGCGGATAATGCGGCGATGCCGCCGAAGGAGGACTGATGGCTGATCTTCTGACAACCGCAGAGCGTGAGGCCGATTTGCCCGCGTTGGGTGCATCGGGCTGGAATGCCGTTCCTGACCGTGACGCGATCCGGAAAATCTGGAAGTTTCGCAATTTTTCCGAGGCTTGGGGGTTCATGTCCCGCGCCGCTCTTCAGGCTGAAAAACTGAACCATCATCCGGAATGGTCCAACGTTTACAATGTGGTGGATGTTGTGCTGACGACACATGATTGCGACGGCTTGTCGGCGCTGGACGTAACCTTGGCCAGACGCATGGACAAATTCGCTGGTGCCGCTGAGGTGCAAAGAGATCACGGCGCGCCGGTCGCGTGTCTGTGCCAAATCCACACCCGCAAATAACGGGCTCAGAGTTGCGCAAGCAAGGTCTCGCCTGTGGACAGGCTGCATTGGCCAAGCTCATCAAGGTCGAAAGCGGTCACGACGCCATCGTCGACAATCATCGCGTAGCGGCGCGAACGATCAAACATCCCCGCCTTTGGTGCGGAATACGACAACCCCAGCGCCTTTGAATATGCCCCGTCGGCATCGGCCAGCATGGTGATGCCCGCAGCCCTTGCGCCGCTGATTTCACCCCAGTAGCGCATCACATGCGCATCATTCACTGACACACAGATGATCTCATCTACTCCCTTTGAACGGATGCCAGCAGCGTTGCGGATGAATCCCGGCAAATGGGCACTGTCGCAGGTCGGAGTGAACGCACCAGGAACTGCGAAGATAACCACTCTGCGGCGGTTTAGTCTGCCGCTCAGACGCACCTCTTCCGGTCCATCCGGACCGATTGTCAACAATACGGCCTCGGGAAGCTTCGCACCCACTTCAATCATGCTCAAAGCTCCGCCAACAGATGCTCACCCGTGGAAATGTCACAGACGCCCGGTGCATCCACTTTTGAAGCAACGATCACGCCGTCGTCCATCACAAGCGCATAACGATTTGATCGCCCGATCAAACCCAGTGGCGGTGCAGTGAAGTCCATGCCAAGCGCCTTCGTGAAGCTGCCATCGGCATCCCCAAGAAAGCTGATCCCTGCAGCAGCTGCTCCCGTCGAGTCACCCCAGGCTTTCAAGACAAAGGGGTCATTGACGGAAATGCAGATGATTTCATCCACGCCCTTTTCGCGAAACGCGTCTGCGGTGCGGATAAAGCTTGGAATGTGGATTGTCGAGCATGTCCCGGTATAGGCCCCCGGCAACCCGAAAACTACAACCTTGCGCCCGCGAAGCCGATCAGACAGCTGAACAATCTCGGGCCCTTCGACCCCCATTTGTGCAAAGCTCGCATCCGGTAATCTGCCACCTTTGGAAAGTTCCATTCGCTTGTCCTCTCGCGTTGCGTTTTCCTGACTCCGCGATATAGGGTCTGACCGACTGATGACCAGAGGGAGAATGCAAATGGGCGAGATTGTGATCATTGGTGCAGGACAGGCCGGCGCTTCGCTGGCTGCGAAGTTGCGCGCGCTTGGCCACAAGGGTGCAATCACGATGGTCGGCGCAGAACCGGTGCCCCCCTATCAGCGCCCACCACTCTCAAAGGGGTATCTGTTGGGAGACATGGGGCTGGACCGGCTTTATCTTCGCGCACCCGCGTTCTGGGCCGATCAGAACATCACGCTGCGCCTTAATGCGACCGTAACAGCCATCGACCGGGCGGCGAAGACAATTAGGATTGGCGACGAGGTTATCCCCTATGATCAGCTGGCGCTGACCACCGGATCGCAGCCACGCACGCTGCCTGCCGCAATCGGTGGCGCGCTGCGGGGCGTCTTCACCGTGCGGACCTTGGCCGATGTCGATGCGATGGCACCAGAATTTCAACCCGGAGCCAAGCTTTTGATCGTCGGCGGTGGGTATATCGGGCTTGAAGCTGCAGCCGTCGGGGCAAAGCTTGGCCTTGACGTGACGCTGATCGAAATGGCGCCCCGGATCTTGCAGCGCGTTGCCTCTCCCGAAACCTCGGAATATTTTCGCGCTCTTCACGCGGCTCATGGCGTGAAAATTCTTGAAAATACCGGTCTCGCAAAGCTGACAGGTACCGACCGGGTCACAGGGGCCGAAACCACCGACGGCCGCATGCTGGCGGCTGATTTTGTTATCGTTGGCGTTGGCATTACGCCCGCAAGTGCCCTCGCAGAAGCCGCGGGGCTGGAGATTGAAAACGGCATCCGCACAGATGCATCTGGCCTAACCTCGGACCCGTCGATCTGGGCGGCAGGTGATTGCGCTTCCTTCCCGCATGACGGTGGGCGGATTCGGCTGGAAAGCGTGGGCAATGCCATTGATCAGGCCGAAGTTGTGGCCGCAAACATGCTGGGCGCTGCTACCGCTTACCAGGCCAAACCATGGTTCTGGTCAGACCAATATGACGTCAAACTGCAGATCGCCGGGCTGAATACTGGCTACGATCGGATCATTACCCGCAAGGGAGAAGGTCAGGCGATCAGCTTTTGGTACTATCAAGGTCGCAGGCTTCTGGCTATCGACGCGATGGGGGATGCACGCGCCTATATGATCGGAAAGCGGCTGATTGAGGCCGGAAAGTCGCCCGATCCGGCGGTGGTTTCTGATCCGGCCACCGACCTGAAAGCCCTTTTGGCGGCATGAGAATTATCGGTGGCACAAGGCGCGGGTTAAAACTGGCCGATGTTGGGGCAGGTGACGCCGCGGCCCATCTGAGGCCCACATCGGACAGGGTGCGCGAGGCTGTTTTCAACCTTTTGATGAACGGGCCTTACGGAAACCCGGTTGAAGGCGCGCGGGTTCTTGATCTTTTCGCCGGAACCGGCGCGCTCGGGCTTGAAGCGCTGTCGCGGGGGGCGGCCCGCGTGACCTTCGTCGATGACGGCCTCGCGTCAAGGGCGCTCTTGCGGCAGAATATCGAACGGATGCAGGCGATGGGCGCCACCGATGTCTGGCGCCGGGATGCGACATGCATGGGACCGAACCGGGGCCCCAGATATGATCTGATTTTCCTTGATCCACCTTACGGCAAGGGGCTGGGTGAGGCCGCATTGGCGTCCCTCAACGGCGATGGATGGCTCACCCCCAACGCCCTGATCGTTTGGGAAGAAAACGCCACGCCGCCGATATCCAACGGCTTCGTGCAACTTGACCAACGCAAATATGGCGACACGCTGATCACCATACTCAGGCATGCCAAATGATCCCCAAGGCCGTCATCTTCGATTGCGACGGAGTGCTGGTGGACAGTGAGCCGTTGACAGATATGGTCATTGCTAAAAATCTTGCCCGATACGGGCTAACCCTATCGGTCACCCAAATCAGCGGACTCTTTCTTGGCGGCACGATGGCGGGCGTAGGCGACACCGCGCGCAAAATGGGGGCAGACCTGCCCGAAGACTGGCTTGACGATATCTACGATGAAATCTTCGCGCGACTTGCTGAAGGCACCGATCTCATTTCTGGCATTGCGGGTGTCCTCGACCGCCTCGACGTGGCGGGCATTCCTTATGCAGTTGGTTCCAACGGCCCCCACCGCAAGATGGAAATCACGCTCGGCCAGCACCCCCGGATTTATGCGCGGCTAACCAACAGGATCTTTTCACGCCAGGATGTGGCATCCCCGAAACCAGCACCCGACCTCTATCTCCACGCGGCACGGGCGCTGAACATTGCCCCAAAGGACTGTGTCGTTATAGAAGACAGCTCAACAGGTGTCCGGGCTGCTCGCGCCGCAGGCATGACCTGCTTTGGCTACGCGCCGAATGGCGATAGCGCCGCCCTCGAGGCTCAAGGCGCACACATCTTCCACGACATGTGTGACCTCCCAGCCCTTCTCGGTCTCTGACACTCTTCTGTTTCGAAATACCTCGGGGGTCCGGGGGCAGCGCCCCCGGCGGAGGGG
>JBARVN010000206.1:0-3637 GCA_049646285.1 Albidovulum sp. | reverse complement strand
CATTTAACACGCCCGAGCGCAGAGCGTCAGACAGAGTCGTCCCACCTTCACGGGAACTGGTTAAGATTTACGGAAGGCAGAAATTGGGCAGGTCTGCGTCGGGACTGTGCTGATTTTCGCAGCAAATTCACCACATGATTGTATATTCTGTAATATGAGTCGCGACAAAGTCGTAAGGCGACAGGTTCAGGTCAAAGCGTCGTTCGCAATCGCCAGAGTTCGGGGAACAGCTCCACCTCCAGCATGCGCCGCAGATAGGGCACGCCGCCGGTGCCGCCGGTGCCGCGTTTCAGCCCGATAACGCGTTCGACCGTGGTGACGTGATTGAAACGCCAGCGGCGGAAGTAGTCTTCGAAATCCACCAGTTTTTCGGCCAGGTCGTAAAGCTGCCAATAGGCTTCTGGGTCTGCATAGACGATCCGCCATGCAGCTTCGACATCGTCGTTGATCTGCCACTGCGTGGTGTGATCCCGCGTTAAAACTGCGTCCGGCACGGGCAATCCCGCGCGGGCCAGCGCACGCAGGGCTTCGTCGTAAAGTGATGGGCGCGCGAGTTCAGCGGCCAGCTTTGCGCGCGTCTCGGGGCGGTGGGTGTGGGGCTTCACCATCGCCGGATTGCGGTTGCCTGCCGCGAATTCAATCAACCGGTATTGCCAGGACTGAAAGCCCGAGGATTGCCCCAGTGCGCCACGAAAACGCGTATAATCCGACGGTGTCATGGTGCGCAGTACATCCCATGCGGAATTAAGCTGTTCCATGATCCGCGCGACGCGGGCCAACATTTTGAACGCGGGTTGCAGTTGATCAGCCGCAATCGCACCCCGCGCCGCATCCAGCTCGTGCAACATCAGTTTCATCCACAGCTCGGACGTCTGGTGCTGGATGATAAAAAGCAGCTCATCATGCGCGTCGGATTTGGGGTGCTGGGCGGACAGAACCGCGTCCAGCCCCAGGTAATCGGCGTAAGACATAACGCCGTCAAAACGCATTTGTGCGCCTTCGGTTGCGGGGTCATAGGGTTGGGACATCAAAGCCTCCTTCAGATTGCATGAGGGTCCGGCAAGGTGCCGGGGCGTCTCATGCCGTCCGGGCGGCGAGGGCGGCTTTTACGCCCATACGTCGCCACAGTCCGGCCCACGCGCCGGGGTTTGCAAGCGGGGGCGCTGGGCGCCGGGTGCACAGGCGTGCGGCACCCAAAGCAGCTGCGTTGGCACGGTGCGGTTTCATGTCACCCGTGCGCGGGTTTTGTATTGGGGTTGGTCCCACAGAGATTTCTCCATCACCTCCGCAAGAACTGCCACGGCGGCATCCACATCATCCATGGTCGTGTAAAGCGGCGTAAAGCCAAAGCGCAGGATGTCAGGGGCGCGGAAGTCGCCGATCACCCGGCGATCGATCAGTGCTTGCATGATCGCGTAGCCTTCGGGATGACGAAAGCTGATCTGGCTGCCACGCGCCTGCGGGTCGCGCGGCGACGCAAGGGTGAGGGTCGGGCAGGCCGCCTCGACCTTTTCAACGAACCGTTCGGTCAATTGGGCCGAGCGGTCGTACACATCCTCCATATTCACCTGGTCCCAGATATCCATCGATGCTGCAAGCGCTGCCATCTGCAAGACTGGCGGGGTGCCCACGCGCATGCGCTCAATCCCGTTGCCAGGGCGATAGGCAAGGTCAAAGTCAAAAGGGGCCTGATGGCCAAGCCAGCCGGACAGGGCAGGGCGGACCTGGTCCTGAAGGTGCGGTGCGACGTAAATAAAGGCCGGGCCTCCGGGGCCGGAATTCAAGTATTTATACGTGCAGCCAACCGCAAAATCTGCATTGCATCCGGCCAGATCCACTGGGATAGCCCCCGCGGAATGGGCAAGATCCCAGACCACCAGCGCACCAGTCGCATGGGCCTTGGCGATCAGGCGTTTCATGTCGTGCTTGCGGCCGGTGCGGTAGTCGACTTCCGTCAGCATCAAGACGGCAATATCCGGTGTGATTGCATCTTCGACCGCCTCGGGCGACACCGTGCGCAGCGTATATTCTGGACCGAGAGTTCGGCAAAGACCGTCAGCCATATAAAGGTCGGAAGGAAAGTTGCCGGTATCGGACAAAACCACCTTTCGGTCGGGTCGCAGATCGAAGGCCGAGGCCAGCGCCTGATAGACCTTGATCGACAGCGTATCGCCCAACACCACACTGCCCGGCTCTGCCCCGATCAACCGTGCGATCCGATTGCCAAGCCGCGCGGGCATATCCATCCAGCCGGCCTTGTTCCAGCTGGTGATCAACATCTGCCCCCATTCATCTTGCATGCATGACTGCACCCGCGCGGTGGCCGCACGCGGCAGAGGGCCCAGCGAGTTGCCATCAAGATAGACCATGCCTTCGGGCAGATCGAACATGGCGCGGGTGGCAGTGAAATTGGTCGGCATGGAGGACTCCGCAAGGATGTATATTTTATGCTTAAAACATTTCGAGGCTTACTGCTACCGAAACATCACTTCCAGAGGTGCCCATGTCACATCAACGGGAAATCCCATCCGCCCGCAGCGGGCCGGGGTTGCAAACCTTCGGGACCGGCGCATAGGGTTTGGGCAAAGTAGGACGGGGACGCAATCCAATGGCAAAAGACGTCGACTTTCCGCCTGTCTGGCTGGCGGGCTTTGCTGCTGCCGGCGGTCTGATCGGGCGGATTTGGCCGATTGAGACTGAGGTGAACCTTTCGCTTGGTCTTGTGCTGATCGTTCTGGGGGCGGTGCTGGTGGTGATCGCCGTGCTGCAAATGATGTTTGCCCGCACCTCCATTATCCCTCGCCGCGATCCGGATGCTCTGGTCATGAACGGTCTGTTTCGGCTCAGCCGCAACCCCATTTATCTGGGGGATGCGCTGATATTGACCGGGCTCTATCTTAGCTGGGACGCGTTGATTGCACTGCCGCTTGTCGCGGTCTTTATGGTCGTGATAACTCAACGCTTTATCTTGGGGGAAGAGGCGCGACTGCAGGCGCATTTTGGCGAGGCGTTCGAAGCATACTGTGCACGCGTGCGTCGCTGGATTTGACGATGTGAAAATGTTGTTGCTAAATGCCGCATTCTCGCGAAATAAAGTTGCGTTGCTGCGCTGCAGAGAATATGTGGCCCAGTGTCACTAGACAGGACCAAAGAAGGGGAGAGCCAGTGAAGATCGGGGCACCGAAGGAAGTATTTGACGGCGAAAGCCGGGTAGCGATGACGCCCGAAAGCGCCCTTCAGCTGCAAAAGCTGGGCCATGAGTGTTTTGTTGAAACAGGCGCCGGGATGGCCGCCGGGTTTTCCGACAAGGCGTACGAAGCAGCCGGGGTCAGCGTAGTTAAGACTGCCACGGCCCTGTTCAAAGCTGCCGACACTGTGGTTAAGGTGCGCCCGCCTTCTGATACGGAAGCCAAGCGCCTGTCCCAGGGACAGACCTTGATTTCCTTCTTCTATCCCGCGCAAAGCAAAGAGCTTTTGGAGCTTTGCAACAAACAAGGTGCCACCGTTATCGCCATGGATATGGTGCCGCGCATCAGCCGGGCGCAAAAGATGGATGCGCTGTCGTCGATGGCCAATATCGCGGGCTACCGTGCGGTGATCGAGGCGGGCAACAACTTTGGCCGGTTCTTCACGGGGC
>JBARVN010000205.1:0-37250 GCA_049646285.1 Albidovulum sp. | reverse complement strand
GACAGCCGCAAGGTGTTGAACAAGGGATAGATCATGACCGCCGTGTAAACCAACACGGCTGGCGCCAGAAATACCAGGATATGCCAGCGAATGCGCGGCTTTTCCATGTCTCAGATCCTTCTTGCGGGGTGCTATCAGTGACGAGCCCTTGCGAAAAATGCGGTTAAGCGCCTTTCGAAAGGCCCTATGCTTTTTGAACAAAGTCCCCGCGCACCGTTGAAAGCACAGACGCGCGGGGAGTCATTCAAGCCTACTGCTGCGGGGCGTACCAGCTGGCAAGGCCTGCCTGAAGACGCGCGCCAGCGGCTTCCGGGGTTTCCTCACCCTTGATCACGGCCACGGATGCATTCCATGTGTCGTTTTCAAGGTTCGGCGTGCCGCGCGACAAAACCTGGTAGGTAGACCGGATCGTGCTTTCACATTCACCGCGCCAGGAAATGAACTCTTGCGCCAGCGGATCTTCCAGCGTCACAGGCGCAGAGGATAGCGGGAAAAAGCCGGGCAAGGCGTTGGCATACAGGGATGCAAACTCGGCCGATCCGACCCAATTCAAGAACGCTGTGGCCGCTTCGGGATGCGCAGTCTTGGCATTCATGCCGATACCAATATCGGTATGATCCGAAATGTAGCAGGTATCCCCGGCAGCGGCCACTGGCGGATAGAATGCGCCCATTTCGAACTCGGCCAAGCCGTTGAAGCCTGAGATTTCCCACGAACCAGCGGGATAGATCGCCGCACGTCCCAGCGTAAAGATGTTCTGGCTGTCCGGGTAGGTTTGCGCCTCATAGCCATCACCAAGGTATTCACCCCATTTGGCCAACTGGCGGTAAGGGGCAACCCAAGCCTCATCCGTGAGCTTCTGATCACCGGACAGTAATGCCAAACGGCCCTCTTCACCCTTCCAGTAGTTGGGACCAATGTTGTTGTATCCCATTGTCGCGGCTTCCCACTGATCGTTGGTGCCCATTGCCATCGGAATATAGGCGCCATCTTCCTTGATCTTCGCAAGCGCGGCAAAAAATTCATCTTCAGTCTTTGGCACCTCGACGCCGACTTCGGCGAAGGCGTCTTTGTTGTAGATAAAGCCGTGGATGACCGAGGCCATCGGCACACAGAACTGCACGGACGCGTCATCGGTGCTCCAGCCCGATTTCGCAACCGATGAGAAATTCGCCATGCCCTCGATATTTGTGATGTCAGCCAGATGGCCCGCATCATAGAGTGCCAGCGATGCATCAAACGGGCGGCAGGTGATGATGTCACCGGCGGAACCCGCGTCCAGCTTCGAATTCAAGACCGCATTATATTCCGCCGGGGCTGAGGGCGTGAACTTTACTTTGATGCCGGGATGGGTGGCCTCAAATGCTGGGATAATTTTGTCCTGCCAGATGGCGAGGTCATCGTTGCGCCAGCTTTCGATGGTCAGCGTCGCCTCTTGCGCCAAGGCGGCCGTGCCACCCAGCAAGGTCGTGGCAAGCAGCAGCTTGCCGAGGTTTGATTTGGTCATTGTCGTCTCCCTGGTTGAAATAATGTCATTGTTGGGGGCCATTGTCGTAGCAAATGGCGTCAAGGCAGGGCTTCAGAAAGCCGCCATGCGTTACGAGCAACTGCGTCGCAGTTTTGATTGTGCATCCTGCGGCCAGAAGGACGGCCAGCTTTGTGTCGCCCTGTGCGGTTTGCAGCGCACGCTCTGCCACATCACCACTGACACCCGCGGATTTTGCGACAATCGCACGGGCGCGCATCCGCAACTTGGTATTGTCGGCCTTCAGATTGACCATCATCCCATTGTGAATGTGACCCAGCATCACGCCGGCGAGTGTTGAGATTGAATTTAATACGATTTTTTGCGCCGTGCCCGCACCCAGACGTGTGGATCCGGCCAGCACTTCGGGTGGCGTTTCCAACACCACCGCGACATCCGCCATGGCCTGCAACGGCGTGCCGGGGTTGTTCGTGATGGCAACAACCTTGATGCCCTTTTGGCGCGCATGGCGGGCCACCGCGACCGGATACGCGGTCGTGCCACTTGCACTCAGAGCAATCACAAGATCAGCGCCACCAAAGCTGTTCACAATACCTTCAGCTTCTGAGACGTCATCTTCCGTGTCGCCGGGCATAATTCCATCGACTGGCACACCCCCGGCCATAAAGATGCGAACCTGATCTTGAGCTATGCCAAAAGTGCCCGCCAGCTCTGACCCATCTGAAAGCGCCATCAACCCAGAGCTGCCCGCAGCGACATAGTTCAATGCACCGCCCGAACGAAGAGTTGCTGCAGATAATTGCGCCGCCTCAACTATCCCGGCACGCGCGCCCATCACTGACGAAGCAGCATCAATTTGCCCTGCAATCAGCGCCGCCGCAGCGTCTGCTGACGACATCGCGTCTATGCAACGCCCCATCCGCGGCGTCATTTCTGTCTGCGGCAACGACATGCGATTCCCCCTCTCGTCAATACAATACCTTTTAAGTACCTATTGTCCACAGAAATGTTTTTTAGCCTGAAAGAATTCCATATATGCGCAGCTTCTGACCAAAACGGTGCTATTTTCTCTATCAATTTCAAAATAGGTACTATAAAGGTATCTCGTGATCGAGTCGTAGGAAGCCCTATTGTTTGAGGCCGCTGCCGGCACCACACGGGCGCCTCAGCGGCGACGGGGCTCGGCCGGGAAGCGGCAGTACAATGAATGAAGGCGTCGCCATGAATGTAACCGACTTTCTTGCCCCAGGCCTTTGGCTTAGCGCGGATGCTGGCCCACGCTACTTACAATTGCGACGACGTATCTCTGATGGCGTTGCGCAGGGCATCTTGAAGCAGGGGAACCCGCTTCCACCTGAACGCGAAATTGCAAGCTTGACGGACCTGTCGCGCGTGACCGTACGCAAGGCGATAAAATCGCTGGCCGAGGAAGGGCTGATTGTCCAAAGACAGGGGTCCGGATCATTTGTGGCGACCAAGACACCGCAGATCGAACAATCGTTGTCCCGTCTTACATCATTCACCGAAGACATGTCCCGGCGCGGCATGGTGTCTTCGTCTCGCTGGTTGGAGCGTGGTATCTTTATGCCCTCCCCCGATGAGGTCATCACGCTGGCCCTAGCCTCGGATGCGTCCGTCACGCGCATCGCGCGGCTGCGTACTGCGGATGAAAAACCGATGGCCATTGAACGCGCGTCGCTTCCAGTTTCGATCCTGCCGAACCCCCTGATCGTTGAAACCTCATTATATGCGGTGCTGGAAGAGGCAGGCATGCGACCGGTGCGGGCCCTGCAAAAGATATCGGCAATCAATCTGGGTGATGCGGATGCCAGTTTGCTGGAGGTTGAACCCGGTCGCGCCGGTCTGAAAATCGAACGTATTTCCTATCTGGCAGACGGGCGTGTCGCCGAATTCACTCAGTCAATTTATCGCGGCGACGCTTACAATTTTGTGGCAGAGCTGCGACTCGCAAAGGAATAGGCCATCCGGTGACACACTCAGGTTCACAAATGCGCCGTGAGGTGCTTGAAATCCCCGCAGCGGTTGATCGGCTTCTGACCGTTGGAAATGCCGATATGAAACGCGCAGCAGAAGCGCTGCGCGAACGAAGCCCCGCGTTTATGGTCAGCGTCGCGCGGGGGTCATCCGACCATGTGGCAACCTATTTCAAATATGCCAGTGAACTTCTGACCGGCATACCCGTGGCCTCGGTCGGACCGTCCGTGGCGTCCGTCTACAAACGTAAATTGAAACTCGCAGGCAGTGCTTGTGTATCAGTGTCACAGTCAGGCAAGAGCCCTGACATTGTGGAAATGGCCCGTGTCGCGCGCGAGTGTGGTGCATTGTCGTTTGCCATGACCAATCATTCAGACTCACCGCTGGCACAGGTCAGCGATCACACGCTTCATTTGCATGCAGGGCCCGAGCTGAGCGTTGCTGCCACCAAGACATTCGTCACATCAGCGGTCTCTGCGATCTGGTTGCTCGCCGAGTTTGCAGGCGACGACGAGCTTTTGGCATCGATCCATACCCTTCCGGTATTCCTTGAAAAAGCCGTTCATGAAACCTGGCCCGATATGGCGGCAAAGATTGGCGACCGAACGTCGTTGTTCTGCCTCGGCAGGGGACCGGCCATCGCCATATCCAACGAAGCGGCCCTTAAGTTCAAAGAAACCTGTCAGCTTCATGCCGAATCCTACTCTTCGGCCGAAGTGCTCCACGGCCCGGTATCTATCGTGGACCAAGGGTTCCCGGTGATAGCACTGACAGCGAAGGACGAGGCTGAAGACATGCTTGTTCAGGTCGCTGACGAAATGGCGGCCAAGGGTGCATCTGTTTTTGTGACATCGCCCAAGGCCAATTCTGCGCATGTTTTGCCCGCTGTCCGAACCGGCCATCCACTGACGGATCCCATTGCCCTGATCGCAAGTTTCTACTCTATGGTAGAAACAGTGGCGACGGCGCGCGGCATAAATCCCGACGCGCCGCGACATCTCCACAAAGTCACCGAGACGATTTGAAATGAACCGAAAAGCATACCTTGGGGCGGCAATTCATGACGGCGTAACGCTGCATCACGGAGGGGCGTTGTTGTGCCAAGACGGCGTGGCATGTGAGATTGTGGGCGCAGACAACATTCCAGACGGATGCGAACTGCATAGGCTCAAGGCGGGCTACATCACACCGGCTTTCGTTGATCTTCAGGTCAATGGCGGTGGCGGAGTGATGTTCAATGACGATCAGTCGGCTGGGGCGCTTGAAAATATCTCCGGCGCCCATGCAAAAACAGGCACACGCGCGCTGTTGCCCACGCTGATCACCGACACCGCCGCGCGTAGCCGATTGGCCATAGCCGCTGTGGAAGACGCCATTGAGCAAGGTGTTCCGGGGATTGTGGGCATCCACCTTGAAGGACCGCACCTGTCGATTGGCCGAAAAGGCGCGCATGAACCTGCGCTGATCCGTCCGATGACGGACCATGACGTTGAGATGATCATTGGCGCGGCACGGCGCCTTCCCAATGTGATGATAACGGCTGCCCCTGAAAACATGACAACAGATCAGGTCGCACGGCTTACAGACGCGGGTGTCATCGTGTCGCTGGGCCACACAGATGCCGACTATGACACCGCAATGGCATACATGCGTGCAGGCGCATCGTGTTCGACCCATCTTTTCAATGCGATGAGTCAACTTGGCAATCGAGAACCGGGCCTGGTCGGTGCAACACTTGATAACCCGTCTTGCGCGGCTGGCCTGATCGCCGATGGCGTGCATGTACATCCGGCGACGATACGCGCGGCTCTGCGTGCGAAAACAGGGCCGTCCAAAATCTTTCTGGTCACGGACGCCATGTCATCCGTCGGCTCGGACCTGCATGAGTTTGAGCTGAATGGCAGAACCGTTTTTCGCAGTGAAGGTACATTGCGACTGGCTGATGGCACGTTGGCGGGCGCTGATATTGATATGCCGCGATCCATTGGCGTGCTTATCAACCAAGTGGGCATTGATCCCGAACGCGCAATCGCAATGGCAACAGCGATACCCGCAGGTATTTTGAAATCACCGGGTGCCAACGGACGCCTTCTGGGCGCGACGCTTGAAAATGTCGTGTATCTGAATGACGCGCTAAAGGTCGGCTCTCTGACCTGACCAACAGGCGCGACACGGAATGGCTGAACGGCGTTCCTAAGCTAGAGCGTTTTATCAATCACGCTCATCGGTCCGCATGCGCCGTTCAAGCCACCGGACGCCAGCAGAGACGACGAGGATCAGCACCAGATATTCCAGAACCAGAACCGAATAGATTTCCAGCGGCCGGTATTCGCTGACCACCAGCTCATTCGCCTTTCGTGTCAGTTCCTGCATTCCGATGACCGAGACCAGCGAAGACATCTTCAGCATATAGACCAGTTGGTTGCCCAGCGCCGGCAGAATGCGCCGAACCGCCTGTGGTAAAATCACATAGCGCATGGTGTCTATGTAATTCAGAGACACCGAATAGGCCGCCTCATATTGCCCCCGCGCAATCGACTGAATGCCGGCACGAAATATTTCCGCCTCAAACGCGCTATCGGACAGCGCCAAAGCGATGACGCCCGCCCAAAAGACACTGATCGCCAGCCCGGAAAGCTGCGGCAGCCCGTAGTAGACCCAGAGGATCATCACGAGGATCGGCACAGCCCGCACAAGCTCAACATACGTTCGGCTTGCGCGGCGCGCCCACACATTTGTTGACAAGCCTGGCAGGGCCACGAGAAGACCAAGCGTCACCGAAATGAATATCGCGGTGACCGAGAGCAGCAATGTGTACTTCAGACCGCTCAACAGGAAGGTCAGATTGATCCATCCATTCTTGGTCGAGGGATTGACCACATACCAACCCCAATCTGCCGAACAGGCCGAAAGCAGAAACGCGAAGACGAGAAGAAGGATCCGGTTCATGTCACATCCCTAGTGATTGAGGATCTTGTCAAGAAAATCGCGGCACCTGTCGCTTTTCGGTGCAGTGAAGAAGGTGTCCGGCGTGGCCGTTTCGACAATCTCACCGTGATCCATAAAGACCATGCGATCGGCAACGCGGCGGGCAAAGCCCATCTCATGCGTGACGCAGATCATGGTCATGCCGGTCCCTGCCAGTTCCGCCATGACGTCGAGAACCTCGCTGATCATCTCAGGATCA
Organism: Albidovulum sp.; assembly: GCA_049646285.1. Lineage (GTDB taxonomy): Bacteria > Pseudomonadota > Alphaproteobacteria > Rhodobacterales > Rhodobacteraceae > Albidovulum. The sequence continues at coordinate 30,582 of JBARVN010000205.1, read as the reverse complement.
AGCGCAGAAGTCGGCTCGTCAAAAAGCATGATCCGCGGTTCCATGCAAAGGGAGCGGGCAATGGCGACGCGCTGTTGTTGGCCGCCGGAAAGCTGACGCGGATATTTGTCGGCCTGTTCGGGGATGCGCACCCGCGTGAGGTAGCGCATCGCCCGCTCGCGCGCGTCAGATTGGCTTAATTTCAGGGCGCGGACCGGGCCAAGTGTCAGGTTCTCTAAAACCGTCAGATGCGGAAAGAGATTGAATTGCTGAAACACCATCCCAACCCGGTCGCGGACTTGCCGAAGCGAAGACCGGCTGGAACCAAGCGTTATGCCGTCGACCGTGATCTCGCCTTGTTGATGGGTTTCCAGCCCGTTGATGCAGCGGATCAGAGTGGACTTGCCCGAGCCTGACGGGCCGCAGACCACAATCCGTTCTCCGGCACCCGCACTGAAATCTATGCCTTTTAATACTTGAAAATCGCCGAAATACTTCGACACTCCGGCAAAGTGGATAATCGGACTTGCGCTCTCGGCTTGCATACAGGGATCTCCCTCAATCCACACCCCGGGGACAAACCTGCAATTGCCGATTCGACCTACATTACCTGTGGTGCAACAATGTTACTTGTGTTGCAATTAATTTCGAGGGTAGATTAACGGAACAGTAGAAAAACCGACCAATATGGGAGAATGCGTTATGAAAATGGTGAAGGCGCTTGTCGCCGCGATTGGGCTTTTCGTAGTGGCTGTGCCTGCAGTGGCGCAATCTGCCCTGCGGGACATTCTGGACAACGGCGTTCTAAAAGTCGGCACGACCGGCGACTGGAACCCAATGACGATGAAGAACCCCGATACCAATTCCTATACCGGCTACGACATCGACGTCATGACCGCGCTTGCCGCAGATCTTGGTGTCGAAGTTGAGTTCGTGCCCGCCGATTGGAAAACGCTTGTCAGCGGTGTGACCGCGGACAAATATCACTTGACCGGCTCTGCCTCGATCTCCCCCGCACGGGCCAAGGCGGCGGGCTATTCGCAAAGCTACTTCTCGCTCGCGACGGTGCCTTTGATCAACAAGAAGGACGCCGACAAGTTCAAGGATTGGGGCGATCTTGATAATGCCGGCGTCGTGGTGGCCGCAACGCTTGGAACCACCCAGGAAAAGCAGGTGAAAGAGTTCTTCCCGAACGCCGAGCACAAGATCGTCGAGGCCCCGGCACGCGACTTTCAGGAGGTGCTGGCAGGCCGTGCTCAGGCGCATATCACCTCAAACGTTGAGGCGAATAAGCTCATCGCTCAATATCCAGAGCTGATGATCGTGCCGGTTTCCGCACCCCGCGCGCGCACCCCGATTGCGATGCTGTTGCCGCAAGACGATCAGGTTTGGATCAACTATGTCAACACCTGGATCTCGTTGAAGCAAGAAGCCGGGTTCTTTGAGGAGCTTGGGGCCAAATGGAACCTGGGCAACTGACCGGGTCAGGGGGCGCTGTGGCGCCCCTTCCACAATTGGTCAAACTCTACGCCATTCCGGTCAGCCTCTATTCCGCCAAAACGCGGATCGCACTGCGCCACAAAGGGCTGGTCTGGGAAGACGTGCTGCCGCCCGGCGGCTACGGTTCCGCCGAATACAAGCGCATCGTGGCGTCAGGGAACCTTCCGGCGCTGGACGATGGCGGGCTGCTCATCGCTGATTCCGAAGCCATTGCCGAGTATCTCGAAGACCAATATCCCGACCCGCCGCTGATGCCCCAAGATCCCGCCCTCCGCGCCCGGATGCGTGAACGGTCACGCTTTCACGACACACGGCTAGAGCCGGAACTGCGTCGGCTTTTTCCCCACATCGCCCCAGAGGCGCGCGACGCCGATCTGGCGGCACAACAGTCGGCTGCAATATCGCAAAAGCTCGCTCAACTGGCGCATTTGCTGGACCAAGCGCCTGCGATGGAGTTCGGGCTGGGTGATTGCGGGCTGCCTGTCACCTTCGCGTGGATCGACGCGCTTTTGCCGCGGCTGGGTCTCCGGATCGATTGGCCGGACACGGTGCGCGGATACGAGACCCGTATCAGGAGCGCCCCGGCAGTGGCGGCGGAACTTGCAGTCTATGAACCCTTGCTTTGCGCATGGCTTGACCAGCAGGGGGCGTGACCAATGCGGCTTGACCATATGACATGGCCGGAGGTCGAAGCTTACCTTACCCGGTCTAACGCGATCCTGCTGCCCGTCGGCTCCACCGAACAGCACGGTCCGATGGGGCTGATCGGCACCGATGCGCTTTGTGCCACCGTGATCGCCGAGCGCGCCGCCGAGCAGGCCAGAGCGCTGGTCGCGCCCACGCTGGCCCTGACCCCAGCACCGTTCAACATGGCCTTTCCCGGAACAATCTCAATCTCTGAACCGACCTTCACGGCGCTTGTGAGCGAGGTCATTGATGCGCTTGCGGCGCATGGATTTGCGCGGATCTATGTCCTCAACGCCCATGGAGCTAACCTCGCACCACTCGCAGCCGTTGCAAAAAAGCGGCCCAGCCTCGCCATCCGGCTTCGCAGCTGGTGGGATTTCGATCCGGTCAATGTGCTGCGTCAAGAATGGTACGGCGATTGGGAAGGCATGCACGCGACCCCGTCCGAGATCGCCATAACCCAAGCCGCCTTTCGTGCGCCGCCAGTGCCCAAGGCGGCGCTAGTTCCGCCGCAGAGACTCTCGCCCGATTATATCCGCGCGCATGCCGGCGACCGCCACGGCCCGGCTGACGATCATCGCCGTGATTTCCCTGACGGCCGCGTCGGGTCACATTCTGCGCTGGCCCGACCAGAACACGGCGCCGAACTTATCTCAGCCGCAGCAACGGCCGTGGCCGAGGATTTTGCGGCGTTCTGTGGGCGACCGGTGGTCGGATCACTCAGCGGCCATTGAAAGTTCCGCCTCTATCTTGCGCGACAGCATCAGCCGGAACTGTTTGGCACCGGCATCAAGGCCGAGGTCAATATGCGGCGTCACCTCGTGCTTCATGCCAAGGTGGACTTTTTCCAAAACGCCGCGATCCTCTTCAAACGCCATATGCGCCCCGGCATTCATGGTTTCGGACATTTCTTTATTGTCCGGATCGGTATTGCGGTGCTGGAACCAGAAATAGCGGCTCCGGTCCTCATCAATCGGGGTCATGAAGTTGTACGAGATGTTGATGAACGTCTTCTCAACCGGCTCCTTATCGGGTCCGCCAGTGCCGGGAGGCGTGTAAATCGACTTGTTCAACCCAATCGCGGGCAGACACATTTCATAGTGCTGAAGCCGGTCGCAAACACCACCAAACTTCACCAAACCCGCATAATAGGGCGATGGCGGTTTGCCGTAGATCCAGCGCGAGACGATGACGCCACGGTCGGTCTTCTCAACGCTCAGCGGTTCTTCATCGGTCCCGGCGCCGGCGAAAGAGGTGACATGCACCCAGGCAACATGGCTCGGATCAAGAAGATTGTCGCACACCCAAAGGTAATTGCAGTCGATATCCAGCACGCCGCCATCCGTATAGCCCCAGGTTGGATCGTCGAAATTCTCGATGGGAAAGATCAGATCGGGATCGGCCAGTGCCGGGTCGCCCATCCATATCCACAAAAGGCGGTAGCGATCGACGACCGGATAGGAGCGTACCACAGCGCGGCGCGGGATCTGGCCCTGCTGGGTCGGCGCCGCGACGCAAGCGCCGGAACAGTCGAAGGTTAACCCGTGATAGCCGCACTCGACGGTGTCACCGACCAGTTTGCCGTCCGAGAGCGGCAGCTTCCGGTGGGGGCATGCATTTTCGAGCGCAACCGCAGCACCGTCGGCGCGGCGGTAGATAACAATATTCTCGCCCAGATATGTTTCAGCCTTCAATTCTCGACCGTAGTCCTTGCTCCATCCTGCAACATACCAGCAATTTCTCAGAAACATGTGCGGCTACTCCCTCGCTGTGCGATTGCGCCAATACTGCGTCGTCAGATACGTCATTTCCACCCGTTTCTGTTTATGTCTTCCATAAGTGTCACTAATCAAAGCTGCGCAACTGATCAGGGATGTCGGGCTGGTCTCTGACCTCGCTGTGAATCCAGCGTAGAAACTCGCGGATCTTCGGTTCTTCGTCGGCGCGATGGGGATAAACCAGCCAGTAGGAGAGTTGAGATTTTGCGATCTGCGGATAGGGCCGGACCAGACGCCCGGCCAGCAGCGCGTCGATCACAAGCGGTTCACGGCCAAGCGCCACCCCCAGGCCGTTGATCGCGGCCTCAATGACCATGTTCGACTGGCCAAAACGGCGCGTGCCGGCAGACTTTGGCAGGCTCACCCCGCATTCGCGCGCCCAATAGGCCCAGTTTGGTTGCGAGCCTTTGAAATCGGCATGTTCGTCATGTAAAAGCGTGTTTTTGGCCAGAAACGTCTCGACCGTCGTGGAGGAATCCGACCCGACCAATTCGGGCGCACATACGGGAAATATCCGTTCTTCGATCAGACGTTCGACATGGAAGCCCGGATTGTCGCCGAAGCCGTAACGGATGCCGATATCCGCCTGAGTGGCCGAGAACGGATGCTGCCCGGTATCCGTGGTGATCGAGATTGAGAGCTGCGGGTGCGCAATGTCAAAGCGCAGAAGCCGTGGAAAGAGCCAGGTGAAGGCAAAGCCGGGCAGGCACGAGATTATGATGGTGTTGTCCGCGCGACGACGGTCACGCAGATCGACGCATGTGTCCGATATCCGCCCTAAACCCTCGGAAATTGCACGCGCCAGTAATTCACCCTCTCGCGTCGGCACCGATTGGCGTGCCCCGCGGATCAGCAACTCCTGCCCCAGCCATTCCTCCAGCGCCTTCACATGTTGGCTGATCGCGCTTTGGCTTACGCCAAGCTCCTCGGCCGCCAGGCTGAAACTGGCGCAGCGGGCGACAACCTCAAAGGCGCGAAGCGCGTTGAACGGCAAATTTAGAATCATATTAGCCAGGCTAATGCAGTTCATAAACCAATTCAAATGGCGCGCAGACCGCCGGAACACCAAACTGGACAGGCATCGGGAGAATGGGATTGCCAGCAACCACACCTGCACAGGGCGCGCGAAATCTGCTTGCCAACTGCGCCAAGGCGCGGGAGGGGGACCGTTTGCTCATCGCCTATGAACCCCCGGAATTTGGCTTTTACGACGGTGAAGCCGTCGGCTGTGTCATCGCTGCGGCGGAAGAGTTGGGCATTCACATTGATACGGTCAATGTCGGCTTCACCCCGGAAACACCACATCTGACGCCGGACCTAATGGCGCTATTTGAGGCGGCTGACATCATCTTGTTCCTTGCGCGGCTTGGTGATCAACTGCGGTTTTCGGACATGCCGCCGGGAAAAAAGATAATTGTCAGCTTCGCTGTGACGCAAGAGCTGTTCGGCTCGGGCTTTGCCACCGGCCATCACGACGCCTTCACGGCCCTGAAAACCCGGATCAATGACGTGTTGGCCAGTGCCGAAAACGTTCAGGTCACCTGCGCGGCCGGCACGGATTTTACAGGCCGCCCTGCGATGGATCTCAGCGCGAAGGGCGACACGTCGGTGCTGCGGTTCCCGATGTCGGTCTTCACGCCGGTCCCGGCCCACAGCTTCTCGGGTCGCGTGGCGCTTGCGGGGTTTCTGACAGGGACCGGTTCGCGCTACTACCCAAATTACACGATCGAGTTCGAACGCCCCTTGGCTGCACTCTTTGATCAGGGCCGACTGACCGGTTTCGATGGAAGCCGTGAAGACGTTCGGCGCGCAAACCAACACTATGACTATGTGTCGGATCTATTCGGTATCGACCGGAACTTCGTTCACTCCTGGCATGCCGGCATTCATCCCGGCTGCGGCTACCCGTGGGACATGCGCCAGAATATGGAGCGCTGGGGCGGTGCTGCTTTCGGTAATCCCCGGATATTGCATTTCCATACTTGCGGCGCCTATGCGCCCGGTGAAATTTCGTGGAACATGATCGACCCCACCATCACCATCGACGGCGTACCGGTCTGGGAAAACGGTGTCTTGCATATAGACCGCCTTCCCGGCGGGCCCGAGATCATCGCGCCCTATCCTTGCGCCCGCGCGCTTTTCGCAAGCCCGGACCCCAATATCGGGTTCCGCCACGCGGTTAGCGCACCATCAGCGCTCCCGCTCTAGGCGTCGAAACAGCATCGACAGGCTAAAACAGACAACGAAGTAAAACCCCGCAGTGGTGATCCAGGCCTCAAAAATCAGCCGGGTTGAGGCGACAAGCTCTACCGTTTTGTAGGTCAGTTCTTGCACCGAAATCAGCGAGATGATTGAGCTGTCTTTGATCAACGAAATGAACTGGTTGGCCAAGGGCGGCACGACCTTCTTGAAGGCTTGCGGCAGCACGATATAGCGCAGCTCTTGCAGCCGGGTCATTCCGATCGAACGCGCCGCTTCATGCTGACCCGCGGGGACGGACTGAATACCCGCACGCACGATCTCGCCCACAAAGGCGCTTTCAAACAGTGCAAGCACGATGACGCCCGATACCAGAGAGGGAAATCGGCGCATTTCGCCAAAGAAGAATTCCCAAACACCCTTGTCTTCTTGCCGGGCGATTTCACGCGCCCAGCTTTCGATATTCAAGGCCTGGATAAGTTGCTGCGAGAGGAAGAAAAAGAAGATGAATACGATGACGACCGGCGGGATATTGCGTAGAAATTCAAGATAGGTTCGCGCCAGCATTCTGATCGTCAGATTGGCAGAACAGCGCGCAACGCCCAGTATCGTCCCTAAGATCACCGCCAATACGCTGGCATAGATCGAGATGCGGATCGTTGCGGCCAGACCCTGCAACAGCAGATTCGCAAACCATTCCTCGCGGCCTGTGTGGTAGCGCAAGATGTAATTCGGGATCAGCTCCCAACGCCATTTGTAGTTAAGCTGGCCTTCGATTGTATACCAGATATAGCCGAAAAACGCGATCAGAACTGCAAGGATCAGAAAATCCGGCAAGCGTAGCTTTCTGACAAAACCCTGCACAATATCGCCTTTCGGTTGAATGACGGGGGCAGCAGCCTGCCCCCAATCTTTGTTTCAGTTCTGTGTGACCTGATCGGCCCAGTCATCGCCTTTGAACCAATAGTCGTTCCGTTCCTTCAAGAACCCTTTGCTCCAATTCTGCTGGATCCAGTTGTTGAAGAAGTTCAGTGCATCCGGGTCGCCTTTGCGCAGTGCGAACGCTTCGCCATTGGCCTGGAAGGTCTGATCGAACGGAATGTATAGCGTTTCTGGATACCGCCGTGCTTCCGCCGATGGCGACGGCTCTGATGCCATTGTGGCGTGCGCATTGCCGTTCAGCACCTCTTGCGTCGCCGCACCATCCTCATCGAAGAGAAGAAGGGTGGCCTCAGGGAACATACTGGCGATAACCTGGGCCGGGGTCGCGCCGCGCCGGGCTGAGAAGGTCACGTCGGGGCTGTTGTAGTCTTCCAGCGAAAAGCCGTCGGTCATCGCCTTGTTGGCAAGGATGGTCATGCCGGAATAGGCGTAGGGGTCAGAGAAGTTGACCGTCAGGTTGCGCTGCGGTGTGATCGACATGCCACTGATGATCACGTCGAAATTGCCAGACACCAGCGCCGGGATGATCCCGTCCCAGGCCGTCGGCACGAATTCGACCTCGACGCCCATATCCTCGGCAAGCTTGCGACCGACATCAAGCTCGAACCCGACCAGCTCGCCGTTCAGGTCGCGCATCGACCATGGTGTGAACAGCGAAAGGCCAATGCGGATTGTGCCGCGTTCCTTGATCGCTTCGATGACGCTCTCGCTTGACAGTGATTGTGTGGTGTCCTGGGCTGCTGCGGTCCAGGCCAGGCTTGTTGCTGCGGCAGCGGCCATCGCGATACCAAGTATTCTGCGTGTCAGTTTCATTCTCGTTCTCCTTGTTGGTTGTTCGGGGCCTTTTTCGGCTTATTGGGCGACAGTGTACCGGTGTTCCAGATACGAGACGCCGATGGATAGGATAAGCGTTACCACCATGTACACGGCGGCGATGGTGAACCAGATCTCAAAGCTCATATAGGTGTCAGAGATGATGTTGCGGCCGATAGTTGTAAGTTCGGCAACCGCGATCACGCTGACGATTGCCGAGGACTTGATCAGATGCACCAATTCGCCCGTCATCGGCGGCAACATGAAGCGAACCGATTGTGGCAAGATGATGTAGCGGTAGGTCTGACCGGTGGTCATACCGATTGACTTCGCGGCCTCCCACTGGCCGGTGGCAACCGCGTTGATCCCGGCACGAAAAATCTCGGATATCAGGGCGGAATGGAAAACCGCGAGGCAAAGGACACTTGCGGTGTAGCGATCAAATTTGAAGATCGGGCCAAGGACATAGTAGAAAAGATAAAGCAGCACCAATAGCGGGATGTTGCGGATGAGTTCCAAAAAGCCGATCGCTACCGCAGTGCCGACCACAAGCCCGGACAACCGCAAAAGCGCGACCACAAGCCCCAGAGCCACCGCCAACGCAAATGCCGTGGCAGAGAGACTGACGGTTTTGGTCAGCCCGATCATGATCTCGCCCCACTGGAACCCGTCATCGGTCAAGGTGAACAGATATTGCGGCACCCGGTACCATTGCCAGTTATAGCCCATCGTCTGCGCGCCGGTGTATGATGCGTAGCCGATGGCAAAGACGATAACCGCATATAGCACCACCGAAACCGGAACCGATGCGAAGAACCGGCTAAGCCGTGGCGGCCTGGTCAGATCCTGGCCTTTCGGGCGATCCGTCTGCGCGATGTTCATCCTAATGCTCCAGGATCTGATCAAGGAACAAACGGCAGCGTTCGCTGGACGGGTTGGTGAAGAATTTGTCGGGCGGCGAGACTTCGACGATGCGGCCCGCCTCCATGAAAACCATCGTGTCGGCGACCTTGCGGGCGAAGCCCATCTCATGCGTGACGACGACCATGGTCATGCCGGTTTCGGCCAGTTCCACCATCACATCAAGCACTTCGTTGATCATCTCGGGGTCAAGTGCCGAGGTCGGCTCATCAAAAAGCATGATCCGGGTTTCCATGCACAAAGACCGGGCAATCGCCACGCGCTGCTGCTGGCCGCCCGAAAGCTGGGCGGGGTATTTGTCGGCCTGTTCGGGGATATGCACCCGATCAAGGTATTTCCGCGCTGTCGCTTCCGCCTCTTCGCGGCTGATCTTGCGAACCTTCATCGGGCCGATGGTCAGGTTTTCAAGCACCGTCAGATGCGGAAAGAGGTTGAACTGCTGGAACACCATCCCGACTTCTTGTCGGACCGCGCGCATGTCCTTGGAGCCTTCAAAGATCTCGGTGCCGTCGATGACCAGCTTGCCGGAATTGTGGTTCTCAAGCCCGTTGAAGCAGCGGATCAGCGTCGACTTCCCCGACCCCGACGGGCCGCAGATCACCATCCGTTCGCCCCGATGGACGGTGATGTTTATATCTTTCAACGCGTGGAACGGGCCGTAGAACTTGTCCACATGTTCCACGGTGATGATCGGTTCTGAAGTGGTCATTCGGCCCCACCCGGATGCTGGACAACGATGCTGAGATTGTATTATGTATATACTTAATGGATTCGAGCAACACCTAAGTTTTCAGGAAATGCCAATCACCGAATCCATGGTACGGAGCACTCCGGTCTTCGGCTCAGGCACGGGTAAAACCAAGGGAAAACGCGCCTGAAAAACAACGAGATACATCATGTCCAACGCAATTATTACACCGCTGACCCAAGCACTGGCAGAGGGTAAGCTTACACGTGAGGAACTGAAATCCCTTATGCAGCGATCAAACTGGCCGGCAACCTGGCGGCTGGTCATCTGGCTGGCCGTGCTGTCGGCAACGGGCGGTCTGATCGCGCTGAGCTGGAACAGCTGGCTGATCTGGCCCGCGATGTTCTTGCACGGTATCGTTGTCGTGCACCACTTCTCGCTTCAGCATGAATGTGTACATTACACGGTCTTCCGCACACGCTGGCTAAACGATCTGGTCGGGAATATCTGCGGCGCGATCCTCGTGCTGCCGCACAAGCACTTCCGCTATGAGCATTGCGATCACCACACATACACGCAGTTGACCGGCGATGACCCCGAACTGGTGCCGATGCCCAAAAGCCTTGGCACCTATCTCTACTACATTTCGGCCATCCCCTATTGGCGCACGAAACTGACCGAGCTTTTCCGCCACGTCGCCGGACGCCTGACGGAAGGCGAGAAACGCTTTATCCCAAACGTTGAACACGGCGCGGTCTTCCTTGAAGCACGATTGATGCTCGCCCTCTACATCGTGGTCTTCGCGGCCATGGCAGCGACGGGATGGTGGGCACCCTTGTGGTTCTGGTTCATGCCCTTGCTGCTTGGTGAGCCGGTGATGCGCTTCGTTCGCATGACCGAGCATGTCGGTCGCCCTACAGTGCCGCAGATGCATGAAAACACCCGCACCAATCTCGTCTCGCTGCCGTGGCGCTTTTTGTGCTGGAATATGAACTACCATGCAGAACACCATTATGTTGCTTCTGTCCCGTTCCACGCGCTGCCACGGCTGCACGAGAAGCTGAAGGACCACATCTTCGTGGAAGAGAATGGTTATCTCGGCGCGCATCGCGACATTCTTCGGCAACTTCTGTCCGGGCGTGGCCCGGCTGTTGAAAACCGGGGTGGCCATGGCGGGTGAGCGGACATGGCGCGATCTGATCCCCGTGGCCGCGCTCGAAAAGAACTGGGTGACACGGGTGGATGTCGGTCCCCGCAAGCTTGCCGTCTATGACACGCCAAGCGGGGTCTACGTCTCACTCGCTTTGTGCAACCACGGCGGCGCTGATCTGTGCGACGGCTATTACGACGGCCATGTCATTGAGTGCCCCCTGCATCAGGGCGCATTCGACGTTCGAACCGGCAAACCGGTTTCGCCACCAGCAACGCGCCAAATGAAGACTTTCGAAGCCCGTGTGCAGGACGGCACCGTGCAGGTCTATATGTGAATCGCGGGCAGCAGCGAAGCACCGCGCTGCTGCCCGCCCGCGCTTGGAGAGTGTAACACTGTGACACAGAACGCCACGCAGCCGCTCTATCAGCAGATCAAATCTCGGCTGAAAGCGCAGGTCGTATCGGGCAAGCTGCTGCAAGGCGCGCTACTGCCAAGCGAAACCGAACTTGCCGGTCACTACGATTGTTCGCGGCTGACCGTGCATAGGGCATTGCGCGAACTGGCAGAAGAAGGCGTGGTTGAGCGTCGCCGCCGTGCGGGCACCCGCGTCGCGATGCGCGGCAACACCGGCCTGATGATCCGGCTGTCACGGATCACGGATGAAATCAGCCGACGTGGCTTCGCCTATCGCTACGAGCTGCTGGAAACCCGGTTCGCGGCACCGCCCGACCCGATCGCGAAGCTTCTTGATGTGCGCAAAGGCGACGCACATCTGCATGTCCGGTGTCTTCATTGGGCCAACAATCGCGTTTTTCAATTCGAAGACCGTTGGATCAACGCTGATGTTGTGCCCGCCGTCCGCGCCCAGCGCTTCGAGAAAATGAGCCCGAGTCTTTGGCTGCTGGACAACGTTCCGCTGTCTGAGCTTGAGCATGATATCGCCGCGATTCCGGCATCGCCGGCCATCTCCGCGACAATGCGCCTACCCGAGAACACGGCACTTCTTGAGATCACGCGCCGCTCCACATGGAACAAGCGCCGCGTTTCCCATGCACGTCTGACCTATCCGGGTGATCTGTTCCGGCTACGCTCGGAAGGCAGCAACTAACAGCCAGACCAAAATGTGCAAACTCGTTGCTGAGGAATCAATTTAGTTGCGCTTCAGTTAATTATTTGATTGTCTGGGGGCGTGCAGCATAGCTGCGCAATTATTGGATTCAGCCAGTTCGGAGGAATGATCATGTCAGCTTGGATCAGGATGGTCTCGGATACAGAGGCCGACGAGGTCCTGAAAATGGCGCTGGATTTCGCACGAACTCCGCACGGTACCGTTGACAATGTGATGCGGGTGCATTCACTGCGCCCCTCGACGATGAACGGCCATGTCACGCTTTACCGGGCGTGCCTGCATGACGAAGCCAACACAATCCCGATGTGGCTTCAGGAGGTGATCAGTTCCTATGTCTCGGTATTGAACGACTGCGCCTATTCCTATGCCAACCATTGGGCGAATGCCCGCCATCTTATCGGCGATAATATCAGGGCCGACAGGGTGGAAGCGGCGCTTCGTTCGCGATGCCCCGAGGATGCGTTCGAGGGGGCTGAACTTGCTCTTCTGCGCTATGCCGAAAAGCTGACGCTTACGCCCGGCAAGATGGTCAAGGCAGATGTCGAGGCGCTGAAAGCATCCGGTGTCGATGACGGCAAGATCCTCGAGGCCAATCAGATCGTGGGGTACTTCAACTATGTCAACCGCTTGCTAAACGGGCTTGGCGTCACGACCGAAGGCGACGTTGTCGGCTATTACGCCGATGACACCGTTGCAGCGGTCTGAGATGGATGTCGCTGAGTCCGGCAAGCTGATAGATCAGGCTATCGGCTCTGCGCTGAAGGATCTTCGCGTCGAGCGCGGCCTGTCAGCCCGCCAACTTGCGACCGCCGCCGGTATTTCGGCCGCGATGATCAGCCGGATCGAAAATGGGCTTGTCACGCCCTCTGTCGGAACGCTCGCCGGGCTGGCACAGGCGCTCGAAGTGCCGATCGTCAGCCTGTTCCGAGACACAAGGACAGAACACACCGATTTCACCTTCGTGCCCGCCGGTGAAGGGCTGAAATCGACACGGATCGCGGATGGTCACATCCACGACTATATCAATCTTGCGGTTCATTCGCGCAGTGACATCCGGTTTCAGGCGCGCCATGTCACCCTCGCCCGCGAGGGCGGTCAGCCGCCCAGTTATGTGGGTCACGGCGTCGTCTTCGTGCACGCTTTGGAAGGCGAAGCGCTCTACCGTTACGGTCAGCAGAACTTCACCATGAAAGCGGGCGACAGCATTTGCATTGATGCCGAACTGAACCATGGTTTCATCGAGGTAATCACCCAAAAATTTGTATTCCTGACGGTGCAGGCAGAACGACACTGAAAGACCCAAATGGCCCGCAAACCCAGCCGTGATCTGACCACTGGCGCCATCGGCGGGCACTTTCGTACGGTTGCAATCCCAGCGGCGCTGGGGATGTTGTTCAACACACTCTACAACATTGTCGACATCTGGTTTGCCGGGCTTCTCGCAACCGATGCGCAGGCCGGGCTCGCGCTTGGGTTTCAGGCCTTCTACATCTTGATTGCAGTCGGCATCGGGCTTGGCGCGGCGATGGGCGCATTGATAGGCAACGCACTTGGGCAGCGCGACGCGCGCAGTGCGCGGCGGCTCGCGGCGCAGGGCATCAGTTACGGCTTTGCCGCGTCACTTGTCGTGATTGCAGTGGGATACTGGCTTGGACCTTTAGTCATCACCGCAATCTCTGCACCCGGCGGCTATCGGCAGGCAGGAATCGGCTATTTCACATGGTTGCTCTTTGCGCTTCCCGGATTCCTTCTGGCCTTTGGCTGCAATGGCATCCTTCAGGCACAAGGAGACAGTCAGTCGATGCAGTGGGCGATGATGGTCGCCTTCTTCACCAATATCGGCCTCAACCCGCTCTGCATCTACGGCATTCCCGGAGTGTGGGACGGTATGGGGTTCAACGGTATCGCCGCATCGACGGTCATCAGCCAGACCGGCGTCATGCTGTATTTGTTGTGGCGCGTGCTGCGGTCTGAGGTGATGGATGGGTTGCGGTCACGAAACTTCTGGCCCCGCGCGCGCGGCTTCCACGAAATCACGGTGCAGTCTTTACCGACAAGCGCGTCTTTGTTTGTCATGTTCTTATCAGGTTTCGTCGTTCAGTATGCGCTAAAAGGGTTCGGTGAACACGCCGTCGCGGGGTTCGGCATCGCGATCCGGATTGAGCAGGTCCTGCTATTGCCAATCCTCGGCATGACCGGTGCGCTATTGCCGATCGCCTCACAAAATTACGGCGCTGGCAGCTTTGATCGGGTGCGCTCGGCGCTATTTTTTTGCTGGAAAATCGGGTTCGTCATGAGCTTGATCTTCGGTTCGGCCCTGTGGTTTGGCAGCAGCCATATCATGGGCTTTTTCACCAAAGACCCCGAGGTGATCCGCGTAGGGATCGCCTATCTTCGCATCGACAGCCTGATCATGCCATTCTACATGATGCTGTTTTCCATCAACTCGTTCTTGCAAGCACTGAAACGCCCGATCTGGACCCTGTGGATCGGGCTTTACCGTCAGGGCTTCGGCGTCGCGTTCTTTGTCTGGTGTTTTGTGGGTTTATTGGGTTTTAGTGAAATCGGCGTTTGGTTCGGCGTCGCCGCTGCCGTGATCAGCGGATGGATGATTGCCCTTGCTGTCACGTCCCGGATCGCACGACAGAAGCTTGGCGGGCTGTGGAAACGCGGTTCACTGCAAGGCGCAACCTGAGGCCATATAGCGTTTCGACGTTAATCTGACCCACCGGGCCGGCCAGCTACGGCACCGGCCAGCTCCGGAATTGCGGAAAGATCGGTGGCGATATGATGCGGTGTGCCCGGCAACCGATCTACGGGCGCCCCCATGCGGTTCACCCAGACGGTGCGAAAGCCAAATGCCGCCGCGGCCGCCGCATCCCACCCGTTTGACGAGGCAAACAGCACCTGATCGGGGCGGCACCCGAACCGCTCACCAACAAGCTGATACACGCGCGCATCCGGCTTGAAGATGCCGACGCTTTCGACCGACAGCAGATCATCCAGCAGATCGCCGATGCCCGCTGAGCGGACGGCCCCCGCCAACATGTCGAGCGACCCGTTCGATAAGATCGCAGTGGCCAGCCCCCTTGTCTTTAGCGCCGCCAGCATGGCGGGAGCTTCCGGGTAAGCGGCCAGTTCCCAATAAAGCGCCAGCAGTCGCGCGCGCAGCTCCGGGTCGTTCAGCCCCGCCGCCTCCAGCGCCCAATCCAACCCGTCTTGCGTCACCTTCCAAAAGTCGCAGTGGCAATCCATGACCGCACGCAGCCAGCTATATTCCAACTGCTTGCGGCGCCAATCCTCGGCCAGTTTAGGCCAGATCGCGGCCAGCCGTTCCTGCCCCGGCTCGGCTGCGGCAACCCGTGCCGCCGCCGCCACATCAAAAAGCGTGCCATATGCGTCAAAGATGCAGGTGGTGATGGTCATGCAGGCCCCCATATGCGTCCAGACTGGCCGGGACGGCGACCGCGTGCAAGGGGGCGAAATGTGCGCGCTGCACCCTGGCTTACAAGTAGCGCAGAACCAGTGAGGCACCGCCCATGAAATGCGCAGCCGTTGTAAAAAGATAGGCCCCCAACGCCAGCGCACCACGCATCCGGCCCATCCGGCGCTGAACGACCAGAATGTTCTGCGCCTGAAACAGACTTTGCGCGCCCATCAGCGCAAAGAAGAACAGCAGCATCGACTGCATCCAAAGGGCTGCGACAATCAGGGCCGCGGCCATCGCGGCCATCAATGTGGCGGTTGAACCGGGCCAGAAGCTTTGGCTGATCAGCTGCACACAGCGTCCGCCATCCAGCGGCCAAAAGGGCAGCAAGTTGAAAAAGTTCAGCGCCGCAGTCACCATCGCGAAGGTCTGCAAAAACTGGGCGGCAAGGGGCGCGGTAGCCCACAGCATATCGGCCAGCGCATAGGCGGCAACCATCGGCGCAATGCAGATGCCCGGACCCATCAGGGCGATGAAAAACGCCTTTTCCTGACTGGCCGGATGCTGATCCGAAATCGCAACCCCGCCCATCAACGGCACCAGCCGAAACCGCGCATCTGCGTGACCGCAGATCCGGTAGGCCGCGACATGGCCAAACTCATGCAGCATCACCGACAAGATCAGCACAGCGCCAAACAGCGGGCCAAAGAAATAGCCTGCCGCAATGATCGCCAAAAGCCCCATGCCTAGGGCCTGCGGGTCATACCCAGCAATCGTGGTCCCGCCTCGGGATTTCAACCCGCCATCAAGGATCAGCCATGTGCCCGCACAAAGCGAAAGGGATATAACAAGTTCAAGCATACCCAACAGCCATATCAAAACATGTGTCTGAACAACGGTGGGTATATCGCGGCAAAATCCAGCAATATTATGGCGTTGGCCGATACATGTCGGAGGCTTGCCCGCAAAATCTCAAAACGCACAAACCGTACCGCGAACTGGCCGTAGTTTGTTACAGGTTTTCCGGTTGTGGCATGCCCAACACGTGGTAGCCGCCATCAACGCGGATGATCTCGCCACTGGTGAAGGCGCCGTAGTCCGACGCCAGATAGACGGCCGTGCCGCCCACCGCCTCCAGCGTGGCGTTAGAGCGTAAGGGCGCATTCGCTTCGGTCTGGCGAAAGGTCTTGCGCGCGCCGCCGATGGCAGCCCCTGCCAGTGTCTTCATCGGGCCGGGAGATATAGCATTAACGCGGATGCCCTGAGGGCCGAGATCATTGGCAAGATAACGTACAGAGGATTCCAATGCCGCCTTGGCCACACCCATCACGTTGTAAAACGGCGTGACGCGGTTTGATCCCTGATAGGTCAGCGTCAGCAATGTGCCGCCATCGGTCATCAGCTCAGACGCACGCCGCGCCACATCGATGAAGGAAAAACACGAGATTGACAGCGAGGTTTTGAAATTCTCGCGGCTGGTGTTGATGAAACGACCCGTCAGCTCATTCTTGTCGGAAAACGCGATGGCATGGACCAGAAAGTCCAACCGGCCCCATTTTTCCTTCAACGTGGCAAAGGCCAGATCCAATGATGCATCGTCTTGTACATCGGCATCCACAAGGATCGTTGACCCAAGCGATGCGGCCAAGGGTTCCACGCGTTTTCCAAAGGCATCGCCCTGATAGGTAAAGGCCAGCTCGGCCCCTTCACCAGCCATCGCCTTGGCAATGCCCCATGCGATAGAGCGTTCATTCGCGACGCCCATGATCAGCCCGCGTTTGCCTTGCATCAGTCCGGCCATGTCAGATCACCCGTGGAATTTGCTCATCACAAGCGTTGCATTGGTGCCGCCGAAGCCAAAGCTGTTGGACAGGACAGAATCCAGCTCAACGCCCTCGCGGTAGGTGGTGGCAATTTCTTCTGGCTTCAACTCGGGGTCCAGCTCGGTCACATTGGCCGAGGCAGTGATGAAGTTTCCTTGCATCATCAACAGCGAATAGATCGCCTCATGCACGCCCGTGGCACCCAAGGAATGCCCGGTAAGGGACTTCGTAGATGAGATCGGTGGCACGGCATTCTCGCCAAAGACGCGGCGGATTGCTTTGACCTCGGTCACATCACCGGCTGGGGTCGAGGTGCCGTGAGCGTTGATATAGTCAACCTTGCGCCCTTCGGGCAGCGTGGCCACAGCCAAGCGCATTGACCGTTCGCCGCCTTCGCCCGATGGGGCAACCATATCGTGGCCGTCCGAAGTGGCGCCGTATCCGGTGACTTCGGCATAGATCTTGGCACCGCGGGCCAGCGCATGGCTTAGCTCTTCCAGCACCACCACACCGCCGCCACCTGCAATGACAAAACCATCGCGTGTGGCGTCAAAGGCCCGCGCTGCGGTTTCAGGGGCGTCGTTGTATTTGGACGACATCGCACCCATCGCGTCGAAAAGGCACGACAATGTCCAGTCAAGTTCTTCGCCACCTCCGGCAAAGACCACATCTTGCTTGCCCATCTGGATCAACTCGGTGCCATTGCCGATGCAATGCGCCGAGGTGGAGCACGCCGAGGTGATCGAATAATTCACGCCCTTGATCTGAAATGGCGTTGCCAGACAGGCCGAGTTCGTCGACGACATGCAGCGGGTGACCATGAAAGGCCCCATCCGCTTCGGCGCACCCTTTTCGATGACGGTTTGATGCGCCGAGAAGAAATTCGATGTGGATGGCCCGCCAGACCCCATCACAAGGCCGGTGCGGTCGTTGGAAACATCCGTGGGCTCAAGCCCGGAATCGGCAATCGCCTGTTCCATGGCCAAAAAGTTATAGGCCGCACCCGGCCCCATGAACCGCAGGTTGCGCTTATCGATATGATCCTCAAGCACGATCTGCGGCATGCCGTGGATCTGGCTGCGAAAGCCATGCTCGGCATATTCGGGCGCAAAGACGATGCCGGACTTGCCGGTGCGCAAGGATGCTTCCACCTCGGCCACATTGTTGCCGATGGATGAGACGATCCCGATTCCGGTGATAACGACGCGGCGCATGGGGCACTCCTTTTGGGCTACAAGATCAGCTGACAGACAGCGCGACCTTCATATCTTTGACCAGATAAATGGTCTCACCGTCCGCTTCAACGCGTCCGTCCGCCACGCCCATCGTCAGGCGACGGGTTTGGATCGCTTTGGTGAAGTCGACATAATAGGTCAGCATCTTGCGGTCCGGGCGCACCATGCCGGTCAACTTGACCTCACCGACACCCAGCGCATAACCGCGCCCTTCCCAGCCGCGCCAGCCAAGGTTGAAACCGGTCAGCTGCCAAAGGCCGTCAAGGCCCAGACAGCCGGGCATGATCGGATTGCCGGGAAAGTGGCAGTCAAAGAACCAAAGATCAGGATTGATGTCGAATTCGGCCACCACATGGCCCTTGCCATGCTCACCCCTGTCACCAGAAATGTCCGTGATCCGGTCCATCATCAACATGGGCGGAGCCGGTAGCTGCGCATTTCCCGGGCCAAAAAGCTCGCCTCGCGCGCATTTCAGCAGATCTTCCTTGTCGAAACTGTTCGGATATTCCGCCATTCTGCCCCACCTCATTCTGGCGTTCTTGTCTAAATCTTCCTCTATCACCGGGTTCGGCCTTAGGGCAAGGGTGGTAGGCAATGCGTGGTTGAAGGAAAGAGTTTGAAAAACCCATGTGGACACGGCTATATACTGTGTCGGTAGGGTGAAGGTGACCATGCACGAAACGGTGGACAATACGGCGAATGAACGCGGGACGCGCTGGCTGGCGCGGGCGGGGCTAAGACCGACGCGGCAGCGCCTGTCACTTGCGGCCCTTCTGGTGGGGGATGGCAAGAACCGGCACGTGACCGCCGAAAGCCTTCATGCCGCTGCAAGTTCCAGCAGCGAACCCGTGTCGCTGGCGACCGTCTACAACACGCTGCGCGCCTTTTGCGAAGCCGGCCTTATCAATGAAATCTCGGTCGACGGGTCACGATCCTATTTCGACACGCGCCTTGACGACCACCCACATTTCTTTTGGGAAGAAGACGGTCGCTTGGTTGATGCACCGGCAGAAGACCTTGAAATCACCCGTTTGCCGAAACTCCCGGACGGGGCAGAACTGGCACGCGTTGATGTCGTGATCAGGTTGCGGCGCGGCTAAGGTGCGCGGCACGGGTTTAGGCCTGCGAAACAGAGCGGCGCATCAGGCTAAAACCACTGGCCCGGTTCCATCAGCCCCAGATCCAGCAATTGTTGAGAACTCCATTCGAACCGGGCAGAGTTGTGCCAGGTGAAGCTTTGGATGTCGAATGTTGAACCTGGATTGTTTTTCAACGCCTTGGCCGTTCTAAACGAGGCGATCGAGGCAGTCAGATTGTTATGCCAAGGGCAGGCATAGGTGTTGTATTCCTCAATATTAAAGCTGTGATCTTCAAGCAGCATCAGCCCGGCTTGCGGACGAAACAGGGCGATGCGGTCAATCCTGCGATTGGCCGCAGGAATATGTTCTTCAAACCGCCACTTGAGACCGCCGAAAAAGTCCAGCTGGCGCTCTTTTGGATGCCCGGTCGCGTGGTCCGGGCGGGCAAGTGCATAATAGCCGGATCGATCCAGCATCGCTTCTTCACGGCTCACCGCATTCGCAAAACGGCCCAGATCGGCTGCATAAAGATCGATCACATAGCACAGCATCGCATCCCGGCGCTCTTCCGCGTGGAAGGCCAGCAATTCACGAATGTTGCGGTCTTCGCAAAACGGAAAGAACAGATATTCAGCGTTGTAGCAGTAATAAAGCCAGGTTGTGGCGGGTGCCGCAGCGATCACCGCATTGACGGCTTGGCGCACCGCTCCGCGGACGAAAGTTTCGTGGCGCACCCAGTGGGCGATGCTCTCAACTTCTGGCGGAACGGTCAGGGCATCAGGCAAGAACACCACAATTTCGGCAAAACCCAGCTCGGCGTGATGGGTGACGGTTGAGGCGATCTCAACCGGGTCTTCAACAAATATCAACGCAACCGGACCCTTGGCCAATATTCCCGCGCTGCGGACCAGCAATTCGTTCAGCGAAGAAAACATCATGGCAAAGCCCTGCTACTCTATTTGGGGCTGAGAATCGGTTAACCTGCCGCGCAATGCAAGCGGTCGTGCAGCACAGGCCCATTGCAGCCCGCCCCCGCTTTGGGGTAGGAACCGTCGATCCTGCTATATGAGGCTGCTTATGCCCGCGCCCAAAAAGCTATTCATCAAGACCTATGGCTGTCAGATGAATGTCTATGACAGTGAACGCATGGCCGAGGCCTTGGGCGCGGATGGCTATGTCACGACCGAACGTGCCGAAGATGCGGACATGGTGTTGCTCAACACCTGCCACATCCGCGAAAAGGCGGTTGAAAAGGTTTATTCCGATCTGGGGCGGCTAAAGCCGCTGAAGCTGGCCAATCCTGATCTGAAGATCGGTGTGGCCGGCTGCGTGGCCCAGGCCGAAGGCGCCGAAATTCAGCGTCGCATGCCTTTGGTCGATCTGGTCGTCGGCCCGCAAAGCTATCACCGACTGCCCGCGATGGCGCGGGCGGCGGATCGTGGCGAAAAGACCGTTGATACCGACTTTCCCGAAGAGGATAAGTTCGATCACCTGCCCGAACGCCCCAAAACATCGGCGCGTCCGGCGGCGTTCCTGACCGTTCAGGAAGGCTGCGACAAATTCTGTGCCTTTTGCGTGGTGCCCTATACCCGCGGGGCCGAAGTGTCGCGCCCGGCGGAACGGATCATGACCGAGGCGCGTGGGCTTGTGGCCAAGGGTGTGCGCGAACTCACGCTATTGGGCCAGAACGTCAACGCCTATCACGGGCTTGGCGCGGATGGGGATTGGACACTGGCCCGGCTGGTGCGTGAACTGGCGCGCGTCGACGGGTTAGAACGGATCCGCTACACCACATCGCACCCCAACGATATGGAAGACGATCTGATCGCAGCCCACGGTGATGAACCAAAGCTGATGCCCTATCTGCACCTGCCCGTGCAATCCGGGTCCGACCGGATCCTCAAGGCGATGAACCGCAAACATACCGCCGATGACTATCTGCGCTTGATCGAACGGATCCGCGTCGCCCGCCCCGATATGATGATGTCGGGTGACTTCATCGTGGGCTTTCCGGGTGAAACCGATGAAGATTTCGAGGCGACGATGGCGCTGGTGCGCACCGTCAATTACGGCATGGCCTATTCGTTCAAATACTCCGCCCGCCCCGGCACGCCTGCGGCCGAAAAGCCGGAAGTTGACGCTGCGGTGGCCAATGCGCGGTTGCAAGAGCTTCAGGCCCTGATCACCGTCCAGCAGCGCGCCGCCCAAGAATCCATGGTCGGGCGCACCGTATCGGTTCTGCTTGAAAAGCCCGGCCGCCTGCCCGGCCAGATGGTCGGAAAGTCTGAGTATCTGCACGCGGTGCATGTTGTGACCGACGCAGCACCCGGAACGATCCAGCAGGTGAGAATCACCGCCTCGGTCACCAACTCTTTGGCTGGCGAAGTGGTCGCTGGTGAAGGCGCTCCTACTCAGCCCATCTCCAATTAACCCACATAACACCAACAATTCGCGATTCTCGACCATACTGTTTCACAAGTAACTTCAATGCCTTGTGATCAGAGATTTGGTTTTGCGGATTCTCTGGTAAACTCCTCATTGGGTGTTGAACGAGTCCGCCCAACCAGGTCGGGCTCATTTGTGACTGTGTGGGGGTAGGGGTGATTTTCATAGAAAAACCGTGCGTGCATTTTGCCGCACTGAGCGTTGTGGCCGCGATGATCGCAGCCCCCGCGCTGGCGGAAACCAGAGTGATCAAGGCAGACCGGTACAAACCGGCGCTTGCCCAGACGCCGGACGGCTGTCAGGTCTGGATGATCGACGATGGCTGGGAAGGCTACGCATGGAACCGGACAACGCCAGATGGCAAGCCGGTATGCATGAAGGTCGAAAGCTGTCTGGTGGAAAACTCGGATAAGCTGTTCGCGACAGACAGCGCGACCATCAGACCTGCCGATCAGGAACGGCTGAAAAAGTTCTTCCGACAGGACGGCGTTTTTTCCTATGCTATTCAGGGCCATACGGATAGCAGGGCGTCGAATTCCTATAATCTGGGCCTGTCACAGAAACGCGCTAACGCGGTTGCGCGGCTTGCACAAGCGGTGGGTGCGCGGCTGGCATCGGTCAAAGGCTACGGTGAATCGCTGCCCGTCGCCTCAAACGCCAGCGCTGCCGGGCGGCAGAAAAACCGCCGGGTCGAAGTCGTCTGTTACCGCGAAATCGGAAGGTATTGAGTATGGGCATGCGTATCACATTGGCACTTGCCGCCGCCGCTCTGGCCGGGTGTTCTGTTACCGATCACACGGTTGATAGAAGCATTGATGCCGGCAATCTGGCCGAAAAGGTCAAATGGGGCGTCTACGTTGACCCGGACGGCTGCGATGTCTGGATGGCAGATGACGGGATCGAGGGATATTCGGTCCTGCGTCTTGATCCGCGCACCGGGGAACGCGTGTGTTCCGGCGTGCTGCCCAAGGGCTATGCTGCAGATCACAAGCGTGGATCGGCGATCCCAGACGTCTTTTGAACGCCTAATCATGATGCAGAAAGGCCACTGGCACACTGCCCGTGGCCTTTTTGCGCCGAACTGTACAATTATCCGCGAGAGACGCTTGCCATAGTGCCATTGTGCAGGCACCATTTCCCCATAAACTCTGAATTGGGAGATTTGCTTGGGCATCAGCGCCTTAACCCCGCCACCGCGTCCCGAAGATCTGCATGAGACACTTCTGGAATTCGCCGAAAACCGGCTTTTGATTGATCTTTGCGGAGAGTTTGATCGAAACCTTGCTCAGATAGAGCACCAGCTTGGCGTGCATATCTTGCGCCGCGGCAATCAAATCGCCGTGGTCGGATCTGCAGAGGCCCGAGGTCAGGCCGCAGCTGTCCTTCAAACCCTTTATGACAAACTTGAAGCCGGTCGCCCGGTTGACGCGGGCGAGATTGATGCTGTCATCCGGCTGGGCGAAGGCGGCCCTGCCACCCCTGCCAGCCTTGACGATCAGCTTGAAATGTTCGCAGGCGGCAAGTTTGAGATTCGGACCCGCAAAAAACAGGTTGAGCCCCGGACTGAGGCGCAAAAGGAATATGTGAAAAACCTGTTTTCCAATGAGTTGGCTTTTGGCATCGGTCCGGCGGGTACGGGAAAAACCTATCTGGCCGTCGCCGTTGGCGTGACAATGCTGATCGGTGGCCATGTTGATAAGATCATCCTTTCCAGACCCGCCGTCGAAGCAGGCGAACGCCTTGGCTTCCTGCCCGGTGACATGAAGGAAAAAGTCGATCCCTACATGCAGCCGCTTTACGATGCGCTGAATGATTTTCTGCCCGCCAAGCAGGTGATCAAGCTTCTGGAAGAAAAACGCATTGAAATCGCACCACTGGCTTTCATGCGCGGTCGCACGCTCGCCAATGCCTTTGTGGTGCTGGATGAGGCACAGAACTCGACCACCATGCAGATGAAGATGTTCTTGACCCGTTTGGGCGAAGGCAGCCGCATGGTGATCACCGGCGACCGCACGCAGGTTGATCTGCCACGCGGCACCAATTCCGGGCTGGTTGATGCCGAACGCATTCTCGACGGCGTTAAAGGTGTCAGCTTCAATTACTTCACCGCTAAAGATGTTGTGCGACACCCACTTGTGGCCCGCATCATCGAGGCCTATGACCGCGACGATGGAGCCACTGGTTGATACGCTAGTCGAGGACGCGCGCTGGCAGACCCTCGGGCTTGAGGATCTGGCTACGCGTGCGGCCCTTGCGGTTATGGCCGATCAGGGCCTGCCTGCGGCTGGGTTTTCGATAAGCCTGCTGGGGTGCAACGATGCCCGCATCGCGGTGTTGAACGCAGATTTTCGCGGCAAGCCGCAACCAACCAACGTGCTGTCCTGGCCGACCGACGAATTGGGTGCGGACGCTGATGGATCAGCCCCCACCCGTCCGCGCCCCGGCCCCGCTGATAGGCCCGAGGAGCTTGGCGACATCGCCATCGCGTGGGAAACCTGCATGGCTGAGGCCGAAGAACAGGGCAAACCGCCCGCAGATCACGTCACCCATTTGCTTGTGCACGGGCTGTTACATCTGATGGGATACGACCATATCCGTGACAATGATGCCGCGCTCATGGAGGGTACGGAAGTTCGGATACTTGCCAAACTGGGTCTGGCGAACCCATATGTGTAGGCCCGCGATCACATGCGGGTTGTTTCTGGAAAGGACCAATGGGCGATAGCGAAGACGGGTCTATGGTGGCGCAAGACGCGCCCGACCCTTTAGACAGTAGTGAGCAGCGCGGTTTTTTTGGCCGGATTTTCGATGCTCTTTCCCCCACAGATACGGAAACGGATGCCGCATCGCCTATGAATGAGGCGGGCACCCGCGCGACGGCTGGACCGGTTGCGCATGGTATTGGCAATCTGCGCCGCATGCGCGTCGAAGATGTGGCCATTCCCAAGGCGGAAATTATCGCCGTGGATGTCGCCACAAAACTTGACGACGTTGTCGCCCAGTTTCGCGAAAGCGGGTTTTCGCGGCTGCCGGTCTTCAAAGGCACGCTCGACAATCCCTTGGGGATAATTCACCTCAAGGATCTGGCGTTGCAACAGGCGTTTTCCGACCCAAAACCACGCTACAACTTGCGCAAGATGCTGCGCCCCTTGCTCTACGCGCCTCCGTCCATGCCGATCGGTGTCTTGCTGCAAAAAATGCAGTCGGACCGCATTCATATGGCTTTGGTGATCGATGAATACGGCGGCGTCGATGGACTGCTGACGATCGAAGATCTGATTGAAACCGTGATCGGCGAGATTGAGGATGAGCATGACACGCTGGAAGACGGGCTTTGGTTGCAAGAAAAGCCCGGCCAGTATCTGGTGCAGGCCCGCGCCCCTCTTGATGAGTTTGAGGCTGAGATTGGGTTGAAACTGGCTGCCGAGGAAGAAGATGAAGAAATCGACACGCTGGGGGGGCTGGTCTTCATGCTGATAGGTCGCGTGCCTGCGCGCGGTGAAGTGATCCCGCATGAAAGCGGCGCAGAATTCGAAGTGGTCGACGCCGACCCACGCCGGGTCAAGCGGCTGAGGGTTCGGTTGCCAATGGCTGCTGCCTGAACATGGTGCCCGTGCGCCGGTTCCTGTCCCGGCCTGTTCGGCCATCCGCGCGCGCCTATCTTCTTGCGATCCTATGTGGTGCATTGGTTGCGTCCGGGCAGGCCCCGCTTGGCTGGTGGTTTTTGGCATTGCCCGCGTTGGGCGTACTTATGTCGCTGATTGCGGTTCAGTCATCCGCACGCGCCATTTGGCTGGGATGGGCCGGTGGGGCAGGTTATTTTGCAGCGTCGCTGTTCTGGATTGTTGAGCCGTTCTTAGTAGATATCGCCCGGCACGGCTGGATGGCCCCCTTTGCTCTGCTGCTGATGGCCGCCGGCATGGCACTTTTTTGGGGGCTCGCAGCGGCTCTTTCAACGATGGGGCGCACCAAAGGCACACGGGCCGTGGGTTTTGCGCTGGGGCTAGCGGCCACTGATCTGCTGCGCACATACATCTTTACTGGTTTTCCCTGGGCGCTGCTTGGCCACATATGGATCGACACGCCAGCCATGCAGGCTGCGGCTATTGTCGGCCCCATTGGTCTAAGCCTATTGGCCGCCCTGCCAGTGGCTTTGCCGTTTCTGGCGCGGCGCTGGCCCGGGCGCGTTGCCCTTGCGGCGCTTGGTGCGCTTGTTCTCGGCGGCGTCTGGATGGGTGGCGATCTGCGGCTTGGCCAAACCACGGACCTGCGCGATCCATCTGTTCGGATCCGTTTGGTCCAGCCAAACGCCGCGCAAGAGCTTAAATGGCAAGGTGATATGTGGCGTGTATTTCTCGACCGGCAGATGGCGCAAACTGCCCTGCCCGCCTCACAGCCGCTTGACCTGATCATCTGGCCGGAAACTGCCGTGCCCTATTTGCTCGACAATGTCGGGGGCCTCTTTGCCGATATGGCCAAAGCCTCTGGTGGCGTCCCTATTGCAACCGGCATTCAACGGTCCGAGGGCGCGCGCTATTTCAATAGTCTGGTTGTGCTGAACGGCGCCGGCGAGGTCTTTCAGCGCTACGACAAATTCCATCTGGTGCCTTTTGGCGAATACATCCCGTTTGGCGATGCGTTCGCAACGGTCGGCATATCGGCCTTCGCCGCGCGAGAAGGCAATGGCTATACCCCTGGGCCGGGTGCGCAGGTGCTGGATCTGGGCCGGGCGGGAAAGGCCCTGCCATTGATCTGCTATGAGGCTGTGTTCCCGCAAGATCTGAACGCCGCGCCCGAACGCGCAGACTGGATCATGCAGATAACCAATGACAGCTGGTTTGGTGACATATCCGGCCCCTATCAACATCTCGCGCAAGCGCGGCTGCGTGCCGTGGAACAGGGCTTGCCTCTTTTGCGCGCCGCCAACACCGGGGTGACGGCTGTCATTGATGCCAAGGGCCGGGTGTTGCAATCCCTGGCGCTGAACACTGAAGGTGTGATAGATGCGGATCTGCCGCCCGCCCTTCCGCCCACGGTTTATGCGCAAACCGGCGACGTTCCGGCAACAATAGTGCTCTTTGTGGCGTTTTTGGCACTGGGGCTTCTGCGGCGACGCATATCTGATTGACCGCGCCGCGGTTGGTGTCTACCGACAGTTCCAGAACCGCTACAACGGCTTCCTGACGTGGCGGGGATACCCAATGGAGCACTTTCATGACCCGCGAAAATTTCATTTTTACTTCCGAAAGCGTTTCGGAAGGGCACCCAGATAAGGTTTGTGACCGGATTTCTGATGCCGTCCTTGATGCATTTCTGACCGAAGAACCCAATGCCCGGGTGGCCTGCGAAACCTTCGCAACCTCCGGCATGGTCGTCATCGGCGGCGAGGTGGGCCTGTCCAACCAAGAACGCCTGAGAGACTATATGGGCCGCATCGGCCAGATCGCCCGCGATTGCATCCGCGATATCGGCTATGAGCAGGAAAAGTTCCATTGGAACACCTGTCATGTGCTGAACTTCCTGCACGAACAATCCGCCCATATCGCGCAAGGCGTGGACCGGGACGGGGCTGGCGACCAAGGCATCATGTTCGGCTATGCCGTCGATGAAACGCCAGAGCTTATGCCAGCACCGATCCAATATTCCCACGCGATCCTCCGTCGATTGGCGGAAGTGCGCAAATCGGGCGCCGAGCCAACGCTGCGCCCCGATGCAAAGTCACAGCTTTCGCTGCGCTATGAGAATGGCAAACCAGTCGAAGTGACATCTTTGGTTCTCTCGACCCAGCACGCCCTTGAAAGCCAGGGTTCGGATGACATCCGCGCCATAGTGGAACCATACATCCGCGAAGTGCTGCCCGAAGGCTGGCTGACGGACAAGACCGAATGGTGGGTGAATCCGACAGGAACCTTTGTCATCGGCGGCCCCGATGGCGACGCGGGTCTGACGGGGCGCAAGATCATCGTGGATACCTATGGTGGGGCGGCTCCGCATGGTGGCGGTGCGTTTTCCGGCAAAGACCCGACCAAGGTCGACCGCTCGGCCGCTTATGCCGCGCGCTACCTTGCCAAGAACATCGTGGCCGCCGGTCTGGCAAGCCGCTGCACATTGCAGATCTCTTATGCAATCGGTGTGGCAAAACCCTTGTCAGTCTATGTCGATACGCATGGCACCGGCGAAGTGAATGAGATCGCGATTGAGGCTGCTTTGGGCAAAGTCATGGACCTGACCCCACGCGGCATCCGCACCCATCTGGGCCTGAACAAGCCGATTTATCAGCGCACCGCAGCTTACGGCCATTTTGGCCGCGAACCGGAAGCGGATGGTGGATTTTCATGGGAAAAGACCGATCTGGTCGAGGCGCTGAAAAAAGCGGTCTGAACGGATCAACTCAAACGGCAATCAGGGGCGCTACGGCGCCCCTTTTGTTAAACCCCGATCTGCCTGCCTGTTGTGTCCGGTTAGAGCCGATTTTGTTCTCTAATCTGTCAATGTGTTTCTTCAGTTTTTGTCGATGTCAGCTTCCGCGCATCGTATGTTATTGAGGTCCAGCCGGGCCAGAATGACCAACCCGACCAATTGGTGAAGACGGGCGTGTCCTTCCTGTTCGTCGCCGCGACCCAACAAAAGAGACGCAACACAGCCGATTGCTTTGGCGATCTCTTCAATGAACTCGCCTCCCCTGCGCATAAGCACTGAACCTAAGCGCCCGTCATTTACCAGATTGAGAGCGGAAATGCCTAATTTCTTCTACTAAATTAGTCACTTCTGGTGATGGCTCTTGGGGGGATGCGCTGTAACCTTCCAGTAGTATTTCAAGTGGCGGCGTCCCTTGTTCAACCCGATCTTTCCATGTCGCGTCGTCCTTCATTTCCAACAAGACGCCAGCTATCCCGCCGATGTCATAGGATTCTTCATCTGGCAGACCAAAGAAACTGTCGGCATCCAGCGTATAATCCGTCAAAATCATCCTTTGATAATTGGCGCGCAATTCTTCTGCGCTCAGATGAAATCCACCAACCGATCTGACATTCATCGCCATATCAAAATACCTGGCAGCCCCTTCGAGAATATCCATTGATTTGGCGAGTTCATACTCTTGCGGATGGTCATTTCTATAAGCTTCAAACCACCATTTGGCGGCCTCAAGATTTTCGGTTTCTTCTTCGGGGTTCAACAACGCCAGGCGCAATGCCCGAATGATTTCATATCGTTGTGCCCGGGCGGCAAAGTTATCCTGTCCGATTTCAATTAGTTTTTCCTGATCTGTATATTCCACGTTCCAGGTGTTTTGAACACGGTGAAATTCTTCATGCGCTGTAAATGCAAAAAGCAGGCTCGAAGTCGGTAAGGATTCAAATTCAGAGCTTTTGTAAGGCCCAAGAAACAGATCAGAATCAACTTCGACCTTCAGGGTTGGGATGCCGTTGAGTGTCTGCTCAGAGCTGGTGAACCGAAAGGGGTAGCCAGTGACGCGATAGGCAGAAGGCAAATCCTTGGCCGGGAATTTCACGATATTCCCGTCGGGCGTCACCAGCCAGGCATTCTCTCCATTTGTCTCGACAAATAGGACGTTAATATTGCCATAGTCAGCGCCGGGCCAAATCTGATCTGCCAAAGGCCAGGTCGCCCCGATCTGCTGAGCAGCTCTTGCAACATAGTTTTCGAAAGTCAGCCGCTCCCATTCCTGTTTTAGATCACTGTACTGCTTAGCTGAGGCGTCAACGGACATTTCTGTCGGAGCAATCTCCAAGACACTGTCCCGAGGGCTTTTCAAGAAGGCCCATGCGCCAGCCAGCATCATGGCGACGCATACAACAATCAAAACTTGCCGTCTTTTCATGGTATGTTCCAGAATGGCAAAGGCCAATTTTGGCGCGAAATCGGATATTCAGGGCATATATGGTATGGCCGTCTGGATTTCCATGTTCCAATAAGCATAAGGTGTCAGCCATCGTTTGGTGAGCATGACTTTGCCGAATGCTGCGGTGGTTCAAGCCATTCGCAGATGCCCTTTTTTTCGTCGCTAAGTCTGAATCGCCGCCTGCCTGGCAGGCGCGGAAAAGCTGCAGGCAGAGCCGCATGCCGCAGCGAGCCGTATCGGCGCGGACGGGTCATGCGCAAAAAACTGAAAGTTGCGGTTCCGGTGGCAAAACTAAGATTTCTCCGGATCAGGACTGATTTGATTGACCAACGATCCACCAGGACACCTGGCAAAGGCCTTACCACAAGATAAGGAAGCCCTACAGCGTTTCGCGTTTAACTTGAAACATAACGCATCACCTAACGCGTTGAAATCTTTGATTTCAGGCAGCGTTAGGTGATTCAGGTTTAACGCGAAACGCTTTATGCTATCTGATCAAAGCGCGCAGGAGAAACCTGGTGCAGCTCAAACCAACGCGAGCAACACGCCAATAGTTACGAAATCCGGCCGTTCGCCGCATCGCATCAAACCCGTAGGTCTGGGCTCAGAGCCGCCTAATGCTGGTGCAGCAACGTGGTTTTTTGAGTGCCCCTTGAACCCGCCGTTCGTGAAATCTGGAAATCTGTCGCTTTTCAGCTTGTTGGCGGTTTTCGCGAGCGTTGACGTTTTGGGTGCAGTCATAGCAATTTTTAGGCGTAATGGCGGCACGGAGCCCACAGGAGACCAACAGATTCCTCGCTGCGAGCGCTCGCAGCACGGATAATGCTGCGACTGCTAAGAATTCGTTGTCGCAACGCAGCGCAAAAACCGGCCGTTCATACAATTTGCAGCGAAGGAACGATGGCCAAGGATCAAGTCGC